>NZ_JAPPRG010000002.1:617575-922612 GCF_026672515.1 Novosphingobium sp. SL115 | reverse complement strand
TCCTTGCCCACCAGCTTGGCCGGATATTCGGTGCCATCCGGCGTGGTAACGGTGATCGATTCGACCTCGCCCTGCCCGTCAGCCGTGATGACGTGATTGTTGGTGACCACGTAACCATCGGCAGAGATGATGAAGCCCGAACCCAGCGACTGTGCCTCGCGCGTTTGCGGGCCATTGCCACCGCCGCCGAACATGTCGGCAAAGGGCGTGCCGGCAAACGGGTTGTTGTTCTGCACCTTTACCCGCTGGCGGGTAGAGATGTTGACCACGGCGGGCTGAAGCTGCTCCGTCAGGTCGGCAAAGCTGGACGGCGCGCCCGCGCGCGGCACAACGCTCTGCATTTCGGAATGGTCGTTCTGCGCAACCTGCGCGCCTGCCGGAAAACCTGTTACCAGGGTCAGTGCGCTGCCAGCGAGCAGCAGCGCCGAAGTCACACCATAAGCATATCGCACGTGGCCTGGTCCTCTTTAATGGTCGATGCGCCGCAACAGGCGCCTTTGACTTCCCCCGCCGCCTGTTCACGCCGTTTTGCCTGAACGGACATTGAATGGCGACGTTCGCTTGCGTTCATAGCCCCGAAACAGCGCCGGGCTTACTTGCCCCGAAACTGCTTGAGGTATTCGTTATCAGGAGAAAGCACGACGGACGTACTCGATCCCTTCTGCGCGAAAGTTGCGTCATAACTCTGCATCGCGCGATAGAAATCGTAGAAGCTGGGGTCTTTGCCGAAACTGTCGGCATAAGTCTTGGCTGCCGTCGCCTCTGCTGTGGCGCGGATGATCTGCGCCTGCTTCTGCCCTTGTGCGCGGATCGTGGCCGCTTCCTGTTCGCGTGCGGTGGCCATGCGGGTAAAGGCTGAATCCAGCGGTGTGCCTTCGGGAAGGTCGGCCCGCTTGATCCGCACGTCGATGACCTGAGCACCATATTCGCGCGCTTCGCGGTCCAATCCCTGCCGGATCTGTTCCATTGCCTTGCCGCGATCAGCGGTCAGTAGTGATCCGAAGCTGCGCTTGCCCAGTTCCTGCCGCAGAGCCGAATTCATGATCGGCTGAAGCTGTTCGGCCACGCGCGCTGTCGTGCCCGCCGTCTGCACCATCCGCACCGGATCGATAATGCGGAACCGCGCAAAGGCATCCACTTCAAGGCGGCGCTGGTCCGCTGAAAGCACCTGCTGGCGCTCCATATCCAGATCGAGGATGCGCTTGTCCACCTCGACCACCTGTTCCATGAACGGGATGCGCCAGACGATGCCCGCTCCGGTCTGGCCGAAATCGGCATTGGGCTTGAAGCGGTTGATGACGCGATCGGGCTGGCCCAGTCGGACGACGACGGCCTGCGTCTTTTCATCCACCACTTTCAGGCAGCTTCCCGCCGCCACCAGCGCCACGCCTGCTGCGATGATCGCGACCTTGTGGTCATTCCACAGTGTTTGCAGGAAGGTCATGTCAGTTGCCCCCTTCCGGCTGCTTGGGCTGGGTACGCTTCATTTCGGGCAACGGCAGATAGGACTGCACGTTGTTCGATTCGAGAATGACCTTGTCGGTCTGGCTCAACACGCGCTCCATCGTTTCATAATACATGCGGCGGCGCGTGACTTCGGGCGACATCTTGTATTGTTCATACACCTTGTCGAATGCGGTCGCCTCACCCTGTGCGCGGGCGGTAAGCTGCTGTGCCCAGGCCTGCGCCCGGTTGATCTCGCTCTGCGCATCCTGCTGGGCGGCCAGCACACCCTTGAAGGCATCCACCACCTTGGCCGGGGGATCGGTCTTCTTGATGTCCACGCCCTGAATTGCCACGCCCGAACGATAGGCATCCAGCACCCGCTGCATGCGTTCGCGTACGTTCTGTTCAATCTGCTGACGGCCCGAGCCCATCGCGTCGTTCAGAGTCACTTCGGCAATCGACTGGCGCATCGCGGCTTCGGCCACTTCGCGCACGGTCTGGTCGGGATCGGCAAGCTGGAAGGAATAAAGCTTCAGATCCTTGATCGTCCAGCGCACCAGATAGGTCAGATCGACCAGATTCTGATCGCCCGTCAGCATCAGCTTCTCGCCATCGCCTTCGGGAATCGATTCGCGGCGGATTGATGTCACGTCGGTCACGCTGACCGACTGGATCGGCCACGGCATGGTCAGTGCCATGCCCGAATCCAGAGTGCGCGAATACGATCCGAACGTGGTGACTATGCCCTTTTCCTGAGGCGAAATGCGGTGGACCATTGATGAGCCGAGCCACATCGCCACGATCAGCGCGATACCCACCGGTGCCCACGATTTGCCATCAGGTCGCTGCGGCAGGCGCGGTATCTGCGGGCCGCGCGGACCGCCACCACCACCGCCTCCGGGACGGCCCTTGCCGCGTGCCTTGAAGATATCTTCGATGTTGGGACCGCGCCGCTGCGGATCGCCAGCCGATTGCGGCGGCAACCACGGATTGCGCGGGCCGTCGCTGGCAGGGGGTGGCGTGCCATCGCCGCCTTCACCGCCAGAACCCGAAGCAGGCGGTTCGTTCCCGCCCGATCCAGTTCCACCTGATCCGCCCCCCCAGGGGCTTTTCCTGCCGGTCATGAAAAGGCCCGTGTTCCGGCCCATTCGCCCAAACAGTCCTCGTGCGATCCATCCGCCCATTTCAGTCATGAGAAGTGTTATAGGAACGCTTTGCGCGAAAAACAGTGTCCTTTCCCCAAAATTCATCTGCTAGGGCACAAGCGAATGGTCCGTTCGCGACCGAAACAGGGAATTGACGTGAGCATCGAAGAACAGGCGCTGCGCGATGCGCTGAACACCGTGGCGGTAGACCGGCTGCAATCGCTGAAACTGGCCGATGGCACAGCCACGATCATGCTGGATGTGGGTGGGCTGGAACGGCTGGACCGGGACAAGCTGGAAATGGCCGTGCGTGATGCGGCGCGTAAGGCCGGCGTGGCCGAAGTGCGGCTGGGCATGACCGCCGAACGCAAGGCGCGGGTCATCATCGCAGTCGGATCGGGCAAGGGCGGCGTAGGCAAATCCACGCTTTCAGCCAATCTGGCGGTCGCCATGGCGCGCCTTGGCCGCAAGGTCGGGCTAGTCGATGCCGACATCTATGGCCCATCACAGCCACGCCTGCTGATGACCGAAGGCCGCAAGCCGGAAGCCGAAGGCAACAAGATGCACCCCATCGCGTCGCCCTATGGTGTGCCGATGCTGTCGATGGGCCATCTGGTCCAGCCGGGGCAGGCGATCGCATGGCGCGGGCCGATGGCGGGCAATGCGCTGGGCCAGTTGATCGATGCGCACTGGGGCGACACCGAAATCATCGTGGTCGATCTGCCACCCGGCACCGGCGACGTACAGTTGACCATGCTGGCCAAGCACAAACCGGCGGGCGCGGTGATCGTTTCCACCCCGCAGGATCTGGCGCTGATGGACGCCACCCGTGCCATCGGCCTGTTCGAACAGGGGCAGGTGCCGCTGATCGGCATGGTCGAGAATATGTCCGGCTATCTGTGCCCCCATTGCGGTGAGGAAAGCGATCCCTTCGGCTGCGGCGGCGCAGAAGCGGCGGCCAAGACCATGGGCCTGCCCTTCCTTGGCCGCGTTCCGCTCGACCTGTCGATCCGCCGCGACAGCGACGCGGGCAACCCGCCCGCTGCTGGTGACAGTCCGCAGGCCGAAGCCTTCCTGTCCATCGCGCGGGCCGTGCTCGCGTGGCTTGACGCAAAGCGCTGACGCCGATGCGGCTGACGCGGCGAGGGTTGCTGGTGGGCGCAGGCGTCGGCGGCGCGCTGCTGATCGCCTTTCCGCTGATCCCGCGCCGCCATGCCGTGCCGCTGCAGGCGGGCAAGGACGAACACGTCGTTGACGCCTTCCTTAAAGTGGGGCGGGCCAAAGGCGGCAAGGACTGCATACTGACCGTGGCGGTCCCGTTCTGCGAAATGGGACAGGGCATTACCACGCTGGTCGCGCAGATCGTGGCGGATGAAGCCGGGGCTGACTGGCGGCGTGTGGCGGTGGAAGCCGCGCCGATCAGCCCTGCTTATGCCGATGCAGTGCTGTCGGCACGCTGGGCGCCGCTGTGGATGCCCGCTTTCGCGTCGCTGGGCGAAGACCCCGGCGGCACGCTCGCACGTCTTCATGCCGAACGCGCGCCCTTGATGATGACGGCAGACGGCACCGCGCTTGCCGCATTCGAAGCTCCGTTGCGCGAAGCGGGCGCGGCCCTGCGCGCGATGATGGCGCAGGCCGCAGCAGACCGGTGGAACGTGGGCTGGGAAGAATGCATCGTGCGCGACGGCGTGGTCAGCCACAACAGGAATCACCTGTCTTTCGCGCAATTGCTCGACAGCGCGGTGGATTACGATCCGCCCTCGGTCCCTGTCCTGCGCTCAGAACCCCCGCGTGAACGCCCCGGCCAGTTCCCCGAAAGCGCGCCCGCCCGCCGCCCCCGGCTGGACCTTCCCGCCAAAGTCGACGGCAGCTTCACCTTCGCGGGCGACGTGCGCCTTCCCGACATGGTTTTCGTCGCCATCGCCCACGGCCCGCAAGGAGCCAGCCTGCTTACCAGCTATGACAAACAGGCCGCCGCCCGTGTGCGCGGCCTTGTCGGTGTGGTACGCGCCAAACGCTGGCTGGCTGCTGCCGCCACCACATGGCACGCAGCTGACAAGGCGGTGCGCGCCATGGAACCGCGCTTCAATGCCGATGGCCCCATTGCCGACAGCGAAAAGGTGCTGGTCGCCCTGGACACCGCGCTGACCAAGGGCAACGCCACGCGCCTCTGGGCCGAAGGCGATCCCGACGCCCTGCTGGAAAAGCCCGAACTTTCCGCCCGCTACGATGTGGAAGCGGCCTTCCATGCCCCGTTGGAAACCGCCAGCGCCACCGCCCGCCTGCGCCACGGCAAGCTGGAGCTGTGGCTGGCAACGCAAGCCCCCGAACAGGCCCGCCGCGCCGCCGCGCGCGCCGCTGGCCTGTCCCGCCATGATGTGATCGTCTATCCGATGCATGCTGGCGGCAGCTTCGATGCCCGGCTAGACACGCGCATCGCCGCCGAAGTCACCACCCTTGCCGTGACGTTGGCAAAGCCCGTTCAGCTTACCTATTCGCGCTGGCAGGAATCGCTGGCAAGCGCACCCCGCACGCCGGTTTCGGCCATGTTGGAGGGCGCGCTAAGTCCGGACAAGACCCGCGCGCTGGGCTGGCGCGCGCGGCTGGCTCTACCCGCCACCGCGCTCGAATCGGGCGCGCGCCTGCTGGATGGACAAGGCATCCGCGACGCGCTGGACCTTCAGGATCAGGCTGATCCGATGGCCTGCGAAGGCGCAATGCCGCTCTATCGCATTCCCGAAAAGGCGGTCGATCACGTCCCCGTCGCGCTGCCCCTGCCCACCGCGCGCTTTCGCGGGCAGGCCCACGGCTACACCGCGTTCTTCACCGAAAGTTTCGTCGATGAACTGGCGCACAAGGCGGGCAAGGAACCGCTGTCATTCCGCATCGGTATGCTTGAAGGCGAGCCGCGCCTTGTTGCATGCCTGTCCGGCGTGGCGCGGCTGGCACAGTGGGGCGGCGGGCTGGATGCATCGGGCCAAGGCATCGCCTGCCACCAGTTGACACTGACCACCACTGGCAAGATCACCCGCAAAGGCCTGATCGCGGTCGTCGCCACCGCCCGGCAGGAAGCAGGCGTGGTCCGCGTCGAACGCCTGTCCGCTTATGTCGATATCGGCCGCATCGTGAACATGGACATCGCTCGCCAGCAGATCGAAGGCGGGCTGATGTTCGGCCTTGCCCACGCCGTCGGCGGGTCCAGCGGCTACGCCAAAGGGCGGCCACTGGCCGGGCGCCTGTCACAACTTGGCCTGCCGCTGCTGGCCGATTGCCCCAAAGTCGATATTGCCTTTGCCGACAGCAACGAAGACCCGTTCGACCCCGGCGAACTGGGCATGGTGGCGGTCGCACCCGCCATTGCCAACGCGCTGTTTTCTGCCACGGGCGTGCGTTTCCGCCGCCTGCCCCTGATATCCGAAGGTCTTTGATGGAACGCCCTGCCGACCACCCCCAAATCCTCACCGGCAAGGTCGGCGTACTGCTGGTCAACCTCGGCACGCCCGATGCACCCGATGCGCCAGCGGTAAAGCGCTATCTCAAACAGTTCCTGTCAGATCGCCGGGTGGTGGAAATCCCCGCGCTGGTCTGGCAGCCAATCCTGCGCGGCATCATCCTCAACACCCGGCCCAAAAAGTCTGCTCACGCCTATGGTCAGGTCTGGACCGACGAAGGCTCCCCCCTTGCCGCGATCACCGCCGCGCAGGCCCGCGCGCTTCAGGCCCGGCTGGGCGATACGGCCATCGTCCGCCATGCCATGCGTTACCAGTCGCCCGCCATGGACAAGGAACTTGACGCGCTGCTGGCCATGGGTTGCGAACGCATCCTCATCGCTCCGCTCTACCCGCACTATTCGGGCGCAACCACGGCGTCGGCACTGGATGCCGTGGCCGACTGGATCAAGGCGCGCCGCCGCCTGCCCGCCCTGCGCACCCTGCCTGCCTATCACGATCATCCGGCCTATATCGCGGCGCTCCATACCGATCTTGCCCGCCAGATCGCCGCGCTCGATTTCACGCCCGATCTGCTCCTGCTCAGCTACCACGGCATGCCCGAACGCACGTTGCACTTGGGCGATCCCTATCACTGCCACTGCTACAAGACCTCGCGGCTGCTGACAGAACGCTTTGCCGCCAGCCACGCCGCCTTGCGTATCGAAACTTCATTCCAGTCGCGCTTTGGCAAGGCCAAGTGGCTGGAGCCGGCCACCGACGCCGTGTTGACCGCGCTGCCCAAGACCGATGTGCGCCGTGTTGCCATTGCCGCGCCGGGCTTCTCCGCCGATTGCCTTGAAACGCTGGAAGAGCTGGCCATTCGCGGGCGGGATGATTTCGTCGCCGCTGGCGGCACCCACTTTGCCGCGCTGGAATGCCTGAACGCGCGCGATACCGGCATGGACTTGATCGAAGCACTGGTCCGGCAGGAACTGGCCGGCTGGATATGATCCCTCTTGGCCTCTGCTGACAAGCGTGTTAATTGCCCGGTTAAATCACAATGCCGGGAGACATCATGGCCAGTATCGCGCCCGATCTGAAAGCCGATCTGCACACCGAGGGCGCGAATCCGCACTGGGTTCGCCTTGGCGGCGATCACAAGCTGGATCACATTCCCGGCGAAGATGGCTGGCCTGTGCTGGGCACCACGATGATGCAACTGGCCGATCCCTTGGGCTTCCAGCGGCGCATGGTCGAAACTTATGGTCCGGTGTTCCGCACGCGCAGCTTCGGGCGGCGCGGGGTGAACCTGATTGGCGCGGATGCCAACGAACTGGTGCTATTCGACCGGGACAAGCTGTTCTCCAACGAACAGGGCTGGGGTCCGGTGCTGAACCTGCTGTTCCCGCGCGGGCTGATGCTGATGGATTTCGACGCGCACCGGATTGATCGCCGTGCCCTGTCGATCGCGTTCAAGCCCGAACCGATGCGCGCCTATTGCAACGTGCTCAACACCGGCATCGCCACTGCGGTTGACCGCTGGGGCGGTCCCATGCGCTTTTACGACGCGATCAAGGCGCTGACCCTAGACACTGCCGCCGCCAGCTTCCTCGGCCTGCCCCTAGGGCCAGAGGCGGACGCGCTGAACAAGGCGTTTGTCGATATGGTGCAGGCCTCGGTCGGGGTTGTGCGCCGCCCGCTGCCTTTCACCAAGATGGGCAAGGGCGTTGCCGGACGCCGGTTAATGGTCGATTATTTCGGCAGGCTGGTGCGCGAACGCCGCGCCCATCCGGGGCAGGATATGTTCAGCCAGTTTGCGCTCGCCACTCGTGATGACGGTTCGCTCTTGCCCGAAGACGTGGTGGTCGATCACATGATCTTCCTGATGATGGCGGCACACGACACCATCACCAGTTCGGCCACGGTGCTGTTCTGGCAACTGGCGGAAAATCCCGGCTGGCAGGATCGCCTGCGTGCCGAAGCCCGCGCCGTGACCGGGGGCGATGGCCTGCCGCTTGCCTATGAAGACCTCGGTCGGATGGAACTAACCGAAATGGCCTTCAAGGAAGCGCTGCGCTTCATGCCGCCGGTGCCCAACATGCCGCGCCGGGCTTTGCGCGATTTCACCTTTGGCGGCTATCGCATTCCGGCAGGCACGCCTGTCGGCATCAGTCCCGCCGCCGTTCATGCCGATCCGGCGCACTGGCCCGATCCTGACCGATTCGATCCGCTGCGCTTCACATCAGATCAGGTCGCCGCGCGCCACAAATATGCCTGGGCGCCCTTTGGCGGCGGCGCGCACATGTGTCTTGGGCTGCACTTTGCCTATATGCAGGTAAAGCTGCTGGTCAGTCATATCCTGACACGGTATGAAGTGGTTCTGCAGCCCGGCCAGTCATCTGGATGGCAGGCTTGGCCCATTCCCAAACCGCGCGACGGTCTTCGTGTCGAGATGCGCCGAATCTGTTGACGATTCGCCGCCCGGTCGTTAAGGGCGCCGCTTTCCGGTGGTATATTCTGCCATCTGATGAGATTTCATGCGGTCCGTTATGTCGGCCCGCCAGAGGACGAGAAACAGGAAACCATGGCCAACACGCCGCAAGCCCGCAAGCGCATCCGCCGCAACGAAACTCGCGCCGCAATCAACGGCAACCGCCTTTCGCGCATCCGCACTTTCGTCAAGAAGGTCGAATCCGCACTGGCCGGTGGCGACAAGACGGAAGCTGCCGAAGCGCTCAAGGCTGCACAGCCTGAACTGGCTCGTGGCGTTGCCCGTGGCGTGCTCCACAAAAACACTGTCGCGCGCAAAATGTCGCGCCTGTCGAAGCGCGTTGCTGCGCTTTGATTCGCTGACCCGATTCGGCTGGGCCGCTCTTGATTGAGTGGTTCTACGGATCGATCAGGGCAAAATCACGAAAATGGCCGGCGGTGCTTTCGCCGGCCATTTTCGTTTCTGCTGCATCTTTATTGCACAGACGCGCCAGTTCGTAAGGACTTTGGCGCGATTGTGACATTGTGCAGTCGCAGCAAGTCACGGAAACTACGCGATTCGCATCGCCGATAAGTAAAAATCATTTCTTTTCAATATCTTGATGAATTCCTGCGGGCCTTGGCGAGTCAAGAGCATTTATTTCAGTTTTTTTGCTGCCACCCCGCTTGCGCAAGGGGCCTGTGGGCAAATAGACAGAGCGAACAGGCAGCGGGAATCACTGTCGCCTGTCGTCACGGAAATTGATTTGGACAGGACCGGCCACGCAACCAGCTTGGCCGGACGGGGTTTTTGTCTGCGCGCTATCCAGCGCGCGCAGGTTGGGCAGTCGGGGCAGCGCCGCGTGAAGATTGAAAATTTTGGCACTGGTTCAACCAGCGATTCTGCAATGTATCAGCCTGCGGGTGAAGCTTCCGACGTGCGCGGGAACACTTCCGCTCTCCTGCGTTCACCAGCACAGGCAGGTTCAGTTCAGGTAAGTCCGGTTCAGGCAGCACAAGCGCACACCGGGACGCAGGCCGATGACCGCAATACCACAGGCCGGAAAGGGCGAGACACGACCATGATAGAGGACCAGGAAGCGCTGGATCTGGCAGCAGACTGGGCCGACATCAGCCAGGGTTTGAAGAAAGACCTCGGCTCGCAGCTACATGCCCAGTGGATCAAACCGATTCAGCTCGGCTCGTTCTGCAAGGAAACCGGTACGCTCGACCTGTTCCTGCCCACCGAATTTTCGGCCAACTGGGTCGCTGATCGCTTTGCCGATCGCCTCAGCCTTGCATGGAAGATCGCTCGCTCCGAAGTGCGTCAGGTGCGCATCACCGTGCATCCGCGCCGTCGTTCCATGCCTGATCTGCGCGTAGGCGGCGAAGCTGCGGTGCCTGCACGGGTTCCAGCCCACATGGCATCGGCGCCGGTCATGGCGGATTCGGCGCTGTCGGGCCTCGACCCTTCGCTGACCTTTGCCGAATTCGTGTCGGGTTCGGCCAATGTGCTGGCGGTCAACGCGGCACAGCGCATGGCGGCGCTCGAATCGCCGCAGTTCTCGCCGCTCTACCTCAAAGGCTCGACCGGTCAGGGCAAGACCCACCTGTTGCACGCCATCGGCCACGCCTTTGCCGCCAACAAGCCCGGCGCGCGCATCTTCTACTGCTCGGCCGAACGCTTCATGATCGAATTCGTTCAGGCCATGCGCTCGAACGAGATGATCGAATTCAAGGCGCGCCTGCGCGGGTTCGACATGCTGCTGGTCGATGACATCCAGTTCATCATTGGCAAGGCCAGCACGCAGGAAGAATTCCTGCACACAATCGATGCGCTGATGAGCGCGGGCAAGCGTCTTGTCGTTGCCGCTGACCGTGCCCCGCAGGCACTGGATGGCGTTGAACAGCGCCTGCTTTCGCGCCTGTCGATGGGCCTTGTCGCCGATATCCAGCCTGCCGACATCGAACTGCGCCGCAAGATCCTCGAACATCGCCTTGCCCGTTTCGGCAACACGCAGGTTCCCGCTGATGTGGTCGAATTCCTTGCCCGCACGATCAACCGCAACGTGCGCGAACTGGTCGGCGGCCTGAACAAGCTGATCGCCTATGCCCAGCTCACCGGTCAGCCGGTGTCGCTGCAACTGGCCGAAGAACAGCTTACCGATATCCTCTCGGCCAACCGTCGCCGCATCACCATCGATGAAATCCAGCGCACGGTCTGCCAGTTCTACCGCGTCGACCGCACCGAAATGGCCAGCAAGCGCCGCGCCCGCGCGGTCGTCCGCCCGCGTCAGGTGGCGATGTATCTGGCCAAAGTGCTGACGCCCCGCTCCTACCCCGAAATCGGCCGCAAGTTCGGCGGGCGCGATCACTCCACCGTGATCCACGCCGTCCGCCTGATCGAAGAACTGCGCACCCGCGATGCCGACATGGACGGCGATGTGCGCACCCTGCTGCGCCAACTGGAAGACTGAACAGCCTGTCCACCGGATATGCCCGGTTTTGCCGGACTTATGCACAAACATGCCCCGAAGGTGAGCCATCTCGCCTTCGGAGCATTTTGCATCTAGATGCCCTACATGACTCCAGCGCCCATGACTCCTGACCGCCTCAACCGCTTTGCCCGCCACATCGTCCTTCCCGAAGTTGGCGCGGTGGGGCAAGCAAAGCTGGCGGCGGCCCATGTGGTGCTGGTTGGCATGGGCGGCGTAGGATCTCCCGCGCTGCAATATCTGGCGGGCGCTGGCGTCGGCAAACTGACGCTGATCGACGACGATGTGGTCGAAGCATCAAACCTGCAACGCCAGACCATCTATACCGAAGCGGACATCGGCACGCCCAAGGCGGAGGCCGCAGCGGCATGGGTGGCGCGCTTCGATCCGCTGCTGGAAGTCGACGCGCATGTCATCCGCATCGGGCAGGACAATGCCGCCGCGCTGATCGCCGGGGCCGATCTGGTGCTGGACGGATGCGACAACTTCGCCACGCGCCTTGCGGTGTCGGACGCAGCCGTCCAGACCGGGGTCGCGGTCGTTAGTGTCGCTTTAGGTCGCTTTCAGGGACAAGTGGCAAATTTCGCCGGACACCGCCCCGGACACGCCTGTTATCGCTGTTTTGTGGGCGATGCTTTCGACGCCGAAGATTGCGACACTTGCGCCGATCAGGGCGTGCTGGGGGCCATGGTAGGCACCATGGGCGCGTTTGGCGCCATGGCCGCACTGCGCGTGCTGCTGGAGGGTGTCAGCACGCTGGGCGACCCGCAATGGGGCCAGTTGCATGTGTTCGACGGATTGAAGCCCGGCCTGCGCACCATGCGCATCGCCAAAGACCCGGAATGCCGGGGCTGCAACAATTTAGCGCAATAATTCTTCCACCCATTCAGGCACGATCTGTGTCGCCGGGCCAAGCCGGGTTTCCTCGAACCAGGCAGAGCCTTGGGAACGCTCAAGATTCAGCTCCAGCGTCTGTAGTCCCAGTTCGCGCGCGGTGCGCACGAATCCCGCCGCCGGATAGACCGCGCCCGACGTGCCAATCGACACGAACAGGTCCGCCGCCGCCAGCGCCTGATAGATATCGTCCATGCGATAGGGCACTTCGCCAAACCACACGATATCAGGCCGCAGTGCCGCTTCGCCACAAGCAGGGCATGGCGGGCGGTGCAGCAGTGCCCCGACCCAGCGGTGCCGTTCATCACAAGCCCCGCACCACACGCTCAGGTGTTCGCCATGCATGTGCAAGACATTCAGCGCGCCGCCGCGTTCGTGCAGGTCGTCCACGTTCTGCGTGACGATCAGCACTTCGCCGCCGCCACTGCGCGCGGCCCATTCCCGGTCCAGACGTGCCAGCGCAATATGCGCGGCATTGGGTTCGCGCGTCTGGATCGCTTCGCGCCGCATGTCATAGAAGCGCAGCACCAGTTCGGGATCGCGGGCGAAGGCATCGGGCGTTGCAACATCCTCCACCCGGTGATTCTCCCACAGGCCGCCCGCCCCGCGAAAGGTGTCGATGCCGGATTCGGCGGAAATTCCCGCACCGGTAAGAATGACGATATTGCGTGGGCGTCTCATCCCGACCATGAAGCACGCCGGTAAAGGGACAGGCAATGGCAAGAATCGGAATTATCGGCAGCGCAGGACGCATGGGCAACGCATTGCAGGCAGCGGTAGCTGCGGCAGGGCACGACTATGCCGGCGGGATCGACAAGGGTGGCGATGTGCTGGCACTGGCACAGGTAAGCGACGTGCTGGTCGATTTTTCCGCCCCCGCCGCGCTGGAATTCAACCTTGATGCCGCGATTTCGGCGGGCAAGCCCATCGTGATCGGCACCACTGGTCTGGAAGAGCGCCACCACTGGCTGATCGACGCGGCAATGGTCAGCATCCCCGTGCTGCAAACCGGCAATACCTCGCTGGGCGTCACCCTGCTGTCCCATCTGGTGCGCGAAGCCGCCGCGCGGCTGGGCGATGACTGGGACATCGAGATTGTCGAAACCCACCACCGCATGAAGGTGGACGCGCCATCGGGCACCGCGCTGCTGCTTGGCGAAGCGGCGGCCAAGGGGCGCGGGGTTGATCTGGCCGATGAAGCGGTACGCGGACGTGATGGCATTACCGGCGCGCGTCAGGCTGGCACCATCGGCTTTGCCGCATTGCGCGGGGGCAGCGTTGCGGGCGACCATTCGGTGCATTTCCTGGCCGACAATGAACGGCTGACCTTTTCCCATCTGGCCGAAAACCGTGGCATCTTTGCCAAGGGGGCGATCCGCGCTGCCGAATGGCTGCTGGACAAGGCACCGGGCCGTTACACCATGCCCGAAGTGCTCGGCCTGTGATATGAAGGTTGCCGACGTTTTCGAATTCTTCCGCCGTCTGGCAGAGGCTAACCCCTCGCCCGAAACGGAACTGGAATTCGGCAATGTCTATCAGTTGCTGGTGGCGGTCACGCTGTCGGCACAGGCGACCGACGTGGGCGTGAACAAGGCCACGCGCAAGCTGTTTGCCTTCGTCAAAACCCCGCAGGACATGATCGATCTGGGCGAAGAGGGCTTGAAAGAGCACATCAAGACCATCGGCCTGTTCAATTCCAAAGCCAGGAACGTGATGGCCATGGCCGAAATCCTGGTGCGTGAGCATGGGGGCGAGGTTCCGGCCGATCGTGATGCGCTGACCCTGTTGCCGGGCGTGGGCCGCAAGACCGCCAACGTGGTGATGAACTGCGCGTTCGGCGCGGAAACCTTTGCCGTGGACACCCATATCTTCCGCGTCGGCAATCGCACCGGCATGGCGAAGGGGAAGACGCCGCTGGCCGTTGAAAGGGGACTGGAGAAGAAAGTCCCCCAGCCCTTCCGGGTGGGCGCGCATCACTGGCTCATTCTGCACGGGCGCTATATCTGCAAGGCGCGCACGCCCGAATGCTGGCACTGCCCGGTGGTTGACCTTTGCGCGTTCAAGGCCAAGGTTCTGGAAAAGGGGGCGAAACCGGCAACGGAAGCAAAGAAGCCGGCGACCCGCAAGAAGGAGAGCAAGGCATGAAGCGCATGACTCCGACCCTGTGCATTATCGCATCGCTGGCGCTGGCCGGATGCGCCGCGCAAGAGCGTAAGGGCAACGATGGCCGCCGCAGCGATGTTCCTGCCGCCAAAGTGGTGGGCGAAGCGGTCAATTGCGTGCCACTTGCCACCATCCGCGAAAGCGTGGTGCGCGACGACTGGACCATCGATTTCCGCACCGGCGCCAACCGCTGGTATCGTAACACCCTGCCCCGCCGCTGCAATGGCCTGGGCTTCGAACGCGCGTTTTCCTATGCCACGTCGCAGACCCAGCTTTGCAACGTGGACATCATCACGGTGATCGTCACCAACGGCGGGCCGATCAATCGCGGATCATGCGGATTAGGCAGCTTCACCCCGATTGAACTGGCCCCGACCAAAACGGCAAAGTAGTCTCGACAGTTGTCATTCCCGCGCAGGCGGGAATGACAAAGGGTAAGATCAACTCTCGAAGTTGACCGGATCAAGATTCAACCCTGCCCGGCCATCCGCCGCCGTGTGCGATGGTGCGTGCAGCGGTTCGGCGTCCGGGTCCAGTGGCGGTTGCAACATGCCTTCCCATTTGGTGACGACCGAGGTGGCCACCGCATTACCGACAACATTGGTGGCGCTGCGCCCCATATCGAGGAAGTGATCGACGCCCAGCACCAGCGCAATGCCTTCCACCGGCAGGCCGAACTGGTTGAGCGTAGCCGCGATCACCACCAGGCTGGCGCGCGGCACCCCGGCAATGCCCTTTGACGTGACCATCAGCGTCAGCAGCATCACGATCTGCGCGCTGATCGGCAAGTCGATGCCATAAGCCTGCGCGATGAACAGGGCAGCAAAACTGGTATAGATCATCGACCCGTCAAGGTTGAAGCTGTAGCCCAGCGGCAGCACGAAGCCGGAAATGCGGCGTGGTACGCCAAACCGGTCAAGCTGTTCGAACAGCTTGGGCAGCGCGGCTTCGGAACTGGCGGTGGAATAGGCCAGCAGCAGCGGCTCGCGGATATAGCGAACCAGCGTGAACACTCGTCCCCCCAGGAACAGCCCGCCCGCCGCGATCAGCACGCACCACAAGATCAGCATGGCAAGGTAGAACGACCCGACCAGCTTGCCATAAGTCACGATAATGCCAAGCCCGCGCACCGCGATGACCGACGAAATAGCGCCGAACACCGCAAACGGGGCAAAGCGCATGACGTAGCCGGTGACCGTCAGCATGACTTGCGCCAGCGCCTCGGCCCCGCGCACCAGTGGCGCGCCCTTTTCACCCACGGCAGACAGGGCGATCCCGGCAAACAGCGAGAACACCAGAACCTGCAGGATGTCGTTCTTGGCCATCGCTTCGATCGGGCTGGCCGGGAACACCGACAGCACGAAGTGGCGGAAGGTGAAATCGCCGGTGGCAAGTTCACCCAGATCGCCCGTCGGCGTCAGTTCCAGCCCCACGCCGGGCTTCAGCAGGTTGACCAGCACCAGACCAAGGCTGATTGATACGAAGCTGAAGGTGACGAACCACGCCAGCGATCGCCCGCCAATGCGCCCCAGCGCTGCACTGTCGCCCATACTGGCAATGCCGGTGACGATGGTGGCCAGCACCAGCGGCGCGACGATCATCTTGATAAGCCGCAGGAAAACGTCAGGCAGCAGCTTCAGCGTGTCGGCCACGGACGCCAGTGTGGCATCGCCTTTGGGATAGGACACGTTAAGCGCGTATCCGACAAGGATGCCCAGCACCATGCCGATCAGGATGAAGTAGGTCAGGCGCCGTGCCAAGTCAGATGCTCCCGCAAGATTGTTGCGGAAGAGACTAACGACCTTTCACGCGAAACCCAAGAGGGGCTGCGCCGCCTTTGTGCCCGGACGAACGGTTATCCGTCCGATTACGCCCCACACTGCCCACGATGCAGCAGTTTCTGATCGGCCAGAACCAGCGCCATCATCGCTTCGACCACGGGCACGCCGCGAATGCCCACGCAGGGGTCATGGCGGCCCTTGGTCAACAGTTCGGTCGCCTCGCCCTCGCGCGTGATCGTGGGCATCGGCGTCAGGATCGACGAGGTAGGCTTAAACGCCACGCGCACGCTGACCGGCTGGCCGGTGGAAATGCCGCCCGCAATGCCGCCGGCGTGGTTGGCAGTGAAGATCGGACCATCGTTCCCGGGCCGCATGGGATCGGCGTTGCCTTCGCCGGTATTGGCAGCAGCGGCAAAGCCATCGCCAATTTCCACGCCCTTCACCGCGTTGATGCCCATCATCGCATGGGCAAGTTCGGCATCCAGCTTGGCATAAAGCGGCGCGCCCCAGCCTGCGGGAACGCCCGTGGCCACGCATTCCACCACTGCGCCCAGCGACGATCCCGCCTTGCGCGCTTCGTCTACCAGCTTTTCCCAGCGGGCAGCCGCCTGCGCATCGGGGCAGAAGAACGGGTTGCGGCCAATCTCTGTCGCGTCAAAATTGGCCATGTCGATGGCATCGCCGCCAATGGCACTCACCCAGCCCAGAATGGTCACTTCGGGGATGACAAGCCGCGCCACGCCGCCTGCCGCCACCCGCGCGGCAGTTTCGCGCGCGCTGGACCGGCCTCCACCGCGATAATCGCGGAAGCCGTATTTGGCGTCATAGGCATAGTCGGCATGACCGGGGCGATAGGCCTTGGCCACATCGCCATAATCCTTTGACCGCTGATCGACATTCTCGATCATCAGGCTGATCGGGGTGCCGGTGGTGCGGCCTTCGAACACGCCCGACAGGATCTTCACCTGATCGGGTTCCTGCCGCTGCGTGGTAAAGCGCGACTGGCCGGGGCGGCGCGCATCGAGGAACGGCTGAATGTCTGCTTCGCTGATGGGCAGACCCGGCGGGCACCCATCAACCACCGCGCCCAGCGCAGGACCATGGCTTTCGCCCCAAGTGGTGAAACGGAACATGTGTCCGAAGCTGTTCAGGCTCATGCCCCCGCCCATGTCTTAATGAGACAAAAAAGTCCACCTTTCGGCGCGAGGTGAGGCAAGCTATCAACCGGACCATGTATCTCGTTGTCTTCCGCAACCGCAAGCGCGCCGATATTGACGCCGTCGCCTATGCAGCTGATGCTGCGCGCATGGATGCGCTGGCCCGCACCCAACCCGGCTTCCTCAGCTTCAAAAGCTATACCGCCGACGATGGCGAGGTTGTGGCCCTGTCGGAATGGGCTGACGAAGCCGCTGCGCTGGCATGGCGGCGCGTGGCAGACCATGCCGCAGTGCAGGGCAAGGGCCGTGACCTCTACTACGAAAGCTACTCCCTGCTCGCAGGCACGCCTTCGCGCATTCACCACTTCACGCGCGTCTCCGGTGAAACGGACAATACAGCCACATCATCACCTGGGGCACCATCCGCCGCAAGCCGGGCAGGCACCTGAGGCGCTACTTATTTCTTTGAATTATATTGCTTCATGAGGCGGCCATGCTGACAGTTTATGGAATACCCAATTGCGATACGGTCAAGCGCACGCGCGTTTGGCTGGATGCCAACAGGATCGAATACACATTTCATGACTACAAGAAGCTGGGTGCAGACGCATCAAAACTGGCGGGCTGGATCGAAAAGGCCGGGCTGGACAAAGTGCTGAACAAGGCCGGCACCACCTTCCGCAAACTGCCCGACCAAGCCAAAGCTAATCTCGACACGACCAGCGCAATCGCGTTGATGGTGGCACAGCCTTCTCTCATCAAGCGCCCTATTGGCGAACATGATGGCGGCCTGCTGGTCGGCTTCAACGAGCCTGCTTGGAGCGCGGCGCTATTGGGTGGCTAGAATAAAGCATTGCTTTCAAACAGAAAGGGCGCCCCGAAGGGACGCCCTTTTTGCTATTCGGCCATGCCTGTGAACGTCAGCGCGGCAGCTCGCTGACACCCATCAGCGCTTGATCGACCGAGCGCGCGCACTGGCGGCCTTCGCGGATCGCCCAGACGACAAGGCTCTGCCCGCGACGCATATCGCCACAGGCGAAGACGTTTTCGACGCTGGTCTTATAGTCGGCAACATTGCCCTTCACGTTGCCGCGCGGGTCAAGATCGACGCCCGACTGTTCCAGCAGGCCCTGCTTGCGCGGGCCGACAAAGCCCATGGCGAGCAGGATCAGGTCAGCCTTGAGCGTGAATTCGCTACCGGGCACTTCCTGCATCTTGCCATCGACCCATTCGATGCGGACGCATTCAAGGCCGGTCACGTCGTTTTCACCGGCAACACGCTTGGTCAGCACGGCAAATTCGCGCGCAACGCCTTCTTCGTGGCTGGATGACGTGCGCAGCTTGAGCGGCCAGTTCGGCCACGACAGCGCCTTGTCTTCCTTTTCAGGCGGACGCGGCATGATTTCAAGCTGGGTCACCGAAGCCGCGCCCTGACGGTTGGATGTGCCCACGCAGTCCGAACCGGTATCGCCGCCGCCGATCACGACAACGTGCTTGCCCGTGGCGAGCAGCGAGCCACGCGGGGCAGCGCGCATTTCATCGTCGCCTGCATTGCGCTTGTTCTGCTGGGTCAGGAATTCCATCGCCATGCGGACGCTGGGCAGTTCCGCGCCGGGAATGCCAAGGCCGCGCGGGTCTTCGGCACCGCCCGAAAGCACCACGGCGTCAAAGTTTTCCTGCAGCGACGCGAAGGAAACCGTCACGCCCACTTCGACGCTGGTGCGGAACTGGACGCCTTCGGCTTCCATCTGCAACGCGCGGCGGTTGATGAGCTGCTTTTCCATCTTGAAGTCGGGAATGCCATAACGCAGCAGCCCGCCGACGCGATCGTTCTTTTCGAACACGGTCACCGAATGGCCAGCGCGCGCAAGCTGCTGGGCGCAGGCAAGGCCTGCCGGCCCCGAACCGATCACCGCAACCGACTTGCCGGTCTTTTTCGCAGGCACCTGCGGTTCGATCCAGCCTTCCTTCCATCCGCGATCGACGATGGCGCATTCGATCGACTTGATGGTGACCGGCTGGTCCACGATGTTCAGCGTGCACGCTGCCTCGCACGGGGCGGGGCAGATGCGGCCGGTGAATTCGGGGAAATTGTTGGTCGAATGCAGGTTGGTTAGCGCATCGCGCCAGTCACCTTCATAGACCAGGTGGTTCCAGTCGGGGATCTGGTTGTTCACCGGACAGCCGTTATGGCAGTACGGAATGCCGCAGTTCATGCAACGCGAGGCCTGCCCTTTCAGGCCAGCATCGTCGTGCGGAATCACGAACTCGCGATAGTGCTTCAGACGTTCCGCAGGCGCATCGTAAGTGCGGTCCTTGCGGTCGATTTCGAGAAAGCCGGTTGCCTTGCCCATTGTAATCTAACCCTTATTCCGCCGCGACCGAAGCGGCTGCGAGGCGCTCGGCCTCCATCTGGCGGAGCGCGCGCGCATAATCGCGCGGCATGACCTTGACGAACTTCGGCAGGGCTTCTGCCCAATTGTCGAGAATGTCGCGGGCGCGCTTGCTGCCGGTGTAAAGATGGTGACGTTCCACCAGCACGCGCAGACGGTCTGCATCATGACGCAGCATGTCGCCCATGCCGTAGTCATGCACATCCACGCCGCGCTGCTGCGGCCGACCCGAACCGTCCTCTTCGTCGCGCTCTGCCGAAACCGGGATGAGATCGACCATCGCGCCGTTGACCAGATCGGCAAAGTTGCCGTCCACGTCATAGACATAGGCCACACCGCCCGACATGCCCGCGGCAAAGTTGCGGCCGGTCTTGCCCAGCACCGCAACCACGCCACCGGTCATATATTCGCAGCCATGGTCACCGGTGCCTTCGACCACTGCGATGGCGCCCGAATTGCGGACGGCAAAGCGTTCACCGCCAACGCCGTTGAAGTAGGCTTCACCCGCAATCGCGCCGTACAGCACGGTGTTGCCGACGATGATGTTTTCCGAAGGATCGCGTTCGACATGCGCCGGAGGACGCACGATCACGCGGCCGCCCGAAAGGCCCTTGCCGACATAATCGTTGGCATCGCCCACCAGATCAAGCGTGACACCGTGTGCAAGGAATGCGCCGAACGACTGCCCGGCTACGCCCTTGAACGAAACGTGGATGGTGTTGTCCGCCAGCCCCTTGTGGCCATACTTCTTGGCCACTTCGCCAGAAAGCATCGCGCCGACCGTGCGGTTGACGTTGATGACCGTGCGCTCAAGCCGGACGGCCTGCCCACTTTCCAGCGCAGCAGCGCTGGCGGCGATCAGATCGTTGTCGAGCGCGGCTTCAAGGCCGTGATCCTGCGTCCCGCTCCAGTTCAAGGTCGTACCGGCAACCGGTTCAACCTTGTGCAGCAGCTTCGACAGGTCGACGCCCTGCGCCTTCCAGTGGTGGATCGCCTTGTTCGTGTCGAGACGGTCCACACGGCCAACCATTTCGGCAACCGTGCGGAAGCCCATTTCGGCCATGATCGCGCGCAGTTCTTCGGCAACGAAGAAGAAATAGTTGATGACGTGCTCAGGCTGGCCGGTGAAGCGCGCGCGCAGCACCGGGTCCTGCGTGGCAACGCCAACCGGGCAGGTGTTCAGATGGCACTTGCGCATCATGATGCAGCCTGCGGCGATCAGCGGCGCAGTGGCAAAGCCGAACTCGTCTGCACCCAACAGCGCCGCCACGGCCACGTCGCGGCCTGTGCGCAGGCCACCGTCGGCCTGCACGCAGATGCGGCTGCGCAGATTGTTGAGCAGCAGGGTCTGCTGGGTTTCGGCAAGGCCGATTTCCCACGGGCTGCCCGCGTGCGTCAGCGACGTCAGCGGCGATGCGCCGGTGCCGCCTTCATAGCCGGAGATTGTGACGTGATCCGCGCGCGCCTTGGAAACGCCCGCAGCCACGGTGCCCACGCCCACTTCGGACACCAGCTTGACCGAGATGCGCGCGCCAGTGTTCACGTTCTTGAGATCGTGAATGAGCTGCGCGAGATCTTCGATCGAGTAGATGTCGTGGTGCGGCGGCGGCGAGATCAAACCTACGCCCGGCGTCGAGTGGCGGGTCTTGCCGATGGTCTTGTCGACCTTGTCACCGGGAAGCTGACCGCCTTCGCCGGGCTTTGCGCCCTGCGCCATCTTGATCTGCACGTCGTCGGCATTGACGAGGTATTCCGCGGTCACGCCAAAGCGGCCCGATGCCACCTGCTTGATCGCCGAACGCATCGAATCGCCATTGGCCATCGGTTTGAAGCGCGCGGGGTCTTCGCCACCTTCGCCGGTGTTCGACTTGCCGCCGATGCGGTTCATCGCCACGGCCAGCGTAGTGTGCGCTTCCCACGAGATCGAGCCATAGCTCATCGCGCCGGTAGCGAAACGCTTGACGATTTCGCTGGCGGGTTCGACTTCGGAAATGTCGATAGCCTGATCGGCCTTCTTCAGTTCCATCAGCCCGCGGATGGTCAGCATCCGTTCCGACTGGTCGTTGATCGACTCTGCGAATTCACGATACTTTTCAGGCGTGTTGCCCCGCACCGCGTGCTGCAGGTTGGCAATGTTCGATGCGGTCCATGCATGCTCTTCGCCGCGCAGGCGAAGCTGATACATGCCACCCACGTCGAGCATCTTGCGGTAGATCGGGTTGTCGCCATAGGCCGTGGCGTGACGGCGCACGGTTTCTTCGGCGATTTCCTTAAGGCCGACGCCTTCAATGGTGGTCGCCGTGCCGGTGAAATAGGCATCGACGAACGCGCTGGACAGGCCAACCGCATCAAAGATCTGCGCGCCGCAATAGGACTGGTAGGTCGAGATGCCCATCTTGGACATGACCTTCAGGATGCCCTTGCCGATCGCCTTGATGTAGTTCTTCTTCACCTCCTTGGCGGTGAGCGGAAGTTCCTTTTCAACGCGGATCGCTTCCAGCGTTTCAAGCGCCAGATAGGGGTTGACCGCTTCGGCGCCATAGCCTGCCAGAGCGCAGAAGTGATGCACTTCGCGCGCTTCGCCGGTTTCCACGACAAGGCCGGTCTGCATACGCAGGCCCTGACGGACAAGGTGATGATGCACCGCCGCCGTCGCCAGTAGCGCCGGCATAGGGATGCGGTCCGCATTCTGCGCGCGGTCCGACAGGATCAGGATGTTCTTGTCGGCCAGCACCGCTTCGGTCGCCGCCCAGCACATTTCCTTGATCGCCATTTCAAGGCCTTCGGCCCCGGCGCTGGCATCCCAAGTGGTATCAATGGTGCCGGTGCGGAATGCTCCGTCCAGCGCCGCTTCGACCGAGCGGATCTTGGCCACGTCTTCGTTGGTCAGGATCGGCTGATCGACTTCCAGGCGCTTGTGGCTGCCGGCATCGCGGCCCAGCAAGTTCGGACGCGGGCCGATCATCGACACCAGCGACATGACCAGTTCTTCACGGATCGGGTCGATCGGCGGGTTGGTGACCTGGGCGAAGTTCTGCTTGAAGTAATCGTACAGCAGGCGCGAACGGCTCGACAGCACGGCAATCGGCGTGTCGGTGCCCATCGACCCCAGCGGATCGTCGCCGTTGATCGCCATCGGTTCAAGGAACTTGGTGACGTCTTCCTGCGTGTAACCAAATGCCTGCTGACGGTCGAGCAGCGAGGTGGTTTCCACCGGCAGCGCAGCCAGTTCAGGCTCGATCACGTCGAGTTCCTGCAGCTTGTACTGCGCCTGCTCCAGCCATTCCTCGTAAGGTTCGGCATCGGCAAGCTGGGCCTTGATCTCTTCGTCTTCGATGATCTTGCCCTGCTCCATGTCGATCAGGAGCATACGGCCCGGCTGCAGGCGCCACTTGCGCACAATGTCTTCTTCGCGGAACGGCAGAACGCCGCTTTCCGATGCCATACAGATCAGATCGTCGCGGGTGATCGAGAAGCGTGCCGGACGCAGACCATTGCGGTCCAGCGTGGCGCCAATCTGGCGACCATCGGTGAAGGCGACGGCGGCAGGACCGTCCCACGGCTCCATCAGCGCAGCGTGATATTCATAGAACGCGCGGCGCGAAGGCGACATCAGCGGGTTGCCCGCCCATGCTTCGGGCACCAGCATCATCACCGCGTGGGCAAGGCTGTAACCGCCCGCCAGCAGCAGTTCCAATGCGTTGTCGAGGCATGCGGTGTCCGACTGGCCATGCGGGATCAGTGGCCACATCTTGTCCAGATCTGGGCCAAGCAGTTCGGATTCCATGGTGCGGCGGCGCGCGTTCATCCAGTTCACATTGCCGCGAACGGTGTTGATTTCGCCATTGTGCGCGACAAAGCGGAACGGGTGCGCCAGCTTCCAGCTTGGGAAGGTGTTGGTCGAAAAGCGCTGGTGCACAAGGCCGAGGGCCGACGTGCAATCCGCATCGCGCAGATCGTCGTAGAACGAGCCGACCTGGTTGGCCAGCAGCAGACCCTTGTAAACAATGGTGCGGGTCGAGAAGCTGGGCATGTAAAGCTGGGTCAGGCCCGGCAGCCCGTGCTTTTCGGCCATGGCCGCCAGCGGGTTCTGGGTCTGCTTGCGGATGGCCAGCAGCTTGCGTTCGAACGCATCCTGATCGGGTGTGTTCGGCCCGCGCTTGATGAAGCACTGGCGGATCACCGGCATCGATTCGATCACGGTCTTGCCAAGGCCGTCGAGCGTGACGGGCACATCGCGCCAGCCGATCAGTTCCTGACCTTCCTTGGCGATGAACTTTTCGAAAAACTCGGTCACGAACAGGCGCGAGGCTTCGTCCTGCGGCATGAAGCACATGGCAACCGCATAGTCGCCCGGCTGCGGCAGTTCCTTGCCTTCCGAAGCAGCCCATTTGCGGAACAGCTGGTCAGGAATCTGGATCAGCAGGCCCGCGCCATCGCCCAGCAGCGGGTCAGCGCCCACCGCACCGCGATGGTCGAGATTGCGCAGAATTTCCAGCGCCTGATCTACGATGGCATGGCTTTTCTGGCCTTTAATGTGGGCGACAAAACCCACGCCACAGGCGTCATGCTCGTTACGTGGATCATACAGGCCCTGAACCGGCGGAAATCCCATCTTTAAGGTCGTCCTACATCCAGAAAAAGGAAAGCGCGCGCGAATCACGCCGCCGGGAAAGCGACGAAAATTGCGCGAAGTGCCCCCATGACTGCAGGAAAGTTATTTTGCAACCGCGCACCACGTCTTAAGCGGGCGGTTACGGCCAAAAATACGCATGCGACACGGCACAACGTGCGGTTTTCCGCGGGTTTGGCGGCAAAAATGCCTCACCCCCACCCTTTTTGACAGGCTCGTCCAGCAGCTTTGGGGCGACAGACAGGCAATGTCGGAAGCGGTGGTAAGGCCAGCGTTTAGCCCTGTGCAGTCATCCGCTGCAACGTGGCAAGCGCAGCGCGCAGCGCACGGTCAGCTTCGTCGGCATCAGGCAGCGCGCCTTCAACCGCTGGCAAGGGCGGCACTTCCAGCGGGGCTACATCCATGACAGGCATTTCCAGCGCATCGATGCGGGCCGAAGGGGCTGCCTTGCCCGGCGCGGCAAGGGGCGACCCCTCCACCGGGACAATCGAAGGGCTGTCAAACGGACGCGCGGATTGCGCGAAACCTTCACCTTTCGGTGCTTCTTCGAGGCTCTGGCCCGGAAACATCACGACCGGTTCGATGACATCGCCATCCACCGCGTCTAACGCAAGACCATCCTCGATCCGCAGCGGTTCACGGCGCGATCCCGTGGACGCCATGCCCAGCAGCGAGGAATAGCGGTGCTCGGCCACTTCAGGTTCAGGCCGTTCGGATTCGGGGAGTCCTTCGGCAGAAGCGTCGAAGTCGTCCGCTTCCTCTTCGTCTGCTTCATCCGTCAGATCGAAATCAGCGGCTTCAGGCGCTTCCGGCATGCGCAGGAAACGAGGAAGATCGATATCTTCGTCCTGATCGCCGGCCAGCACATCATCGCCATAGGCAGCAGGCGCGATAGGCTGCAGCGCCGCCGGACGCAGCGAAACAACTCTTTCAGCACCACTTGCCTGCCACGCAGACGGCACTGAAACATCGGCAGCAGAAACCGCAGCAGGCGCGACGAATGCCGCAGGGTTAGCGATACCGGCGCTGAAGCCCGACTGGAACCGCGGCAGCGGTTCGGCCTGTGGCGCAGGCGTTTCCGGCTCTGACGCAGATGCCGGGCCTGACGTCACAGGGCGGTGGCGGCGCGCGCGTTCCGACAGGGCCAGCGCCAACCGCTCAACCAACTGGACCAGACCAAGGCTTTCCAGTGGCGAACGGGCCAGCGGCGTGGCCGTAGCGGCATGGGCCTGCAGGAACGGAACAGCGGGCGGCTCAGCAATCGGCGCAACGGGCGGCGCAACGGGCGACGTCACCGCAGAGGGCTGCAGCCCTGCCACCAGTTCCATCGCTTCGACGGTTTGCGCATCATCGGCATCTTCGATCACGGCGTCGAGGATCAGCGCTGCCTCTTCAGGCTCAGATTCAGCCACATCGGCTGCAGGATTGAATACCTGCCCGTGCAGCTGCGCATCTGCATTTTCGAATGGAGCATCCAGCGGCGCGCCAAGGTCTTCAACGGCCATGATCGAATGGCGCGGCGACGTGACTTCGGGAATTTCGGCTGCAACCTCATCAGTCGCCTCGATCCCGACAGTTTCAACAAGGGCACGACGCCGCCCTGCGGCTTCACCCACATTGCGCATCCGCACCGGGGCTTCCGCCTTGGGTCGACCAATCCGGCGGCCGATGACATAACCCGCAACTGCGCCGACGATCAGCATGATAAGCGCCACCAGCGCACGAGCGGTAAAGCCCAGCGGCGGAGCGGCAGCCGGAACCAGCGCAGGAAGGCCCAGTGCCACGACTGGCCCTTCCAGCAGGGCAGGCGCCATGACAAAGCTGCCAAGGCCGAGACCGGTCGCCAGCCACAATCCCGTCACGAACGGAAACAGCGGATGGGCGGTAATCGGTTGAGGCTTGCGCTTGGTCGCGGTCACGGGCGTTTCGTCCTGTCTTGTTCCTGCCGCAGCGACCTGATGATCCTTAATGTCCGATCATCAGGCCGCTGCAACCGGCCTTTGCGAAATCGGTAACAGGGCTTGGTAAACGGAATCATAATGCCGCACGTTGTCAGCCCAGTCATGCTGCGCACGGACATAGGCCGCAGCGGTGTCGCGCCGGGCCTGCCATCCGCTGCGATCGGCCAGAAGTCCTGACATTGCAGCAGCAAGGCCCGCCGGATCATCCGGCGGGAAGAGCGTGCCGGTAACACCATTCTGGATCAATTCGCGATGCCCGCCCACATTCGATGCGGCCACCAGCGTCCCCTGCGCCATCGCTTCCAGCGGCTTAAGCGGGGTCACCAGATCGGTCAGGCGCATACCCTTGCGGGGATAACACACCACATCAACCAGTGAATAATAGCGGTCGACATCGTGATGCGGCACCCGCCCGACAAAGCGGATTGCGCCTGCAGCAGGGGAGGCAGCAGCCTGCGCGCGCAAGTCCGCCTCGGCAGGGCCACCGCCCACCATAAGCAGCCGCGCATCGGGCACGGCGGCAACGATCGCAGGCATGGCCGCGATCAGATCGTCCAGCCCCTCATAAGGGTAAAAGCTGCCCAGAAAGCCGATGACCGGCCCGTCACCCAGCCCCAGTTCAACCCCCAGTGCCACATCGCGCGGCAGGGGATCGCCAAACAATTGCAGATCCACCCCGTTGCGCATGATCGACAGCTTTTCGGGTGCAAATCCGCGTGCGATCAAGTCCTGTCGCAATCCTTCGCAGATCGTGACCACCCGGTCCGCTGCCCTGACCACGTCGTTTTCAAGCACGCGCGTCAGCCAGTATTTCGCGCTGCCTTCGCGCCCGGTGCCGTTGCCAACCGCCGCATCCTCCCAGAAGGCGCGGATTTCATAGACCACCGGAATGCCCAGCTTTTTGCCCGCACGCACTGCAGCTAGCCCGCACAGCGCAGGCGAATGGGCATGCAGCACATCAGGCCGCCATTCGCCCGCAACTTCGACAATCCGATCGGCCAGCGCGGCCACTTCGGACCATTCGCGCACCAGCGGCAATCCGGCCGACGTGCCGGACGTGCGGTAAAACATCAGGCCATCGACTTCCACCACGGCGGCGGCGGCATCCTCGCCACCTGCGGCATGGCGCTGCCCGGTCACGCCGCGCACATGCCACCCCATTGCCTCCTGCGCTTTCAGGATCGCGCGGGTGCGAAAGGTATAGCCACTGTGCAACGGCAGCGAATGGTCGAGAACGTGAAGAATGCGGGTCATGCCCCTTTTCCTGCCACGCCAAGGCTTAACGTCGCGTCAACCTCGATGGGTTAGCGAGATCGGCCTTGAGGGAGCCTGCGCGCCGCACCGACCATGATCGACCAACTGACCATATTTCTGCCGCATGCGCTGATGGCGATTGCCATCTGGCGTCTGGTGCGGCGTGAAGATCTGGACGACGATCCGGCCCTGCCCAGCCGCAAGACGCTGTTCCGCAAATCGGCCGAGGGCAGCGGAACCGGCGATGCTTGACCTGTTCCTGCTCAGCTTCGTGCTCGCCTTCATCGGCGTCGGCTTTCGGCGGCCGTTCCTGTTCGTGCTTGCCTATACCTATATCGATATCGTCGCACCGCAGAAGGTTTCGTGGGGCATTCTCAGCCACATTCCGGTGTCGCTGATCGCGTTCCTGTGCGCGTTCATTTCGTGGTTTGTGGCCGAAGACAAGAACGGCATCCGCATATCGCTGCGACAGTTCCTGCTGCTGGCGCTGCTGGTCTATTGCGGCTTGTCCACCCAGACCGCCGATTTCCCGGTCGAGGCTGCGCAAAAATGGGCATGGGTGTGGAAGGCGCTGCTGTTCGCGCTGTTCCTGCCGCTGACCTTGCGCACCCGCCTGCGAATCGAAGCGCTGGCGCTGGTCATGGTGCTGTCCATCGGCGTGATCGTGATCGGCGGGGGCATAAAGACTGCAGCGGGCGGTGGCGGTTATGGTGAATTGCGCCTGCTGGTGAATGACAATACCGGGCTTTACGAAGGTTCGATCATTTCCGCCGTGGCCATCGCAGTCATCCCGCTGGCGCTGTGGCTGTCACGCTTTGGCACGGTGTTTCCGCCCGAATGGCGGGTAAAGGGCTTTGCCTGGGCGCTGTGTTTTGCCTGCGCGCTGATGCCAATCGGCACCGGTGCGCGCACAGGCCTTGTCTGCGTGGTGGTGCTGGCAGCCATGATTCTGCGCACGGCCAAGCGCCGCATGATGATCGTGTCGATCATGGCCGCGGGTGCGCTGATCGCCATTCCCCTGCTGCCCAGCGAATTTACCGACCGGATGAGCACCATCCGCAACCATCAGTCGGACCAGTCCGCCGGAACCCGTATCGCGGTGTGGAAGTGGACCATCGAATTCGCCAAGACCCATCCGTTTGGCGGGGGGTTTGAAGCCTATCGCCAGAACCGGCTGGAATACGACACGGTCAAGGCCGACTATGCTGGCGATAACAATGCCGCGCTGGAATATCAGCCCATCGTCGAACAGGGCCGCGCCTATCACTCCAGCTATTTCGAGATGCTGGGCGAACAGGGCTATCCCGGCCTGGCGTTGTGGCTGGCGCTGCACATTCTGGGCGTGTGGCAGATGGAAGTGCTGCGCCGTCGCTATCGCAAGGATGAAAGCGAACAGTTCGGCTGGGTCGGCCCGCTGGCCGAAGCGCTGCAACAGGCGCAGGTGATCTATCTGGTCGGCTCCACTTTCGTCGGCATCGCGTTCCAGCCGTTCGTCTATATGCTGGTAGGGCTGCAATGCGGGCTGTGGGCCTATATCAAGCGTGTGCGCGCAGCCCAGCCGGAACCTTTTCGCAAAACCATGGGCAAAGCTGCTCCAGTGGTCGCTTAATCACCCGCTTAACACCGCTTGCACAGCGGCGCGCTTCCCGTCATTCTCCTGCCTAACAAGGCAGATGAACAGGAGCACCCGCATGACCAAGCTGATCCCCGCCCAAGACATCAAGGCAATGGTCGGTCAGGTCGTCGGCACATCCAACTGGGTGGAAATCACGCAGGAACGGGTAAACAAATTTGCCGAAGCGACCGGCGATTTCCAGTTCATCCACGTCGATCCCGAAAAGGCAAAGCTCACCCCGTTCGGCGGCCCTATCGCCCACGGTTTCCTTACCCTGTCGCTGATCCCGTTGCTTACCATGGAGTCCGACAGTCCGCGCCCAGAAGGCATCAAGATGGGCGTCAACTATGGCGGCAACCGCACCCGTTTTCTTGCCCCGGTGCGTGTGGGCAAGCGCGTGCGCGGCGTGTTCAAACTGCTGGAAATGGACGAAAAACGCCCTGGCCAGTGGCAACAGACGATGGAAATCACTGTCGAGATCGAAGGCGAGGACAAGCCTGCGCTGATATGCGAATGGGTGTCGCAGTTTTTTGTCTAGCGACACACCTTTCCGTCTTCGTTGACTGTCGACATGGAAGCGCGAAGCCCAGCAGATGGGCATGGCGGCCTGATAAAAGGCCGCCATAAACCTCAGGCCACTGCCGTCAGCTTGCCGCCCTTGGCCTTCTTTTCGAACTTGCCGATCCACTGTTCCACCACCGGGGCGATGGATGTGCGCCAGCGCGAACCGTTGAAGATGCCATAGTGGCCCACTTCAGGGGCCATCAGGTATTGCTTCATGTCTTCGGGAAGGTTGGGCGTCACTTTCAGCGCGGCCTTGGTCTGGCCGATGCCGGAAATGTCATCACGCTCGCCCTCGATGCACAGGATCGCGGTGTCGGTGATCGCACCAAGATCAACCGCCTGCCCGCGATGAACCAGTTCGCCCTTTGGCAGGGCATGGCGCTGGAACACCACGTCCACCGTCTGCAGATAGAATTCAGCCGGAAGATCGCAGACCGCGCGATACTCCTCGTAGAACGCCTTGGTCGCGTCGGCGCTTTCCTCGGCTCCTGCCATCATGTGCTGGAACAGCTTGTAATGGCTCATCATATGGCTGCCCAGGTTCATCGACATGAAGCTGGCAAGCTGGACAAAGCCGGGATAGACGCGCCGCCCCTCGCCCGGATAGTTGGCCGGAACGGTGGTGATGACGTTGTGCTTGAACCAGACGTGCGGCTTGGTGATCGCATGATCGTTCACCGCCGTCGGGCTTTCGCGCGTGTCGATGGGACCGCCCATCATCGTCAGCGTCACCGGGCGGCACGGATGGTTCTTGGCCCCCATGATCGCGGTTGCGGCAAACATCGGCACCGAAGGCTGGCACACCGCCATGGCGTGCGCGCCGGGGCCGATATGTTCAAGAAAGCCGACAAGGTAGTCGATGTAATCGTCCAGATCGAACACGCCTTCGGCCAGCGGCACATATTTGGCATCGGCCCAGTCGGTGATGTAAACCACGCAGCGTTCCAGCATGCGTTCCACCGTGCCGCGCAGCAGCGTGGCGTAATGCCCGCTCATCGGTGCGACAATCAGCAGGCGGGGCGCGTCCTTGGGCAGGCCATCGTGGGTGAACATCTTCAAATCACCGAACGGGCGGGTGATGACGGTGGTTTCCTTCACCGCATGGGCCGTGCCATCGACATGGATGACCTTGAGGCCGAAAGCCGGTTTCCCGCGCGGGGCGGCGGCGTGAGCAAACACGTCAAGTGCCGACGCCAGCGTCGGATTGGGACCAACACCGGACCACGGATTGCGCGGATCGTTCAGGAAATCTGCCATCATGGATGCCCATGCGCTGCCCGCATTCATCAGCGAGCGCTGGATCTCGTAAGCCTTATAGAGCACTGCGAACACCTTTTCAGCTTGTTGCCCGGCAACAAACCGGGAGTCGTTGGGCACAGATTGCAGCGAATCTAGGCGTTGTGCAACGCAACAATTGGTCCATTCCAACTCGCGCTTTATTCAGGCGCCCCCTTTCAGTGATTTGCGCCATGGGCTAGGCGGGCGGCATGGACGAGGAAACCCAGCCGACCGGCCCGATCGCCGCTGCCGAGCAGCCAGCCGCAGCACCTGCTCCCCGCGCCCGCTCGCTGGGTCCGCTGGGCATGATCTGGCATGAAGCAATGAAGTACCCGGGGCGCGTGGGTGCGGCCGGTGCGGCCCTGCTGGTCACATCGGGGGCCACGCTGGCCATCCCGTCGGGCTTCCGGCTGATCGTGGACAAGGGCTTTGCTCAAGGCGCCGATGTCGATGCACTGGCCCGCTGGTTCCAGTATCTGCTGCTGATCGTGCTGATTCTGGCAGTTGGCACCGCCTGCCGCTTCTATTTCGTGTCATGGCTGGGCGAACGTGTGGTTGCCGATATCCGCCTGAAGGTGCAGGCCAACCTCCTGCGCCTGCCTCCCTCGTTCTTTGAAACCAACAGCCCCAAGGAAATCTCTTCGCGGATGACCTCGGATACGGCGGTCATCGAACAGGTCGTCGGCACCACAGTTTCGGTTGCCCTGCGCAATACCATCACCGCCATCGGCGGCCTTGGCTACCTGTTCTGGCTCGCGCCCAAACTCACCGCGATCCTGCTGGTCGGCATTCCGCTGGTGGTCGGTCCCATCGTATTCTTCGGGCGGCGCGTGCGCAATGTTTCGCGGTCCAGCCAGGATCGCGTGGCCGGGATCGGCGTGATCGTGTCCGAAGTGCTGGGCGCGATGAAGATCGTGCAAGCGTTCGGGCAGGAAGACCGTGAACTGGGCCGCTTTGGCGAAAAGGTTGAAGCCACCTTCCAGACCGCGCTGCGCCGCATATCGCTGCGCGCGGTGATGACTGCCATTGTCATCCTGTTGGTGTTCGGCGGCATCACCATGCTGGTGTGGGAAGGCGCGGTGGGCGTGGCCGAAGGCACCATCAGCGGCGGCACCATCTTTGCCATCGTCATTACCGCAGGGCTGGTGGCAGGCGCGCTGGGCGCTCTGTCCGAAGTCTATGGAGATCTCTTACGCGGTGCGGGTGCTGCCGGACGCCTGAACGAACTTCTGCGCGAAGAACCCGACATCGCCCCGCCTGCGCGCCCCACCGCCCTGCCGGTGCCTCCGCGCGGCCAGATCGCGTTCCAGAACGTCGCCTTCCGCTATCCCTCCCGCCCCGAAGTGCTGGCGCTGGATGATTTTTCGCTCACCGTCGAACCGGGCGAAACCGTGGCCATCGTCGGGCCATCGGGCGCGGGCAAATCCACCCTGTTCCTGCTGGCCCAGCGGTTTTACGATCCCCACGGCGGCACCGTGCGCATCGACGGTGTGCCGCTGACCAGCGCCGACCCTGCCGAAATCCGCACCCGCAGCGCGCTCGTGCCGCAGGACGCCACCCTGTTTGCCGCGTCGGCGCGCGACAATCTGCGCTATGGCAACTGGGGTGCCAGCGACGATGCCATCTGGGAAGCCGCCCGCGCCGCCAATGCCGAACAGTTCCTGCGCGATCTGCCGCAGGGCCTCGACACGTTCCTTGGCGAAGATGGCGCGCGCCTTTCGGGCGGCCAGCGCCAGCGCATTGCCATTGCCCGTGCGGTGCTGCGCAATTCGCCTATCCTGCTGCTGGACGAAGCCACCAGCGCACTGGATGCCGAAAGCGAACGTCTGGTGCAGGAAGCGCTGGACCGGCTGATGAAGGACCGCACCACGCTGGTCATCGCCCACCGCCTTGCCACCATCCGCGCGGCAGACCGCATCGTGGTGATGGACGGGGGCCGCATCGTCGAACAGGGCACCCACACCAGCCTGAGCGAGGCTGACGGCCTCTATGCCCGCCTCGCCCGCCTGCAATTTGAAGGCCTTACCGCCTGAAATCATATCGCTTGACTTGATGCTGCGCTGCGGCAAACCCCGGCAGGCACTATTCTGGGAAGCCCATGGACACGATCGTAACCGCAATCCTGCTCGGCATTGTCGAAGGGTTGACCGAATTTCTGCCTGTCTCCTCCACCGGACACCTCATTCTGGCGACAGAGCTTTTCGGCTATGACGCGCACCAATGGTCGATGTTCAACGTGGTAATCCAGTTGGGCGCGATCCTTGCCGTGGTGGTGCAATACTGGCGCACGTTCTGGGCGGTAGGCATGGGCCTTCTGCGGTTTGAACCCATGTCGCTGCGCTTCCTGCGCAACCTGCTGGCCGCATTCATCCCGTCCGCCATTCTGGGCCTTGCGTTCAAGCCTTATATCAACGTCCTGCTGGGCAGCCCGATGGTGGTGTGCTGGGCGCTGATCGTGGGCGGCATTGCCATCCTCATCATCGAAAAACTGGCCAAGCCGGGCGAACCCAGCGGCATTGCCCAGTTGCCCCTGCGGCAGGCCTTTGGCGTCGGCCTTGTGCAGTGCGTGTCGATGGTCCCCGGCGTCAGCCGATCAGGCGCAACCATCATGGGCGCGCTGGCCATGGGCATCGAAAGGCGCACGGCGGCGGAGTTCAGCTTCTTCCTTGCCATCCCCACCATGCTGGGGGCGACCACACTGGAACTGCTCGACAATCGCGATGCGCTGATGGCGGGCACGATGGGCGTGGGCTGGACCGAAATCGCGGTCGGCTTTGTCGTGTCGTTCATCGTCGCGCTGGCGGTGATCCGCTTCTTCGTCGCCTATGTCAGCCGTGCCGGGTTCAAACCCTTTGCGTGGTATCGCATCGTGGCGGGCGCATTTGCGCTGGTCTGGCTTGGTTCCCGCTAAGATCAAAAAAATACCCAAATAACGCCCCGCCGCATTTGCGGAACCAAGTGCTGTATCTGGCATTTACAGGCCATATAACACTTCAAGGGGACAGTTAAAATGGGCCTGATCGTTCTTCTCATCGTCGGCGGTATTCTCGGCTGGCTGGCCAGCATCGTCATGCGCACTGATGCCCAGCAGGGTATCTTCCTGAACATTGTGGTCGGCATTGTCGGCGCATTTCTGGGTGGCTTCCTGCTCGCTCCGCTGATCGGTGGCGGCAGCATCACGCAGGGCATCACTGCCGGTACGCTCATCGTGTCGTTCCTCGGCGCGCTGATCCTGCTTGCCATCGTCAATCTGGTGCGTCGCGGTTCGGTCCGCTGAGGCCGACCGAAACCATCATATAACCCAAGGGCGGCCCACAAGGACCGCCCTTTTACTTCAAGAACCACAAGGGGAATGCAATGAAGGGTATCTTCAAGGGCGCCATGATCGCCTCGGTCGCCGCCATGGGCCTCAGCCTTGCCGCATGCGACAGCAAACAAGAAAACGCAGCCGAAAATCAGGCTGATGCGGTTCGCGATGCTGCTGATGCCACCGCCGACGCTATCGACGCCAAGGCCGACACCATGTCCGGCGCGGCTGAAGACCGTCTGGAAAACAAGGCTGACGCCGTGCGTGACGCGGGCGAGAACAAGGCCGATGCCATGGAAGACAAAGCCGACAAGATGTAAGCAGGCTAGGGTTTCCCGCTCCTGCCATCTGGCGGCCCAGAAGCCCGGCGACCCTGGAAGCGCCGGGCTTTTTGCTGCCTATCGTTCACTGGGTGCCATTCACACCGCCACAGCACTCGATCCGCGCCCACCGCGCAGGTGATATTCCAGCGTGCCCCGCTGCAAAACGTCGTCCACGTCGATCACCGCCGTATTGGCATAAGTGAACCCCGGTCCCAGCGCGCGATAGAGCCGGTCAAAATCACGCTCCACCGTCTGATGATACAGATCGGCAAAGCTTTCGATCACGAAATAGCTGGGCTGCAAATCGTCGATCACGTAATCGGTGCGCATCACCCGATCGACGTTCAGCATGATACGGTTGGGTGACCGGCCTTCCAGCGCGAAAACAGCCTCACGCGGCCCTGACAGGATGCCCGCACCATAGACCCTTGGCGCGCCCTCCTCGATAATCAGCCCGAACTCGACCGTGTACCAATACAGCGCCCCCAGCGCCTTCAGCCGGTTGTGCCGCATCGCCTTCCACCCGGCGCGACCATATTCCTGCATGTAGTTGGCATAGGTCGGGTCGGTCAGCATCGGCACATGGCCGAACACGTCATGGAAAACGTCGGGTTCCTGAATATAATCGAACGTGTCGCGCGTGCGGATGAAATTGCCCGCCGGGAAGCGCCGGTTGGCCAGATGCCAGAAAAACACATGGTCGGGAATCAGCATCGGCACAGGCACCACGCTCCATCCCGTCAGCGCGCTCAGATCGGCTGATAGCCGGTCGAAAGCAGGCACACCCCCGCGCCCCAACTCCAGCCGCTCCAGCCCCGCCAGAAACGCGCTGCACGCCCGCCCCGGCAGCACCTGCATCTGCCGGGCATAAAGCGCGTCCCATATGCCGTCCTCGTCCGCTGTATAGCGGCGCTGGGCAGGTTCCACCCAGTCTTCGCCCAGATGCGCCGGGCGGCGCAGGGGCGCGGTAAACACGCCTTCGGGCATGTCCGGCAGGCGCGTATAATCGAATGGCAAGGCGGCTTCCGCAAACATGGTTTCTTATGCAACCAATATCATGCATGCCTCGCATGGGCAAATCGTGCCCGCGCAGACTGCGGACTTGACTTTGAAGTGATTCTACCCAAAAGGCCCGCCCCTGTGACGGCGGCGTGGCGACGCGCCGCTACATTTGTTTTTCAAGATCGCGCGCGAAAGTATCAGGACAAAGCCATGGCAAAGCCCACCACCGTCAAGATCCGTCTGGTCTCGACCGCTGACACCGGCTTCTTCTATGTGACCAAGAAGAACCCCCGCAACACGACCGAGAAGATGACCTTCCGCAAGTATGACCCGGTTGTGCGCAAGCACGTCGAGTTCAAGGAAGCGAAGATCAAGTAAGGGCACTTCGCCCTTTACCCGCCTGAACCGTCCGTCCATTTTGGAACCCGACGGTTCACGGCGAGTTCAACGCCGACACTGCAAGGAACGGCGATGAACACGATTTTCCAAACGCTTCGCAAGATGGGCCGCCCCGCTGCGGCCCTTTCGCTTGCCCTCGGCACGGCTGGCGCGGCACTCGCGCTCGCCCCGCTTGCTGCGCAAGCCGCAACTCCCGATAGTGATCGGGCCACGATCGACAGGGCCGTTGCCGCACTGCGCGGCATTAGCACCCTGCGCGCCAATTTCGTGCAGACCGACCGGTCAGGGCAGAACATTTCGGGCGTGCTTACGCTGAAACGCCCTGGCAAAATCCGCTTCCAGTATCAGAAGGGCGTCAACCTGCTCATCGTCGGTGATGGCAAGGCGCTGACCATGATCGACTACGACGTGCGCCAGGTGCAGCGCTGGCCGATCAGCAACAGCCCGCTAGGGGCGCTGCTGGATCCGAACAAGGACGTCGCCCGCTTTGCCAAACTGCTGCCCACTGACACCCGCGATGTGGTCAGCCTTCAGGTGCGTGATCCCAAGCACCCCGAATATGGCACGATCACGATGATTTTCGTGCGCAGCGCTGCTGCACCCGGCGGCCTGCAGCTGGATTCGTGGGTATCGCTCGATTCGCAAAACAAGCGCACGACGATTCGGCTGGACGGGCACCAATATGGCATTGCGGTGGACGACAAGACCTTCCGCTGGACCGATCCGCGCCGCAACGCTTCCAACCGCTGACCGCGCAAGGCCAACGGCTCGCCCGTGATCCGTTCGCCTCTTGCGACAAGTTGCGACAAGCCTGACAGGGCCGTTCATCGCAGCGCAAGCGAACTGGCCCTAGAAGCAGTCTTGTCAGGCCGGTCGAGGCGGGTTTCCCCCCTGTTGCCCAGTCTCCTACAGACCGGATTGACAGCGTGACGAACGCAAATGGAACCCTCGGACCAATGCCCCCGGTCCGAGGGTTTTGTTTTTCCAGATTATATCGCCTGCACCATCGGCGCTATTGCATCCGGCTGGCAGCAATCTGCGCCTGTGCGCGCCGCTTGAGATAATCCGGCTCCACGTCGGCGCCCACCTGCCCGGCCAGCACGCCCAGCGCCGCGCCAAGGCCGTGGTGCGCCAATTCATCAATCGCGGCCTCGGTTTCCTGCCCCAGTTCCACCGCCAGCGCCTTCAGCACCCGCGCCATTTCGGTATATTCCATCTCGCTCAACAGCGCCGCTTTGCATTCCTCGCGGCGTACAAAGCTGTTTGGCATTTCGAAGCTCATTGATGTTCTCCCGCATTCCCGGCGGACCAGTCCCGCTATGGCCACATCGTCGGGCACGGAACGAAAAGGGCGCTTAACCGGCCCCCTTCCGTCTTGCCGGATGGTAGCCATGGTTAAGCGGTAACTTACTTTTCCTGCTCGTATGGCAGCGATTGCCTTTGCCTCTGCTCTCCGGCTAGCAATGACAGCATGACGCATGGCATGGGCACGACCGAGATTTTCCTGATCGCGCTGACGATCATTCTGGCAGTGCCCTATCTGATCTGGCGACTGCTGCGCACCGACTATTGGGCGCCACTGGTGGTGGTGCAGATCATTGGCGGAATCCTGCTTGGCCCCGGCGTGCTGGGAGCGGCCTTTCCCGATTATTATGCCTTTGTTTTCAATCCCCAAGTGGTTGGCTCGCTGAACGGGATCGCGTGGTGGGCCGTAATGATGTTCGTGTTCGTGGCAGGCCTAGAACTCGACATTTCCGATGCATGGGCCAACCGCCGCGAAACCACCATCACCGCCGCCTGCGCGCTTGTAACTCCGCTGATTGCGGGCGCAGCAGCCGCCGCGTGGCTGTTGCGCTCACCGGGCTGGATCGGGCTGGAAGGCACGTATCATCAAGCCGTGCTGGGGATTGGCATGGCCTGTGCGGTTACAGCGCTGCCCATTCTGGTTCTGCTGATGGAAAAGCTTGGGCTGTTCCGCCAGCCGCTGGGCCAGCGGTTGCTGCGTTATGCCAGCCTTGATGATGTGGCGATCTGGGGCGTGCTGGCGCTGATTCTGGTCGACTGGCAGCGGATGGAGCGGCAGGCTATTTTCCTTGTCGGTTTTGCGGTGGCGGCATGGGCCGTTCGCCAGATTTTCCTGCGTTTGCAAGAAGATGATCGCTGGCATGTATCGCTGATCTGGCTGGCGATTGTGGGCTTTGCAGCGGACTGGTCGGGCCTGCATTTCATGGTCGGGGCATTTCTGGCGGGGGCAGTGCTGGATGCACAGTGGTTCTCGCGCGGTAGGTTGGACGGCTTCCGCCAGTTCCTGCTGCTGGCCGTGATGCCGGTGTTTTTCCTGTCCACGGGCCTTCGCACCAAATGGGATGTGGGCGGTGTTGCGGTGTTTGGGGCAGCGTTGCTGTTTCTGGCCGCATCGATCGCTGGAAAACTGGCGGGGGTGCAACTGGCAGGGCGCATTCTGGGCTGGGCCAAGGGTGAGGCAAGCGTGATCGGCTGGATGCTTCAGACCAAGGCGCTGATTATGATAATCTTCGTCAACGTATTGCTGGACAAGGGAATTATCACCAACGAAACCTTCACCGCGATGCTGTTGATGGCGGTGATGAGCACGATGCTGACCGTGCCGATGGTGACTCCAAAACTGAAGGCGCTGGCCCTCTCGCACAAGTGACAGGGGCGGGTTTTTCAGGTGTGGCTACACCATACCTGAAAGACACCTAACCATACATGAGAGGACCAAACGTGGCTGCAATCGACCCCATCGCACGCCTGATCGCCACAGAGGAAATCAAGCAGCTTAAAGCCCGCTATTTCCGCCTTATGGATGGCAAGGATTTCGCCGCGCTCCGGTCGGTCTTTGCCGACGATGCGGTGTTTGATGCCCGTGCGTCGCTGTCGATCGACGGCCAGGGCGAATCAGGCCGGGCGGCGGAAAGCAACGATTGGGTCTATTCCGGCGGCGATGTCATCATCGACTTCATCCGCGCCGCCATCGGCACCCAGCGCACCGTGCATCATGGCCACTGCCATGAAATCGAACTGCTGTCCGAAACCGAGGCGCGAGGCGTGATTGCGATGGAGGACCAGATCTGGGACGAAAGCGGTGAAACGCTGACCCTGCACGGCATGGGCCATTATCACGAAACCTATCGCAAGGAAGCGGACGGCTGGCGGATCGTGACCAGCCGGATCACCCGGTTGCATGTGATTTTGGGGTGATCGCGGTTTTGCCCCCGCCTGCATGATCTGCCATAGCGGGGCGGTGAACCTGATCGACACCGCTTCCGCCCATACCACGTCTGCCCATACCACGTCTGCCCATACCAGTGACGCCGTGCTTGACCGCCTTCATGCGGTGTTCGGCTTTACGGCGTTCCGGGGCGTGCAGGACCAGGTGGTGGAGCGCGTGCTGGCGGGCCGGTCCACGCTGGCGGTGATGCCGACCGGCGCGGGCAAATCTTTGACCTATCAGCTTCCGGCGGTGATGCTGGAGGGGACTTGCGTGGTGGTGTCGCCGCTGATCGCGCTGATGCATGACCAGTTGCGCAGCGCCACGGCCAACGGCATTCGCGCCGCCACGCTGACCAGTGTGGACATGGACCGCGGCCAGACCATCGACCGCTTCCTGTCAGGCGATCTGGACCTGTTGTATGTCGCGCCCGAACGCGCCAGCCAGCCGCATTTCCTTGAAATGCTGACGCGCGGCCGCGTGGCGATGTTCGCCATTGACGAGGCGCATTGCGTTTCGGAATGGGGCCACGATTTCCGCCCCGATTACCGCCTGTTGCGCCCGATGATGGACGCATTCCCCGATGTGCCGCGCCTTGCGCTGACGGCCACGGCGGACCGCCACACCCGCGCCGATATTCTGGCGCAACTGGGCATTGCCGAAGAAGGCCTGATCGTTGCCGGGTTCGACCGGCCCAACATCCGCTATACCATCACCCCGCGCGACAACCCGCTGCGTCAGCTATTGCGGCTGATCGAGGAAACACCCGGCCCCGGCATTGTCTATGCCCCCACCCGCGCGCAGGTGGAAAAGCTGGCGGGACAACTGGCCGCAAGCGGGCGCCCGGTGCGGCCCTATCATGCCGGGCTGGACGCGGCAGTGCGCGCCGCCAATCAGGCAGCGTTCGTCGAATCCGAAGAGATGGTGATGGTGGCGACGGTCGCCTTTGGCATGGGGATCGACAAACCCGACGTGCGGTTTGTGGCCCATGCCGCCTGCCCCAAGTCGATCGAAGGCTATTATCAGGAAACCGGGCGCGCCGGGCGCGATGGCGATCCTTCCGTGGCGGTCATGCTGTGGGGCGCGGAAGATTTCGTCCGCGCGCGCCAGCGGGTTGCCGAAGTGGAAGAACACCGCCGCGCGGGCGAACGGACGCGGATCGACGCGCTGGCCATGCTGGTGGAAACCCCGCATTGCCGCCGTGCGCTGCTGCTGCGCCACTTTGGCGAAGATCCGCCACCGTCCTGCGGCAATTGCGACAATTGCCTGCACGCACCGGGGGTGACGGACGGAACCGAGGTTGCGCGCAAGCTGCTGTCAGCGGTCTATCGCACCGGACAATCGTTCGGCTTTGGCCATATCGAAAAAGTGCTGACCGGCGTGGCGGACGAGCGTGTGATGCAGCGCGGGCATGACCAGCTTTCGGTCTTTGGCATTGTCACGGCGGACGAAACGCCGTTGCTGCGCCCGCTGGCGCGCGCATTGCAGGCGCGCGGGGCCTTGGTGGCGACCGAACATGGCGGACTGGCACTGGGCGGTGATGCCCGCGCGATTCTGAAGGGCGAAGCGCAAGTGCCGCTGGTCATCGCACCCAAGAAGGAAGGCCGCAGCGGGCGCAAGGGCCGGGGCGGAGCGTCGAGTGCGCTCAACCCGGTGGGTGATCCGCTGTTCGATGCGCTGCGGGCCTTGCGCCGCGATCTGGCGCGTGAGGCGGGCGTGCCGCCCTATGTCATCTTCCACGATTCGGTGTTGCGCGAGATGGCAGCCAGTCGCCCCGCAGACCTTGCCGAAATGGGCCGGATCGGTGGAGTGGGGACACGCAAGCTGGATGCCTATGGCGACCGGTTTCTGGAGGTGATCCGCCAGTGGTGAGAGGGTTGCAGGAAGCTGGTTTCGCGTTGAGACGCTGAGAAGGCGGTAAAGCCGGATCGTCACCCTGAGAAAAGCTCAGGGTGACGAGGTTTGAAAGCTACTTTGCCACACTGTCAGGCGGTGACGTTCGGCTGTCCCCGCGTTTTGTAGAGCGAGTAGGCGACGCCGCCTGCGATCAGGGCGAAGGTCACACCGAGGCTGAGCGCGGGCGGGAACTTGTCGCCACCCAGCAGGAAGTCCGCGACAAAGATTTTCGAGCCGATGAACACCAGCACCGCTGCCAGCGCATATTTGAGATAGGCGAAGCGGTCGATCATGGCAGCGAGCGCGAAGTAAAGCGCGCGCAGGCCCAAGATGGCCATGATGTTCGAGGTATAGACCACGAAAGTATCGGTGGTGATCGCAAAGATGGCGGGCACCGAATCCACAGCGAACACGAGGTCGGCCAGATTGATGACCACCAGTGCGAGAAACAGCGGGGTGGCGGCATTGACCAACTTGCCAGTCTTTTCGTCCGTAACCTTCACGAAGAAATGCTGGTCGTGCAGTTCCTTGGTCACGCGCATATGCCGGCTGATCCAGCGCACGACAGGGTTGTTGCCGATGTCGGGATCATGGTCGGAAGTGAAGAACATCTTGATGCCGGTGAACACCAGGAACGCGGCGAAGATATAGAGCACCCAGTAGGCCTGTTCGACCAGCGCCGCGCCGCCTGCAATCATCGCACCGCGCAGGAAGATGACCGCGACGATGCCCCACAGCAGCGCGCGATACTGAAATTTGGCAGGAATGGCGAAGAAGGTGAAGATCAGGCTGATGACAAAGACGTTGTCGATGGACAGCGCCTTTTCGATGAAGAAGCCGGTGTAATACTTCATCCCCAGATCCGCGCCTTTTTCGGCCCAGACCCATGCGCCGAACGCCAGAGCAATGGTGATGTAGAACGCGGTGAGCTTCAGCGATTCGCCGATGCCCATGGCCTTGTCCTCTTTGTGCAGGACGCCAAGGTCGAACGCGGTCAGCGCGACGACAAGGCCGATGAAGGCCAGCCAGAACCAGGCGGGTGTGCCCAGCCAGTCTGCGAAGAGAAATTCCATCTGTTACCTCCCCTAAAGGGCACCCGCCGCGCCCCGAATGCATGGGCGCGGCAGGTGGTTCCTCTATTTCAGACTGTTGCCGAACGGCGGGGAAGGTGGCGTGCAAGCCGGTCCTTGATGGCCAGCTTCAGCCGCTTGATCCGGGCGATCTCGAAAGGATCGGCCCAGCGGCTGCGGCGGGCAAGGCGCAGGGCCTCGTCCAGCTTCTGATGGCGTTCCAACAAAAGGAAATAACGGTCGGACATTCAAAGCTCCCTATCGAAGCGGTTTGCTACGATCGGGTAAGCCGAGCTGTGACCCAGACAGTCTGGAAAGGGGGAAGACCCGGACCACAAGCATCGGCATTACCCGATGCGGTCCGACATCACGCCGCGCCCGAACATGTTGGAATTAGCCAATATGGTCAGAGCGCCGCGCCAGAGGGGCCCGGTCCGCAAGACATAATGTGGAGTGATTCGATCTAAATTGCAAGAGGCACGGGAATTGCCCGGTTCGGCTATGATGCGATCAGCAGCCGGTAGCCTACGCCAGGTTCGTTGCGCAGCAAGGTGGGCTGGGATGGATCGTCTTCAAGTTTGCGGCGGATACCGCGTGCGGCGACGCGCAAGTATTCGACATCGGTTTCATGGCCCGGCCCCCATACCGATTTCAGCAGGTGGGCATGGGTGACCACCCGGCCCGCGCTTTTCGCCAGTTCGGCAAGGAAGCCATATTCCTTTGGCGTAAGATGGACCTCAGCCCCGCCCTTGCGCACCAGCCGGGCGACAAGATCGATCTCGATATCGCCCCGGCGCAGGACAGGACTGCCAGTTTCGCTGGCCAGCCGGTGCCGCAGCGCGGCGCGGATGCGGGCAAGGACTTCTTCGCTGTCGAACGGTTTAGACACATAATCGTCCGCGCCAAGATCGAGCGCGGCGACTTTCTGGTCGGTGGCATCGCGCGCCGACACCACGATCACCGCGGCACCGGCGGATTTGATGATGGGGATGAGTTCAAGACCGTCACGGTCGGGCAGGCCCAGATCGAGCAGGACGACTTCGGGCTTGTCGATCTGGATGGCGGACAGGGTTTCGCGCCCCGACGCTGCTTCTACGACGCGGTAGTGGGCGCGGGTCAATCCGGCGTGGAGAAGGCGGCGGATGGCCGGTTCGTCATCGACCACCAAAATGGTCACGGGACTGTTCATTCCTCCGGCAACTCCTTGATATGGTCAGGGCCGAACCGGATGGTGAAGGCAGCGCCACGGGCATCGGGGCGATTGGCGGCCTCTACCTCAAGCCCCATGGGCTGCGCGAAACCTTTGACGATGGCGAGGCCAAGGCCGGTGCCGCCCTTGCGATCAGAACCTTCAATGCGGGTAAAGGTTTCGAAGATGCGCTGTTCCTGTCCGGCAGGAATGCCCGGCCCTTCGTCTTCGACCGACAGGGCAAGGCCGTTGGCGCTCGCCTGCGCGACAATGGTGACCGGCGTATCGGGTGCGCCATATTTGGCGGCATTTTCAATCAGGTTGATAAGGCAGTGATGGAACAATTGCGGGTCGACAAGCACGAACGGCAGATCGCCCGGCAGGTCGATGCGCAAAGGGTGATCGCGCAAGCTGGCCTTGAGGTCCTGCACCGCGCTGGCCACGGCATCGGCAAGGTCAACCGGCTCGATGGACTGGTGCAACGCGCCCGCTTCGATGCGGACCATATCGAGCAGGTTGGCCACGAAGCGGTGCAGACGTTCCGCTTCGGACCGGGTGGCCAGCAACTGTTGTTCCTGTTCGGGCGAAGCGGCGCGGATTTCCCTGAGCGAGCCGAGAATGGTGGTCAGCGGAGTGCGCAGATCGTGGCTGACCGACGACAGCAGAGCATGGCGCAGCCGGTCGCGTTCACGCACCTGGGCAAGGCCGGACATTTCGGTTTCGAGCGCGATGCGTTCAAGCGCGAGGCCGGCCTGATCGAGCAGGCTGAGCAGCAGCGGCAGTTGATCCGAGCGGACCGGCGCATGGGCATCGGAGCGCGACAGGCCGAATACGGCCAGCACCTTTCCGGCAGAACCCACCGGGCAGAACAGCCATTCCGAGGCGGTCAGCGTATCGGAGCCGCGCCCGGCGGGCTTGTTGTTGTCAAACGTCCAGCGCGCAGCGGCATCATCCAGCATTTCAAGCCTGTAGCCGGGTGGGGATGATGCGCGCACGACAAGGCTTTGCGCATCGGGCACGATCAGGATGGTGTTGCCGTCAAGCAGGCGGCCAACTTCGGTACAGAGCACCTGCGCCAGTTCATCGGTGGAGCTGATGCCGGTCAACTGGCGCGCAAAACCCGCAAGCGAGCTGTTCTGGGCAGAGCTGGCCTGTGCCAGCAGGGCATGGTCGCGCACGCGGGCAGCAAGCTGGCTGGAAACGATGGCCACGCCCAGCAGGACCAGCACGGTGATGATGTTCTGCGGGTCTTCAATGGTGAAAGTGTGCGTCGGCGGGATGAAGAAGAAGTTGTAGGCGAGTGAGGAGGCAAGGCCGGTGACGATCCCGGTGCGCAGGCCGAATCGGGTGGCCGCGACCATGACCGGTATCAGGAACAGCAGGCCGATGTTGGTGATGTTACCCCGCGCGAACATGGCCATGCCAAGGACCGTGACAAGCGTGGTCAGGCCCAGCGACACGCCATAGCCCACAGCGCTGCCCCAGACGCCCACTGTTGCTTTGCGCCGCAACGCATGCCGCGATGCAGCCGCCTCAAGCGGCAGGACGTGGACGGCAAGGCCGGGGGTTTCGCGCACCAGCCGGTCGACGATGGAGCCGTGACGCAGTTCGAACCAGCGTGAGCGGGCCGATTTGCCGACGATGAGCTGGGTGGCGCGAGCATCGGCGGCAAAGCGGGTAAGGCCATCGAGCACGCTTTGCGCCGGGACCGTGGCGACATGCGCGCCCAGTTGTGCGGCAAGGTGCATGGTCTGCGCCAACTGCGTGTTTTCGGCGTTGCTGAACGTGCGGCTGCGCGGCGTTTCGATGTGAACCGCCGTCCACGGCGCGCGCAGGGCATCGGCCAGACGCTTGGCCGCACGGACCAGTTCGGGCGCGCCGGGCTGTTCGCTGATCGCCACCACCAGCCGGTCGCCCACCGCCCACGTTCCGCCGACCGCATTGGCGCGCATATAGTCGAGCATCTGCGCATCAACGGCCTGTGCCGCACGGCGCAGCGCCAGTTCGCGCAGCGCCGACAGGTTGGACTTGGAAAAGAAGTGCCCCAGCGCCCGCGAAGCTTCGTCAGGCACATAGACTTTGCCTTCGCGCAGCCGTTCTATCAGTTCGTCCGGCAGGATATCGACCACTTCAAGGTCGGCGTTCTCGATCACCCGATCGGGCAGGGTTTCGCGCACGCGGACCCTGGTGAACGAGGCGACAAGATCGTTCAGGCTTTCAAGGTGCTGGATGTTGAGCGTGGAATAGACGTCGATCCCGGCTTCGAGCAGTTCCTCGACATCCTGATAGCGCTTATCGTGGCGGCTGCCGGGGGCGTTGGTGTGGGCCAGTTCGTCCACCAGCACGAGGTCGGGCTGGCGGGCAAGGATGGCATCAATGTCCATCTCGCCCAGCAGATGCCCGCGATAGTCGACGGGTTTGCGCGGGATGACTTCGAAGCCTTGAACCTTGGCTTCGGTTTCGCGCCTGCCGTGGGTTTCGACAATGCCGATGACGACATCGCGGCCCGCATCGCGCCGGGCTGCCGCATCGGTGAGCATTTCATAGGTCTTGCCAACGCCGGGGGCCGCCCCAAGGAAAACCTTGAGACGGCCTTTGCCTTCGCGCGCAGCGGCCCGCAACAAGGCATCGGGATCTGGTCTGGCGTCGTTCATCAATCCCCGTGTGCGCGCAGCACGGCCATGCTGTCGAGTGCAAGGTTGAGTTCAAGCACGTTCACGCGCGGTTCGCCCAGAAAGCCCAACATGGGTTGTTCGGTGTGATCTGCCACCAGTTTGCGCAGCACGGGTTGGGCAAGGTTCCTCGCTCCGGCCACGCGCGCCACCTGAAAATAGGCCGCATCGGGGCTGATATGGGGATCAAGCCCCGATGCGGAAGTGGTCACCAGGTCAGGTGGAACGGAAACCCCCGGTGATGTGGCAAGCACGGAAATGTCGGCCTTGACCCGGTCGGCCAGAACCTGACTGGTCGGTCCCAGATTGGACCCGGCAGAGGCGCTGGCATCATAGCCCGCGCCCGCCGCCGACAGGCGCGGATGGAAGTAGCCAGGACCGGCAAAACCCTGTCCGATCAGCCGCGAACCGATGATCTTCCCATCGCGTTCGATCAGGCTGCCATTGGCGGTAGCCGGGAAAAGAAGTTGGGACAGGCCAGTCAGCGCCAGTGGATAGGCAATGCCGAGCAAAAGCGCGAACAGGGCCGTCAGGACGAGCGCGGGGCGGATTGCGGAAGCAATATCCTTGGTCATGGAACTGATCCTCAGACGAGATTGAGGCTGACGACGGCAAGGTCGATAGCCTTGATGCCGATGAAGGGCGCGATCAGGCCGCCAAGGCCATAGACGGCAAGGTTGCGCGCCAGCAGTGGGCCGGCGCCCATCGGCTTGTACGCCACGCCCTTCAACGCCAGCGGCACCAGCGCCGGAATGATGAGCGCATTGAAGATGATGGCAGACAGGATCGCGCTTTCGGGCGAGGCCAGCTTCATCACGTTGAGCACGCCAAGGCCGGGATAGAGCACGACGAACATGGCCGGGATGATCGCGAAATACTTGGCCACATCGTTCGCCACCGAAAAGGTGGTGAGCGCGCCGCGCGTCATCAGCAGTTGTTTGCCAAGGCCGACAATCTCGATCAGCTTGGTTGGATCGCTGTCAAGATCGACCATGTTGCCAGCTTCGCGCGCGGCCTGCGTGCCGGTGTTCATCGCTACGCCGACATCGGCCTGGGCCAGCGCGGGCGCATCATTGGTGCCGTCACCGCACATCGCCACCAGCCTGCCGCCCTGCTGTTCCTTGCGGATCAGCGCCAGTTTGTCTTCGGGCGTGGCTTCGGCCAGAAAATCATCCACCCCGGCTTCAGCCGCGATCGAGGCAGCCGTGAGCGGATTGTCCCCGGTTATCATTACCGTGCGGATGCCCATGCGGCGCAGTTCGGCAAAGCGTTCGCGCACACCCGCCTTTACCACGTCCTTGAGCGCGATGACGCCCAGCAGCCTGCCATCCTGTGCGACGGCCAGCGGGGTTTGTCCGGTGCGGGCGATATCTTCCGAAACGCGGCGCAATTCGGCGGCGGTGGTGCCTGAGGCGGCTTGCGGATTGGCGCGCAGAATTGCGTCCACTGCGCCCTTCTGGACAAGGCCCGATGCGGTTCTGACGCCCGAAATGCGGGTCTGTGCGGTAAAGACGATCACTTCGGCACCGGCAGGAAGCGCGGCCAGCGCAATGCCGAACTTTTCACGCGCGAGGACGACGATGGAGCGGCCTTCGGGGGTTTCGTCGGCAAAGCTGGCGAGCATCGCGGCTTGCGCCAGCGTGGCCACCTGCACGCCTGCCAGCGGGCGAAATTCGCTGGCTTGCCGGTCGCCGATGGTGATCGTGCCGGTCTTGTCGAGCAGCAGCACATCGACATCGCCCGCCGCTTCGACCGCGCGGCCCGACTTGGCCAGCACGTTGAACCGGACCAGCCGATCCATCCCGGCGATGCCGATAGCCGAAAGCAACGCGGCAATTGTGGTGGGGATCAGGGTAATCAGCAGCGCAGCAAGAACGGCCACGGGGATATGCCCCTGCGCATAGCTGGCGAACGAAGGGATCGTCGCCACCGCGATCAGGAAGATGATGGTCAGGCCGACCAGCAGGATAGTGAGCGCGATTTCGTTGGGGGTCTTCTGGCGTTCGGCCCCTTCGACCAGCGCGATCATGCGGTCAAGAAAGCCCTGCCCCGGTTCCTGTGTGACGCGCACCCGAATCTGGTCGGAAATGACGCGCGTGCCCGCCGTAACGGCAGAGCGATCCCCGCCCGCTTCGCGGATGACGGGGGCGCTTTCGCCAGTGATGGCCGCTTCATTGACCGAGGCAACGCCTTCGATCACTTCGCCATCGGCGGGGATGAGATCGCCGGTTTGCACCAGCACTTCGTCACCACGCGCCAGTTGAGAAGCAGGAACGATACGGCCGTCGGGCAACCTTGCAGAAAGGTCGCTCTTGGTGGCGCGCAGCGATGCCGCCTGCGCCCGCCCACGCCCTTCGGCCAGTGCTTCGGCAAAAGTGCCGAACAGCACCGTCAGCCACAGCCAGACGATCAATTGCGCCTGAAACCCGAACGGCAGCGGTTCCTGCCCAAGCGCCAGCAGGACCGTCAGCAACAGCGCCACGACCGCTGTGGTGAACAGGACGGGGTTCTTTACCAGTTGTGCCGGATGCAGTTTGCGAAAGGCATCGCCCAGTGCCGGAACGACCAGCGCGCCTGAGAACATCGAGGTCGGCCCTGCGCTCGAAGTGGGGCTTGAAGCCGGATTTGAATCTGTGTTCATGGTGAAAATCCCCTCAGAACAACTGGCCGGAGATCATCGCGAGATGATCGGCAATCGGCCCAAGTGCGAGGCTGGGAAGGAAAGTGAGGCCGCCGACGATCAGGATGATGCCGACCAGCAGGCCGATCCACAGCGGCCCCGTGGTGGGGAACGATCCAGCGGTTTCCGGGGTGTAGCGTTTGGCGGCAAGGCTTCCGGCGATGGCCAGTGCGGGCACGATCATGAAGAACCGCCCGATCCACATCGCGACTGACAGCAACCCGTTGTAGAACGGGGTTCCGGCGGTCAGTCCCGCAAAGGCAGAGCCATTGTTCCCCGCGCCCGATGCAAAGGCATAGAGGATTTCGGTAAAGCCATGCGGCCCCTTGTTCAGTGGCCCTGCAAGGCCTGCGGGAAGAACTGCACTGAGCGCGGTGAAGCCCAGAATGCACAGCGGCAGCACCGCGATGGCCAGCACCGCCAGCTTCACTTCGCGGGCTTCGATCTTTTTGCCGACATATTCAGGCGTGCGGCCCACCATCAGCCCGGCGATGAACACCGCCAGCAGCGCGAACAGCAGGAACCCATAGACGCCCGCCCCCACACCGCCGACGATGATTTCGCCAAGCTGCATGTTGAATAGCGGGATCATGCCGCCCAGCGCGGTAAAGCTGTCATGCATGGCGTTGACCGCCCCGCACGAGGCCGCAGTGGTGACGACCGAGAACAGCGCGCTGGCGGCAATGCCGAAGCGGACCTCCTTGCCTTCCATATTGCCACCCGCAACGCCTAGCTGGTGCAGCACGGGGTTGCCCGCCGCTTCCTGACAATAGGTCACGCTGACGCCTGCAAGGAACAGGATCATCATGGCCGAAAGGATCGCCCAGCCCTGCCGCGTGTTCCCCACAGCCTTGCCGAAGCAATAGGTCAGGCCCGACCCGATGGCAAAGATCGACAGCATCTGCACCAGATTGGTCAACGCAGTTGGGTTTTCGAACGGATGGGCCGAATTGGCGTTGAGGAAGCCGCCGCCATTGGTGCCGAGCATCTTGATCGCCTCCTGGCTGGCGATCGGTCCCATCACGATGGTTTGCCGCACGCCTTCAAGCGTAGTGACATCGATGCTGGACGTCAGGGCCTGTGGCACACCACTGGCAACGAGGAACAGCGCATAGACCACGCAGGCAGGCAACAGCAGATAGAGCGTGACGCGCGTGACATCGGCCCAGAAGTTGCCAATGGTGGCCGCTTCGCGCCGGGCGAACCCGCGAAACAGCGCAAAAGCGATGGCAATGCCGGTGGCAGCCGACAGGAAGTTATGGATGGCAAGACCCAGCATCTGGCTGAGATTGGTCATCGCCGCCTCGCCCGAATACCATTGCCAGTTGGTGTTGGTGGCAAACGAGATAGCAGTGTTCATCGCCCCGTCGCTGCCGATGCCGGGCAGCCCGCGCGGATTGAGCGGAAGCACCGCCTGCAGGCGCAGCACCGCATATGTGAACAGTGTCAGCACCAGCTGGAAGAGCAGCATATGCACGGCATAGCTGCGCCAGCCCTGCTCCTTGTCGGGGTCGATGCCGCCAAGGCGGTAAAAGCCGCGTTCGACAGGGCCAAACAGGCGGTGCAGCGGGGTTCTGCAGCCTTCATACAGCGCGAAGAGATAGGCGCCCACCGGTTTGGCCAAGGCCACGGTGAGCGCGGTGAACACAAGGATCAGCGTCCAGCCCTGAAGGGTCATGCCGGTCTCCATTTCAGAACCGTTCGGGCCGCACGAGGACGGCCAGCAGATAGACAAGCAGACCCGCCGCGGTGAGTCCGGCAAGGATGAGGGAAAGGGTCATGGGACAGGCCTCAGGCTTTCTCGCAAAGGCGGATGAATGCGAGGGTAAGGAGAAACAGGCCGGCCAGAACGGCAAGCCAGGTGAAATCGGTCATACGGTGATCCTTTCAGCGTGGGGGGACTGGCAGGTCGCGCAGCAGACCTGGCCCTTCCATCGTCAGCGCAAGCCCGGCGGCAAGCGAGAGGAAGATCCCGACGCACAGCGCGAACTCGCCAGGTGTTGTGCCGTGAGGGGGCGGGACGGAGATCGTGCGGTGGGCTACCAGCGCCAGCCTGTAGCACCCTCCAAGCAAAGCGATGCCGATGGTGCGAAAGACAAGCTCTGCCGCCCACCAGCGTTCGCCGCGGCGCAAACGATCAAAATGACTGGACATGAACAGGCTCCCGCATGACGATTGCGGTGCTTCATGTGCGCCTTCGGTACGTTAAGGTTCCACGGGGAATTGTGGCTACGCCATAAAGATTCCGTAAAGTTCGTGGCGACTACACGCACGCAGGCCTAGGTGTTTGGCCCCATGAACGACGAACACGGACAACATGGCCACAGCGAAAGTCTTTCGACACTGGCAATCGGTGCGATCGGCGTGGTTTTCGGCGATATCGGCACTTCACCGCTTTATGCCCTGAAGGAAAGCTTTGTCGGTCATCACCCGCTGGCGGTGGACAAGGCGCACATCTTCGGTGTGTTGTCGCTGATCTTCTGGACGATGATGCTTGTCGTCACGCTCAAGTACGTTTTCGTGATCCTCAGGGCTGACAACAAAGGCGAAGGTGGCAGCATTGCCCTGCTCGCGCTTATCGGGCGCAAACTGGGCGACAACCAGTGGACCCCGGTCGTCGCGATGCTCGGCGTGGTCGCCACGGCCCTGTTCTATGGCGATGCGATCATCACCCCTGCCATTTCCGTCCTGTCAGCTGTGGAAGGGCTGACCATCGTGAATGAAGGGTTGGGGCGCTGGGTCTTGCCTCTTTCCATCGGTATTTTGGTCGGCCTGTTTGCAATCCAGTCTCGTGGCACCGATGCGGTCGGCAAATTGTTTGGGCCGATCATGATCGTCTATTTCATCGCGCTGGCGGTGCTGGGCGTGACCAACATCGTTCATGCCCCCGAAGTGCTTTGGGCGCTTTCCCCGCACTATGCGCTGGAGTTCTTCCTGATCGACCCAAAACTTGCCTTCCTTGCGCTTGGCTCGGTCGTGCTGGCCGTGACCGGAGCCGAAGCCCTGTATGCCGACATGGGCCATTTCGGTCGCAAGGCGATCATGATCTCGTGGCTGTATATCGCCTTCCCCTGCCTGCTTATCAATTATCTGGGACAGTCGGCGCTATTGCTGACAAACCCGGCTGCGGCGGAAAACCCGTTTTTCCTGCTGGCACCGGAATGGGCACGCCTGCCCTTGGTCATTCTGGCAACAATGGCCACGATCATTGCCAGCCAAGCGGTCATTTCCGGTGCCTATTCGGTATCGCAACAGGCAGTCCAGCTTGGTTTTCTGCCACGTCTGAAAATCCTGCACACCAGCGCCAAGGCGGCCGGTCAGATCTATGTGCCCCTTGTCAACTGGGGGTTGCTGGCGCTGGTCATCCTGCTGGTCATAGGGTTCAAGAGTTCAAGCAATCTTGCCGCTGCCTATGGTATTGCGGTTACCGGGACGATGTTCATCACTGCCTGCATGGTGGGCGTGCTGACATTCGCCGTCTGGAAATGGCATCCGCTGCTGGCAGGACTGGTGACGGGTGCGTTTCTGATTGTCGATGGAGTTTACTTCGCGTCGAACGCTACAAAAATTCCTGATGGCGGCTGGTTCCCGCTTCTGGTTGCGGCAGTTGCGTTCACGCTTCTGACCACTTGGGCAACGGGCCGGCGCCTGATGCGCGAGCGGCTTGAAGAAGATGCAATGCCCATCGAGCTGTTCCTGAAATCGGTGAGCGAAAAAGTGCAGCGGGTTGCGGGAAGTTCCGTGTTCCTTGCCTCGACCACAGAAGGGATTCCGCCAGCGCTGCTGCACAACCTCAAACACAACCACGTTCTGCACGAAAGAGTGGCCATCCTGACGGTGGCAACCGAAGGCGTCCCGCACGTCCTTGCGCACAACCGCCGGGATGTAGAGAGCCTAGGACGGGGCTTCTACCGGATCGTGCTTCACTACGGATTTATGGACGAAGTGGATATTCCTGCAGAGTTGGCAGATGAACAACGCGCGGGCGGACCATTCCGCGCCATGGATACCAGCTATTTCCTGGCCCGGCAGACACTGATCGCGTCAAACCGGCCCGGCATGGCAATCTGGCGCGAGAAGCTGTTTGCGTGGATGGTCCGCAACGCAGAAAGCGCCATGCAGTTCTTCAAGCTGCCGACAAACCGGGTAATTGAACTGGGCAGCCAGCTGGAAATCTGACCCGGCAGTCCGATAGGGTCGATAAGACAGTCAGGCCAAGCGACAGCAACCGACATTCGAAGCCTCTTGCGCAAGCGCCTTGATCTGATATTAATATGATATCACTTTTAAGGGGGTGGAACGATGTCCGATTCGAAGACACATTCAGCCAGTCAGGAAACGACGGCGTGGTCGATCAGTGGGTATCTGATGCTGATTGCCATGCTGGTGCTGGTGGTGCTGACGGCAGCACGCATTCTGGGCTTTGCCAGCAGCGATCCGGGGCCGGAAGACGTTGTGTGGTTCGTACCGTTCGTGCTGCTGGGACCGGTGGCCATCGTGTTCATCGCCAGCGGTTTCTACATGATCCAGCCCAATCAGGCCGCCGCGATCATGCTGTTCGGATCGTATCGGGGCACCGACCGCAGCCATGGGTTACGCTGGATCTGGCCGTGGCTGTCCAAGACCAAGATTTCGGTCCGCGCCAACAACGTGGTGTCCGAAAAGCTGAAGGTGAACGACCTGCGCGGCAATCCGATTGAAATTGCTGCCAACGTGGTGTGGCGCGTTTCGGATACGGCGCAGGCGCTGTTCGACGTGGACGATTACAAGGGCTTCGTTTTCGTCCAGATCGAAAGCGCAGTGCGGTCAATCGGCTCGCGCTATCCCTATGACGATATCGAACATCAGGAAGTGACGCTGCGCGGCAACCACGACCAGATCAATGCCGAACTGCGCACCGAACTGAACGCACGGCTGGTGCTGGCGGGCATTACGGTTGACGAATGCGGGCTGACGCACCTTGCCTATGCCCCCGAAATTGCAGGGGCCATGCTGCGTCGCCAACAGGCCGAAGCGGTGATTTCAGCGCGCAAGAAGCTGGTCGAAGGCGCGGTGACCATGGTGGAAATGGCGCTGACCCAGCTTTCGGAAAAGAACGTGGTCGAACTGGATGACGAACGCCGTGCGGCAATGGTGTCCAATCTGATGGTCGTGCTGTGTGGTGAGCGCGATGCGCAACCGGTAGTCAACGCCGGCACACTGTACCAGTAAGCGACAGGACGATGGCAGCTCCGCCCAAGAAAGCCTTTCCCTTGCGAATCGATCCGGCGCTGTTCGCCGTGATCGAACGCGGGGCGGCGGCGGAGCTGCGGTCGGCCAATGCGCAGATCGAAATTCTGCTCCGCGAAGCGCTGAGCAGGCGCGGGGTGAAAGTGGGAGCCACAGCACCCGCCCGGCGTGGGCGGCCACCAAAGGCGGAGAATCCAGATGGTTGATGCACGCTATACAACCCGTCCACCCAAGGCGGAGACGGCAGGTGACGATGGTGCGTGGTTTGCCGCCAAGCGCTATGGCTGTGGCGCAGGCATGCCCTTGCGCTGGCAGGGATGGGCCTTGCTCCTGTCGTATTTCGCGGTGCTGGCAGGCGTGATCGCGCTGGACCGTAGCGGCAATGGCGCTGCGCGCGGGGCCGGTTTTGCGCTGTTCATCGCAGCAACGGCGGTGCTGATGGTGGTTTCGGCCCGGCACACGCGCGGCGGCTGGAAATGGCGCTGGGGCAGCAAGGACTGACAGCCCAATCGCATCGTCTCCGCACGTTCGAAGGGAACCGCAACCGCCTGTCAATCATTGCGCGCTATCCCGGTGTTCGAAATTCGGCCGGGACAGTGATGCACATGATGAACCCTTTTGCCCTTCGGACACGCCGCCATAAAGGCCAGCGTCTTGCCGTGCTGATGCTGAGCGTGGCGGTGCTTGCCGCGATTCCAGCAAGCGCACTGATGGCGCAGGGGGGGATGGCGCAGGGTGGGGGTAGGCAGCCCTATACCGTTGTGGAAAGCGGACGCAGCTTTGCCGCCTTGCAGGACGCGGTAAATGCGATTGGCGATGGCGCGGGCACGATCCGCATCGAACCGGGCGTATATCGCGATTGCGCGGTGCAGCAGGCAGGCGATGTGGGCTTTGTCGCGCAAGTGCACGGGCAGACGGTGTTCGATGGCGCAGCCTGCGAAGGCAAGGCGACCATTGTGGCACGGGGGCGCGCAACCCGCGTCGAAGGGCTGATCTTCCAGAACATCCGCGTGCCCGATGCCAATGGTTCGGGCATCCGGCTTGAGCATGGCAATCTGACCGTGCGGCAATCGTGGTTCCGTGACAGCGAACAAGGCATTCTGTCCGCCGATGATCCTGCAAGCACGGTGCTGATCGAACAATCGACGTTCAGCCGCCTTGGCCGGTGCGACCGGGGGCTTTCATGCGCACATTCGGTCTATTTCGGGGACTATGGCAGCGTCACCATCCGCCGCAGCCGGTTTGAGGCGGGACGCGGCGGGCATTACGTGAAGGCGCGCGCAGGCCGCGTGGAAGTGACCCAATCGAGCTTTGACGACACCGGCGGGCGCACGACCAACTACATGATCGACTTGCCCGCAGGGGCGACCGGGAAGATTGCCGACAACGTGTTCGTGCAAGGGGCCGACAAGGAAAACTACAGCGCGTTCATTGCCGTGGCAGCAGAAGGCCGGGCGCATAGCGCGGCGGGGCTGTCCATTGCGGGGAATGATGCGCGGTTCGCGCCCGGAATCAGCCGCTCTTCGGCGTTTGTGGCGGATTGGTCGGGCGATGCACTGGCGATTGGCACCAATGCGCTGGGCGCGGGGCTGACGAAGTTCGAAAAGCGCTGAACTTGTCCTGAAAGGCCGCAGACCCTACCTTGAGGGTGTGTTGAGCCGGATGTCCCTGACTTTGGCTGGACGGTTGTGGGCCTGTTTGCTGGCCCTGACCGTGCTGACCCATGCCATCGCGCCATTTGACGCGCCCATGGTCGTGCGCAGCGGATCTGCGTTCAGCGCGGCGACGGTGGACATGGCAGTTGCGCCCGAACGCCGGGTGCAGGTGATGCGCGCGGTGGTGCCACTGGCCCCGCCGCCGGTTGCGGTGGTGACGCTTGCACCAGAAATGTCGCTGGTGGCAGCACAGGCATGGACCTGGCCACCACAGACCGCGCCGCCGGTTCCCGCCCCGCTTACCCTGCGGCCTGCGCCCACCGGGCCGCCTATCGCCTGACCTGCACCGCTGGCGCCGCTGGCGCATGTGTTCACGCATGTCAGGAATTCAAAAATGTCCAATTCAACAATGGCTTCGGCCATCGATGCCCGGCGCGCCCATGTGGAAGCGCTGCTTACCTCCTATCCCGATGTCACGCCGCAGGAGCGCGAGCTGATCGTCAACTGGTTCAAGCGCGATGCCAGCGCGCTGGACGTGGCGCTGGTGGCCAGCAATCCGGCGGCGGAACGCGGTTACCGCCAATTCCGCGCCGAACATATCGACCGGTTCACTGTGAAGGATATGGCGCGTGCGCTGATCTTTTCAGCGATCGTGGCGGTTGCGGTTGTCCTGATTGTGTGGCGCGCGGCGTGATGTGACGTCTCTACGGGCGGTGTGCATTTCGCAGGAGATGCCCGCCGCCCGTATTGTACGGCTGTATTCCCGCCTGATCGATCAGCGCAGGAGGTGGCCGGTGCGGTCGCGTTTGGTGGCGAGGTAGCGTTCGTTGTGGGGGTTGGCGGGGAGCTGGTGGGCAACCCGTTCCACCACGTCCAGCCCCAGCGATTGCAGCGTGGCGACCTTTTGCGGATTGTTGGTGAGCAGGCGCAGGGTGTGAATGCCGATCAGGTCGAGCATCCGCGCGGCGACAGGAAAATCGCGCGCTTCGCTGGGCAGGCCAAGCCGTTCGTTGGCGTCGACCGTATCGAACCCCTGATCCTGCAATTCATAGGCGCGCAGCTTGTTGATGAGGCCGATGCCGCGCCCTTCCTGCCGCAGATAGAGCAGCACACCCCAGCCGCCCGCGCGGGCTTCCTCAGCCATCTGGGCAAGGGCAGCGTCAAGCTGGGGACCGCAATCGCATTTCAGGCTGCCGAGGATGTCACCGGTCAGGCATTCGCTGTGCAGGCGCACCAATGGCACACGGTCGCCAGTTTGCGTGCCAAGGACGAGCGCAACGTGTTCACGCAGGTCATCCCGCGCGCGGAAGGCAATGATTTCAGCGTCTTCGCAGGCGTGGACCGGCAGGCGGGCGCGGGCCTGGATCGACAGGTTGAGCGGGTCTTTGAAGGCGGCGAGATCGGCCACGGAAGCCTCTGCCGCCACTTCGACGCCGGTGGCAATCATGAAGGCGGGCAGGATTCCGGCAAGACGCGCCATGTCCATCGCCGCGGTGGCGGCATCGGCCGCATCAAGCGGGTCGGCACGGAACGGGCCGCGCAGAGGGTTGCCCAGATCCTGCGCCGGATCGGCAAGGCTGCGCGCGGTGGCAAGGCTGAACGGCACGGCGCCGTGGATCATCACCGGGGCGTGCGGCACCGCTGCATCGCGCTGGTTCGCCAGTTTGAGCGTGGCGGCACGCGCCGCGGAAATCAGCAGGCGCGCGGCATAGATGCCCGGCTGCACGAACGCAGTTTCGGCAGGCAACAGATCGAGCACACCGTCCGCACCGGTGACGCGGATGGCCCAGCCATGGCGCAGGGCATCGAGCGCGCGGGCGACGTTGCGGCTGTCGGTCACAGATCCAGCTCGGTAATCAGCGGAATGTGATCGGACGGCTGATCCCACTTGCGGGTTTCTTCGACAAAGCGGTGGCCGCGTGATTGCGCGGCAGCTTCGGGCGAAGCCCACATATGGTCCAGACGGCGGCCCTGATCCTTGGCGCGCCAGTAAGAGCGGTAGGACCACCACGAATAGTTGCGTTCCGGCGCGGGGATGTGCTTGCGGCCAAGATCGACCCAGTCGTGGGCATCGGCAAAGCGTTGCAGCGTTTCGACCTCAAGCGGGGTGTGGCTGACGACTTTCAGCAGGGCCTTGTGGTTGTAAACGTCACTTTCCAGCGGGGCGATGTTGAAATCGCCCACGATCAGGGTGGGACGGTCGATCTTTCCGGCCCAGTCGGTCATCCGGCCAAGGAAATCGAGCTTCTGCCCGAACTTTGGGTTCACTTCGCGGTCGGCAATGTCGCCGCCTGCGGGGATATAGACGTTCTCGACGATCAGGCCCTGACCCGGCCCCAGCAATTCGACGCCAATGTGCCGCGCCTCTCCATTGTCTTGCCAGTCATGTTTGCTGAAATCGCGGAAAGGGATGCGGCTGACCGTGGCGACGCCATGATAGCCCTTTTGCCCATGCACGGCGCGATAGGTGTAGCCCAGCTTTTCAAAGACTTCGTGCGGGAACACGCTTTCTGCGCACTTGATCTCTTGCAGGCACAGGACGTCGGGCGCCTCCTGCGTCAAGAAGCGTTCGACCTGATCGGCCCGCAGGCGAACCGAATTGATGTTCCATGTGGCAACCGAGATCATGGCTCATGCTTTAGGTATGCGGGGGCAGGTTTACCAGATGCCTAATCAAGATTGGGCCGTAGCCAGCGCTCCATGACCGGCAGGTCCATGCCGCGACGGGTGGCATAGTCCTGCAATTGATCGCGCCCGATGGTGGCGACGCCGAAATACTGGCTTTCGGGATGAGCGAAATAGAAGCCCGACACCGCCGATGTGGGCAACATGGCCTGCGATTCGGTGAGTGTGATGCCCGCCATCTGCGGCGCTTCCAGAAGATCGAACAGAATCGGCTTGAGCGTGTGATCGGGACATGCCGGATAGCCGGGCGCGGGGCGGATACCGCGATACTGTTCGCGGATCAGCGCGTCATTGGTAAGCTGTTCGCCCGGCGCATAGGCCCACAGCGTAGTGCGGACATGCTGGTGCAGGCGTTCGGCAAAGGCTTCGGCAAATCGGTCCGCCAGCGCCTTTAACAGGATGTCGGAATAATCGTCGTTGTCCGCCTTGAAGCGGGCGAGATGTTCGTCGATGCCGTGGATGCCGACGGCAAAGCCGCCGATCCAGTCGCCTGCCGGATCGATGAAATCGGCAAGGCAGAAGTTGGCGCGGCCACGGCTTTTGATGAACTGCTGGCGCAGGAACGGCAGGCGGACCGACAGTTCATCATCGTTGGGGTGCAGCACCACGTCATCACCATGGCGGGCGCAGGGCCAGAACTGGGCGACGCCCTTGGCCGTCAGCCACTTTTCAGAAATGATCTGGTCCAGCATGGCCTTGGCATCGGCAAACAGGCTGCGCGCGCTTTCGCCCACAATCTCGTCATCAAGGATGGCGGGATAGGTGCCGGCCAGTTCCCATGCGCGGAAAAACGGGGTCCAGTCGAAGCATTCGACCAGATCGTTCAAATCCCAATCGGGGAAGACGTGGCGGCCCGGCTGTTCAGGCGGGGGCGCCTTTTCCGACATATCGGGTGCGAAGGCATTGAGCCGCGCGTCTTCAAGGCTGAGCAGCTTTGACCCGCCCTTGCCCGCGCGGGCATCGCGCACATGCTGATAATCGGCAGCGGTGGCCTTGATGAAGCCTTGCGCCTGTGTGTCGGACAGCAACTGGCTGGCAACGCCCACCGCACGGCTGGCATCGAGGACATAGACAACCGGGCCATCATAGGCAGGGTCTATGCGCAGCGCGGTGTGGACCTTGCTGGTGGTGGCCCCGCCGATCAGCAGGGGAATAGTCATGCCGGCACGCTGCATTTCTTCAGCCACGGTGACCATTTCATCCAGCGATGGGGTAATGAGGCCGGACAGGCCGATGATGTCGGCCTGTTCCTTTTGCGCAACGTCGAGAATAGTGGCGAAGGGCACCATCACGCCAAGGTCGATCACTTCATAGCCATTGCACTGCAGCACCACGCCGACGATGTTCTTGCCGATATCGTGAACGTCGCCCTTGACGGTGGCCATCACGATCTTGCCCTTGGCCTTTGCACCCGCTTCCTTTTCCGCTTCAATGAAGGGGATGAGGTGGGCGACGGCCTTTTTCATGACGCGCGCGGATTTCACCACCTGCGGCAGGAACATCTTGCCCGAACCGAACAGGTCGCCAACCGTGTTCATGCCTTCCATCAACGGGCCTTCGATCACTTCGATCGGGCGACCGTTGCGCGCGGCGATGGCGGCACGGGCTTCTTCGGTATCGTCAACGATGTGGGCATCGATGCCCTTGACCAGCGCGTGTTCAAGGCGGCGCACAACGTCCCAGCCGCGCCATTCCTCGGCCGCCTTTTCGGCAACGGTGTCCTTGCCCTTGAAGCTTTCGGCCAGTTCGATCAGGCGTTCGGTCGCGGTCTGATCGCCGCCTGCGGCGGGAACGCGGTTGAGCACGACATCTTCGCAGGCTTCGCGCAGGACCGGATCGATCTGGTCATAGATATCAAGCTGGCCCGCATTGACGATGGCCATGTCCATACCAGCCGGAATGGCATGATATAGGAACACCGAATGCATCGCGCGACGCACGGTTTCATTGCCACGGAACGAAAATGACAGGTTGGACAGGCCGCCCGAAATGTGGACGTGGGGGCAGCGCGCCTTGATCTCTGCCGTGGCTTCGATGAAGTCCAGACCATAACGGTCATGCTCTTCGATGCCGGTGGCAACCGCGAAAACGTTGGGATCGAAAATGATGTCTTCGGGCGGGAAGCCCATGCCGGTAAGCAGATCATAAGCGCGGGAGCAGATTTCGACCTTGCGCTCCTTGGTATCGGCCTGGCCCTTTTCGTCAAAGGCCATGACGACGACGGCCGCGCCGTAGTCCATGCATTTGCGGGCGTGGGCAAGGAAGGGTTCCTCGCCTTCCTTCATGCTGATCGAATTGACGATAGGCTTGCCCGAAACACACTTCAGGCCCGCTTCGATCACCTCCCACTTCGAACTGTCGATCATCACCGGCACGCGGGCGATATCGGGTTCAGCTGCGATCAGTTTCAGAAACGTAGTCATCGCCTCGACCGCATCGAGCAGGCCTTCGTCCATGTTGACGTCGATGACTTGCGCACCATTTTCCACCTGCTGGCGCGCGACTTCAACCGCCTTGGGGTAATCGCCCGCAAGGATCAGCTTTTTGAAGGCGGCAGAGCCGGTGACATTGGTGCGTTCGCCGACGTTGACGAAGCGGGCTGAGGATTGGGTCATATATTCGTTCCAATTCCCCTCCCGCTGACGGGAGGGGTTAGGGGAGGGTGTGTTCGATATGGGGTGGCCTCAGTAACAGGCCCTGCCCCGGCCCCTCCCACATGCGGGAGGGGAGAAGTTCAAGCGGCCATGATGAACGGTTCCAGCCCTGCAAGGCGAGTGACCGTTTCAGGCACTGGCAGCTTGCGCGGGGGCAGCGGCTGCACTGCGCGCGCCATGGCGGCGATGTGTTCGGGCGTGGAACCGCAGCAACCGCCAAGGATATTGACCTGTCCGTGGTCGGCCCATTCCTTGACCAGCGCCGCCGTGGTGGCGGGCAGTTCGTCATATTCGCCCAGTTCGTTGGGCAGGCCTGCATTGGGATAGACCATGATGAGCGTGTCGGCGATTTCGGACAGCGCCTTTACATGCGGGCGCAACTGAGTGGCGCCGAACGAACAGTTGAGGCCGATGGTGACGGGGCGCGCATGGCGCACGGCATACCAGAAGGCTTCGACCGTATGGCCAGACAGGTTGCGGCCCGAAAGGTCGGTCAGCGTCATCGACAGCATGATCGGGATTTCACGGCCCAGCACCTGTTCGACATGACGCACGGCCATGATGCCCGCCTTGGCGTTCAGCGTATCGAACACAGTTTCGATCAGGATGAAGTCCGATCCGCCTTCGACCAGCGCGGTAACCTGCTGCGCATAGACTTCGACCAGATGATCCCAGTCAATTTCACGGAAACCGGGGTCGTTGACGTCTGGCGACAGCGACAGCGTCTTGTTGGTCGGGCCAATGGCACCCGCGACGAAGCGGGGCTTGCCATCTTTCGCGGTGAATTCGTCAGCCACGCGACGGGCGAGCTTTGCCGATTCCACGTTGATTTCGCGCACCAGATGTTCAGCGGCATAGTCTGCCTGACTGATGCGGTTGGCGCTGAAGGTGTTGGTTTCGGCAATGTCGGCACCGGCAGCGAAATAGGCACGGTGGATGGATTCGGGCACTTCCGGCTTGGTCAGGGCCAGAATGTCGTTGTTACCCTTCTGGTCCTTGGCCAACCCAAGCGTGCCTGCATAATCAGCTTCGGCCAGTTTGAAGTTCTGGATTTCAGTGCCGAACGCGCCGTCAGTGATAAGGATACGCTGACGGGCCTGATCGAGCAGGGCGGTGCGGGCTGCGGAGGGAATAAGGGTCATGCGGCTTTCTCCAGCGCAGGAGCCTTGGGGCGAAGGCCAAGCAGGTGGCAGATCGCGTAGGACAGCTCTGCCCGGTTGAGGGTGTAGAAGTGGAAATCGCGCACGCCGCCAGCATAAAGGCGGCGGCAGAATTCAGCCGCGATGGTGGCGGCGACCAATTGGCGCGAGCCGGGATGCGTATCCAGCCCTTCGAACAGCCCATCCATCCACGCCGGAATGGCCGCGCCGCAAGCCGCAGCGAATTTGCGGGTCTGTGCCACGTTGGACACCGGCAGGATGCCGGGCAGGACCGGCGCATCGATGCCCGCCGCGGCCAGCTTGTCACGGAAGCGGAAGAAGGTTTCAGGCTCGAAAAAGAACTGGCTGATGGCGCGGGTGGCGCCTGCATCCAGCTTGCGCTTCAGGTTGTCGATATCGGCTTGCACGCTGGGCGAATCCGGGTGCGATTCAGGATAGGCCGCGACCGAGATTTCGAACGGGGCAATCTGCTTCAGCCCCGCGACGAGTTCGGCGGCATTGGCATAGCCTTCGGGGTGCGGGGTAAACGGAACGCCGGGGGCGCCCATGTCTCCGCGCAAGGCCACGATGTGGCGCACGCCCGCTTCCCAGTATCCTTCGGCCACTTCGCGGATTTCGGCCTTGGGCGCATCGACACAGGTAAGGTGAGCGGCGGCGGGCAGTTTTGCCTCGCGGATGATGCGGGCAACGGTGCCGTGGGTGCGATCACGGGTGGAGCCACCCGCGCCATAAGTGACCGAAACGAACTGCGGTTGCAGCGGGGCCAGCGTTTCCACCACATCCCACAACTGCGTCATCAGCGCGTCGGTCTTGGGCGGGAAGAATTCGAAGCTTACCGCGATATCGCCCGGCAGGCCTGCAAAAAGCGGCGTGTCGAGCGCGGTGCGGGCTTCGCGCAACTGGTCGTAACTGGCATTCATGGCACTTCAGGCTTTCCGGGACTGGGGTGACTGGCGGGTTTCAAGCTGGCCTGCACTGTCTTCGCGGCGAACGCCGGTCCACAGTTTGACGACAAGTTCGTGCCCTGCGAGCGCGCGGGTTTCGTGCAGCGCAAATCCGGCGTCGCGCAGCATCGCTTCGATCTGCGCATCGGAAAAGCCGAGGCGGGCATGAGCATGGCTTTGGCGCAGGTCTTCGCGATCATGCGCGGCGAAATCGACAATGGCGACGCGGCCGCCCGACGCAGTGACACGGGCGGCGCCGGCCAAAACCGCTTCCGGGGCCTGTGCGTAATGCAGCACCTGATGGAACAGGACGGTATCGAAACTGCGCGCGGGGAACGGCAGTTGCGCGAAATCGCCTTGCACCAGCGCAACGCTGTCGGCAGGCAGATGCTGCAGGCGAGCGCGGGCGATCCGCAGCATGTCGGGGCTTTTGTCGAAGGCAACGATGCTGCTGGCATGGGGCGCGAACAGATCGGCAATGCGACCGGTGCCGGTGCCGACATCGAGCAGGCGGCCAAGGCTGTTCCCTCCGGCCAGCGACAGCAGCATTTCAGCCAGCGCGGCTTCCACCGGCCCATCGGCAATGTGGAGCGAGCGCAAGGTGTCCCATTCTTCAGCATGCCGGGCAAACCAGTCGAGCGCATGGCTTTCGCGCGCGGCGCGAATGGCCCCCAGATGCTGACGATCTTCGGCGCAGCGGCGTCCGAATGCGGCATCTTCGCTTTCGGCCACGGCCAGAAGGCGGGCAATCGCGGCGGACAGCGGGTTTTGCGCGCCTTCGCCCACGGAACTGCGCAGGAACACCCACGCGCCTTCCTTGCGGCGTTCGGCAAGGCCCGAATCACACAGGATCTTGATATGACGGGACACCCGCGGCTGGCTTTGATCCAACACTTGCGCGACTTCGCCCACCGCCAGTTCCATACTGGCGAGGAGGCGCATGATGCGCAGGCGCGTTGGGTCATCAAGCGCGCGGATGGCGTCGTGTATGGTCATTTGCGAGTTCATATAAAGATATCTTTATGTCCGTCAAGGCACTTAAAGATATCTTTATATCATATGTTAGGATTGCATACAGCACCATAATCCAGCGCAGGATGCATTTGCCATGCCCCTGCCCCATGGATAGAACAGCGGCGGATGCACCGTCTTTTGAACCACCACCCGCACGGATGTTGGATGATGCAGGCGGTGCGCGAATAGCCCAAGAGAGGGAAGTCGATGAAGAAGTACGCAAGCCTCGCGATCGTTGCCGCAGCCGCTTTGGCGACGTCTGCCTGCGGCCGTTCGGACGACGCTTCGGAAGCCGCCGCTGAAGATACGGTGGAAATGCCCGCTGACGAACTGCCCGCCGTCGAACCATCGGCTGCTGCAGCGCCGATGGCCCCTGCACCCGAAGCGTCGGTCGCAGCCAATTCGGAAGCCGATGCGGCTCGCGATGCAGCCAACAACGCTGCTGCCGTCGCCGCAGCGGTTCAGGCTGCCGATGCAGAAGGCGACGACCAGGCCCAGCCCGCACAGTAAGCCGGATAGTTTTGAACGATCAGGCCGGATCGCAGCGATCAGTCAGACGCTGCGATCCGGCTTTTTTCATTGAGGTATGATTACAATCATGCGCCGCACCGCCCGCCATATCGCGCTGATCCTGCCGCTGTTCGTTGCGCTGTCTGCCTGCGGATCAAGTGAGCCGGAAAAGCCCGGTGGTGTCACGCAGGATGAAGCCCGCGCGCTCGACGCGGCGGCGGAGATGCTGGACAAGCGGGAATTGCCCGATTTGCCGGAAGCGACAACGCCGCAAGCTGGCCCATCCGATCAGGCGGGGCCAGCGCCCTCGGCATCCTGACCGGCATTCGTTACAACCAGCCATAGCCTGATTGCACCGGCAAGGCCGGGTGGGGTTGGACTGGCAATGCGTTCGGCATCGATCTGCGCGACCAGCGCATTGACCGGCACGCCTTCACGCTGCGCGGCATGGCGCAGCATCTCCCAAAACAGCGGTTCAAGGCTGATCGAGGTCTTGTGCCCGGCGATTTCGACCGAGCGTTTGACCGGGGGATGATAGGGGACAGCGGGCATCATGTGGTAAGCGGGCACACAACGGCGCCCGCCCATAACCATCAATACATGTGCTGGCCGCCGTTAAGCGACATGGTGGAACCGGTGACGAAGCCGCCATCGTCCGCCGTGAGGAAGGCGACGCCGCGCGCGATTTCTTCGGCATGACCAAGGCGACCAACCGGAATCTTGGCAACGATCTTTTCCAGCACCGGCGGCGGAACGGCAGCAACCATGTCGGTATCGATATAGCCCGGCGCGATGGCATTGACGGTTACGCCGTATTTGGCACCTTCCTGCGCCAATGCCTTGGTAAAGCCGTGGATGCCCGATTTGGCGGCGGCATAGTTGACCTGACCGTATTGGCCCGCCTGCCCGTTGATCGAACCGATGTTGACGATGCGGCCCCAGCCGCGTTCGCGCATACCGGGGAACGTGGCCTTGGCCATGTTGAAGCAGCCGCCAAGGTTGATGCGCATGACTTCGTTCCAGTCATCATACGACATTTTGTGCAGCACGCCGTCGCGGGTGATGCCCGCGTTGTTTACCACGATATCGATTTCGCCCACTTCAGCGGCGATACGGGCGCAGCCTTCCAATACAGCATCGTGGTCGCCCACATCGAAACGATAGGCTGGAATGCCGGTTTCTGCAGTAAATGCGCGGGCCTTCTCATCATTTCCGGCGTAATTGGCAACGACCGAACGCCCTTGCGCCTTAAGCGCCAGACAGATCGCCTGACCAATTCCCCTGGTTCCCCCAGTGACGACTGCAACACGCGGCATATAAATATCTCCCATCTATCCCTCTCCCGGCTACGGTAGGTTCATGACGGGGATGCGACAAGCGCCGTAATACGTAAATGCTGCAGGTGCAGCAACGAATTGCTGCACGGCAACTTGCAGAAAACGCATGAATAATTGGCACATTCCAAAACGCCGCCCCCACAAGGCGACCAGCACAGTTATGCCAAAGATGTCAGCCGGCCAGAAACAGGCCGGGGCAAACATTAGCGCGAAATGCAGACTTGGAAAGGCGGCTTAGAAGCGGAACTGGGTGCCAACGTAGACCGCCTGATTGTCCTGCTTGCCATCGGTTAGCGGGCGCAGACGATCACGTTCAGGCGAGTAGCGCACGCCAGCCGTGACATTGAGATTGCGGGTCAGGCGATAGCTGCCACCCACATCAAGCTGATAATCACCCTGCCCTTCAAGCGTGCGCGGGGCGCGCCCTGCATTATCGCGATCATCCATTTCGATGCGCGGGGCAAAGCGGCTGGGCGTTGCAGACGAAGCTGCGGGCGTGGACGGTTTGAACTTCGCCAGGTCAGGCATGTCGACCCGCTGAAGATCACGCAGGCCAGCAGGGGCAGATGATGCGAAGCTGGCGAAACCGCGCGCCATGCCAAGATTGAACGCCATCGGCGCGATTCGCACCGGCGATGCGCCAGCGGCCCCGGCTGCATCGACCAGCGGGCTGCGCACGGCAAAGCCGCGTGCGCTGCGCGAATCGAGACGTACCGCAACCGTTACCGCACGATCAGGGCGCGTGTCGTTGCCAGCAGGGGTAAAACGAAACAACTTGCCATGCTTTAACGCGCGAACCGTGATTTGCGAGGCCAGCCGTTCATCCACCGAAGCGGGCGTGAACGAGCCGATGCCGCCACGCGCAGCAAGGCTGACAGGGCCATTATCAAAGCCACTGGAAAATGCACTGCTGACCGTGGGGGCAAGAAACAGCCCGAAGGCAACCGCGCCTGCCGCCAGCAGTGGCGTGCGCAAGCGATGGCCAATGCCACCTTTCGCGTTCGACCTGCCAGAATTGCCGCGCATGTTGAATTCGTCCCCATTTCAGGCTGCGATGAGCCTGCCAATCCATTGTTTTTCACGCTTGCGAAAATCAGGGCAGCTTCAACAAGCGAAGCGACTCCGACAGCGCAAGCAATTTCGTATTACTCCAATACGATCATCACCGGAAAATATCCAGTGCTCGCACCGTTCCCTGACTCTTCCTTGGCAAGTGTGGCGCAATGTCCACAGGTCGTAGCGGGCCGGCTGGCACATTCAGGAACAGTTCACGCAGGCGACGTCCTTTTGCGCGCCGCTCCATCGGGCGCATTCATCGCGCTTGCCGCACGGCGCGCGGGGGTGATAGAGGCGCGTTTACACCGCATCCAAGCTGCCCCATCGGCAGCCGCGATGCGGCCAATTTGCTGGATGACGGAACCTGGATGACAGGACCGGCGCCGCCAAGCCAAGGACTGACGAGTAGTGACCATGACCGCCAAGGCCCGCCAGAACACCCGCAAGCTGATCTTCCGTGGCATCGTGATCGGGACCATGGCTCTGGCCGTTACCGGTTGCGGCAAGAAGGAACGCCCCAAGGCCGACCTCGCCGCCAGCCAGGTGACCACCATCGGCGTCAACGCCTATCTGTGGCGTGCCAGCCTTGATGCATTGTCGTTCATGCCGCTGCTCCAGACTGACAGCAACGGCGGCGTCATCGTCACCGACTGGTACGCAAACCCCAAGAACCCCGGCGAGCGCGTCAAGGTGACCGTTTCCATCGTGGATCAGGACTTGCGCGCCGATGCCCTGCGCGTGGCCGCCAGCCGTCAGGTTTCGCAAAGCGGGCAGTGGGTGGATGCGCCGGTTCAGGCCGCCACCGTGCAAAAGCTGGAAGACATCATCCTCACCAAGGCGCGCGACCTGCGCCGCGCCGCCATTGCAGGCTAAACACCTGTAAGGCGAATCTTGCACGAGTCATGCGCGCTCCCTAGAGGATCGCGCATGACCGCGAACATCACGCCCGACAGCAACACGCCCGAACGCTTTGACCCCGCCACAGCCGACACCCGTTGGCAGAAGGTGTGGGATGACGAACAATCGTTCCGCGCGGACGATTCGTCCACCAAACCCCGCAGCTATGTGCTTGAGATGTTTCCCTATCCATCGGGACGCATCCACATTGGCCATGTGCGCAACTATACCATGGGCGACGTGCTGGCCCGGTATAAGCGGATGCGCGGGTTTGAAGTGCTGCACCCGATGGGTTGGGACGCCTTTGGCATGCCGGCCGAAAATGCCGCCATGGAAAAGGGCGTACACCCCGGCGGCTGGACCCGCGACAACATTGCCAACATGAAAGCGCAGTTGAAGCGACTGGGCTTTGCGCTCGACTGGAGCCGTGAACTGGCGACGTGCGAGCCGGAATATTACGGCCACGAACAGGCGCTGTTCGTCGATCTTTATGCCGCAGGGCTGGTTTATCGCAAGGAATCCGCGGTAAACTGGGATCCGGTCGACATGACCGTGCTCGCCAACGAACAGGTCATCGACGGGCGTGGCTGGCGGTCGGGCGCGCTGGTGGAAAAGCGCAAGCTTTCGCAGTGGTTCCTCAAGATCACTGACTTTGCCGACGAATTGCTGGAAGGCCTGTCCACTTTGGACAACTGGCCTGAAAAGGTTCGCACGATGCAGGAAAACTGGATCGGGAAGAGCCAAGGGCTGCAGTTCCGGTTTGACCTGTCCAATGGCGAGAGCCTTGAGGTTTACACCACGCGGCCCGACACCATCTTTGGCGCGAGCTTTGTGGCTGTGGCCGCCGATCATCCGATTGCGCAAGGCGTAGCGGCGCAGTCGCAGGAAACGCAGGATTTCATCGCGCTGTGCAAACAGGGCGGCACCACCGCCGCCGAGCTGGAAACGGCCGAGAAGCTGGGCTTCGACACCGGAATTACCGCAAGGCATCCGTTCACCGGTGCAGACCTGCCGGTCTATATCGCCAACTTCGTGCTGATGGATTACGGCACCGGGGCAGTCATGGGTTCTGCCGCGCACGACCAGCGCGACCTTGATTTTGCCCGCAAATATGGCTTGCCCACGGTGCGCGTGATTGCCGATGGCGATAACACGGCGGCAGCATTTGAAGGCGACACCGCCTACACCGGCACCGGGCCGCTGGTGAACTCGCAATTCCTTGACGGCATGGCGATTTCCGACGCCATTTCAGCCGTCATCGCGCGGGCCGAAGCCGAAGGCTGGGGCCAAGGCAAGACGGTGTGGCGCCTGCGCGACTGGGGTGTGAGCCGCCAGCGCTATTGGGGCACGCCCATTCCGTTCATCCATTGCGAAGTGTGCGGCGTGGTGCCGGTGCCCAAGAAGCACCTGCCGGTGACCCTGCCCGAAGACGTCGACTTTTCCGTGCCCGGCAACCCGCTGGACCGGCATCCGACGTGGAAGCATGTCGACTGTCCGCAATGCGGTCATGCCGCACGGCGCGAAACCGACACGCTCGACACTTTCGTCGACAGTTCGTGGTATTTCCTGCGCTTTGCCAGCCAGCCCCAAGACCGCCCGTTCGATCCTGAAGAGATCAAGCGCTGGCTGCCGGTGGAGCAGTATATCGGCGGGATCGAACACGCAATTCTCCACCTGCTCTATGCCCGCTTCTGGACCCGCGCCCTTGCCCGCATCGGCAAGATCGAGGTGGCCGAGCCGTTTGGCAGCCTGTTCACGCAGGGCATGGTCACGCACGAGACGTATGAGCGCAAGAACCCCGGCAACGGCCAGCCGATCTTCTTCAGCCCCGGCGAAGTGGACCGCACCAGCGAGGGCGCGACGCTGAAAGCCGATGGCGCGAGGGTCGAAGTCGGCCGTGTTATCAAGATGTCCAAGTCCAAGAAGAACGTAGTGGACCCGGACGAGATCGTGGAGAAGTATGGCGCGGACGCGATCCGCTGGTTCATGCTGTCCGACAGCCCGCCTGAACGCGACCTGCCGTGGTCCGAAGCGGGCATTGAAGGCTGCGCGCGCTTCGTGCAGCGGCTGTGGCGTCTGTTTGGGCAGTTTGATGCCGCTGCGACCGGCGAAGACAAGGCGCTGGACCGCAAGACCCACCAGATCGTGCATGCCATTGCTGGCGATATCGAAGCGCTGGGCTTCAACAAGGCGGTGGCGCGCATTTATGAACTGACCGGCGCGGTCGAAAAGGCCGCCCATTCGGCCAGCCGCAGCAGCGCCATCCGCAGCCTCCTGCTGCTGATTGCACCGATGATGCCGCACCTTGCCGAAGAAGCCCACGCGCAGTTTGGCGCGGGCCTTGTGGCCAATGCGGAATGGCCCGCAGTCGACCCGGCGCTGCTGGTGGACGATGAAGTGACTGTGGCGGTGCAGGTAAAGGGCAAGCTGCGCGATACGCTGACCGTGGCCAAGGGTACAGCCAAGGAAGAGCTTGAGCGCCTTGCCCTTGCGTCTGAGAAAGTGCAGCGTGCGCTGGAAGGGGCGGAAGTGAAGAAGGTAATCGTCGTGCCCGACCGTCTGGTGAACCTTGTTGTCTAAGCGCCTGTTCTTGCTGGCCCCGCTGTTCGCACTTGCCGGGTGCGGGTTGCAGCCGATGTATGCCGGCGGCGGTAACGGACAGGTTGCCAGCGCTCTCGCCAATGTCAGCGTGGCTGCCATCGAAGGGCAATCGGGCTGGCTGGTGCGCAATGCGCTGGTCGACCGGCTGGGCGCCGGGGCAAAGGGCGGTGATGCTCGCTACCGGCTAGACATCCGGCTGGATGACCGGGTTGAAGGGCTGGGCCAGCTTTCCAACGACACGATCACGCGAGAACGGCGGACGCTGCGTGCGCGCTATCAACTGGTGGACACGCAATCGGGCGATGTGGTGCTGGACGCCACAGCGGGATCGGATGCCGGGTTCGATGTGGTGAACAGCGAATACGCGGTGATCGCGGCAGAGCAGACCGCGCTGGAAAACCTGTCGCAGGAAGTGGCCGACCAGATCGTGACGCGCGTGGCCGTGCGGCTGCGCGAGGCGCGATGAAGCCCCAGTTGTGAAGCTTACCCAGAAGAACTTTGCCGGCAGCGCTGCGCGTGTGGCGCGCGAATGCCGAATCTTCTATTTCTGCGGGCCGGACGAAGCCGGGGCCAGCGATGCCGCAAACCGCGTCGCCGGGTTGCTGGGTGATGCCGAAAAGGTAGAGATGAGCGGCGCGGAATTGCGCCGTGACCCAGTGCGTCTGGCTGATGAAGCTCGCTCTGTTTCCCTGTTTGGCGACCGGCGGATCATCCACATCCGCGCGGTGGGTGATGACGCTTTCGATGCCGTGGAAACACTGCTGGCAAGCCCGGTTGATGGCTGGCCCGTGCTCATCGTGGCGACATCGGCGACCGACAAATCGCGCATCGCCAAGCTCCTGGAAAACCGGGCCGAAGCGGTGGTGGTCATGTTCCATCCGCCAGACCTGAAAGCCGTAGCGGATGCCGTGCGCGACATGGGCGATGCGGTGGGCGTGAAATTGACCGCCAGCCTTGCCGAACGAATCGCCCGCGCAGCTGCGCTGGACACGCGCATGGCCCGTAGCGAAATAGAGAAGCTCGCGCTCTATCTGGATGCCAGTCCGCAGGCCCCGCGCAACGGCGATGCTGCAGCACTGGATGCGGTCTGCGCCGTGAGCGAGGATGACGGCCTGATGCCACTGGTCAACGTGGTGCTAAGCGGCGACGTACGCAAGCTGCCGAGCGAGTTATCCCGCATGCGCGAAATGGGTTTGAACCCTGTAGGACTGCTGCTGGCGTTCGAACGCCGCGCCGCACAACTGGTACAGCTTGCCGGGCGAATGGGCGAGCGCGGTGACGTCAACGCCTTCATGGAACAGGAAACTGCGGCAAGGCGCGTGTTCTTTCGCGACCGACCAGACCTGACAGCGCAGCTAAAGCGGTGGCGGGGTGCCAGGCTGGCAAGGCTTGTCGACCGGTTAACCATGCTGCACCGCACACTTCTTGCCGATAATCGCAACGGCGAACTGGCTCTGGCGCAGGGCCTGACCGAGATCTGTCGCGCCGCAGCGCGGTAGAAAGGGCCATATTTCAGCCCATTCGAGTGAGAAATTTCGCTCCAAAATGGATTTCTGCTTGCTATAGGAATCTTACTAAGTATTTTTGCGCAGTGCAGCAAGCACGGCGACGGTCGCACCGAATCCGATTTCTCCAGACCCGTCTGGACGCACAGTTCCGCCCGCAGGCAACCTTCGGCGGAGTGGTGAAAGCAAGAGACAGCGAGACCCGGAATGACCAAGCACGTTCCCCTTGGCGAGATGCGCGAAGCGACAGATCGTCGTAGAATCACGCTGCCGCTGGCGCCCTCTCTCGAACAACGCCGTCTCCAGCTTTACATTGCAATGCTGCTGATCGACGCTGCAGCAGTGATGATCGGCTTTGGCAGCGCAAGCTGGCTGTATTTCGGCACGTTCACCGAACAGACTTCGCTGTTGCACAGTCAGGTACTGGTTCCGATTTACTGGACCATCGCGCTTAGCCTGCAGGTCTATTCGCTGGCCGCACTGCGCAAACCCGGCTTTGCGCGCATGCGTTCGCTGGCCGCGCTGATGGGTGCAGAAACGGTGCTGCTGTTTGTCGGCTTTGCCACGCGCAGCACGGACAGCTTTTCGCGCGTGTCTTCACTGCTGGGGCTGGCGTTCAGCCTGATCCTGCTGTTGTGGGTCCGTTCGCTTACCCGTCCGCTAGTGCAGGCGCGGTGTGGTGAAGCGGCCACCAACACCCTGCTGATCGACGATGGCGGCGAAGCTCTGCGCGTCCCCCATGCTTATCATATCGATGCACGCGAACATCATCTGGCACCCGATCTTTCCGACCCGCACATGATGGACCGTCTGGGCCTGTATATGATGAACATGGACAGGGTGATGGTCACCTGCCCCCGTGAACGGCGAACGGCATGGGCGCTGGTCTTCAAAAGCGCCAATGTGTCGGGTGAAATCGTCGATCCTGAAGTCAGCAGCCTAGGCGTGATCGGCGCAAGGCGTGACCGCGGTTTTGGCGCGCTGATCGTCGCCAGTGGACCGCTGGGCCTGCGTTCACGCGCGATCAAGCGCCTCTTCGACGTGGTTCTGGCAGGCAGCGCAGTGCTGGCGCTTAGCCCAGTTCTGCTGCTGGTGGCGGTGCTTATAAAGCTGGAAGATGGCGGTCCGGTGTTCTTTGTCCAGAAGCGGACAGGGCGCGGAAACCGTTTTTTCCCGATCTTCAAATTCCGTTCGATGCGCGTCGCTCAACTTGATTCCGCAGGCGCGCGGTCGGCCAGCAAGGATGATGATCGCATCACCCGGATTGGCCGGATCATTCGCAGCACCAGCATCGATGAACTGCCCCAGCTGCTGAACGTGCTGCGAGGCGAAATGAGCGTCGTCGGCCCGCGCCCACACGCCATCGGTTCACTGGCGGGCGACAAGCTGTTCTGGGAAGTCGACCATCGCTACTGGCTGCGCCACTCGCTGAAACCCGGCCTGACCGGGCTGGCGCAAGTCCGCGGCCTGCGGGGGGCAACTGACACCGAATCCGACCTTGCCAACCGCCTGCAAGCCGATCTTGAATATCTGGTCGGGTGGACAATCTGGCGCGATATCAACATCATCCTGAACACGGTCCGCGTTCTGGTGCATGACCGGGCCTTCTGATCGCCGCTGCGGATCAACTGTGGTCAAACCTGCAATACCATGGTCTGAAACTAGTGGGCCTGAAACCAGCCAGCATGCATCACAGGCTGCCCGCCAACCAGTCATTGCCGCAGACAAAACCGTTCAGTCCACGCCGCATATGATCTATACGCGCGCCGAACGAACGATGCGTGGGCGCACGCAGCCACGACAGCACATCACGTTTGCCCAGCCGCGAAAACAGCACCATCGCTTGTTCGGCATCGTAACCGGCACAAGTGGTCAAGCGAATGCCGATCAGATCGGCTTCATCCTCCATCCGGCGGCGCTCCTTCAACCCCTTGGGCTTGCCGTGACGGGCAATGGCATGACCAAATTCATGTGCGATGGCGAGCGCAAGCTGGGCATCGGTTTGTGCAAAAGTGACAAGACCGGTGGACACCGCGACATTGCGACCGTCGCTGTGGGCATCAATGCCCTGCCTTGCTTGCAGGATCACCCGTATGCCGCAGTGCACAACAGGCGCAATCCGCAGCGCTACACTTTGTTCGCCGCGCCGGATGGCAAGATCGGTCGCACCATCTGCCAAAGCTGTTCGCAGATGGCGTGCCACCGCCGTCGACGCGGTTTCGCCCTTGTCTCGCGAATCGCCCAGTTCGCGGGCGCTGCGCCCGTTGATCGTCATCAGGGTATCGCCTTGCTGCAGCCCGGCCTGCTGTGCCGGGCTGCCCATGGCCACGCCAGCAAATACCGGGTCTTGATCCATGGCCAGAGCCTGCCGAAGCAAAGGCCTGTCTGCCGCAGCATAATCGCGCGGATCATCAATCACCACGCCGATGTCCGGGGTAGAAACGGCACAGGATTCTCCTGCCGCGCGGCGCAGTCGCCATTCGATCTGGCCACCGCGATCGAGATCCTGACGCAACCGTACAGGCCATTGCACGACAGGTGGTGCATCGCTGGCAGCAGCCAGTACCGCGCCAGGAGCAAAGCCACAGAAAAGGGTGGCGACAACCGCGCCGAAGACCTTAAGAACAAATGGGTTCTTCACGTTTCGCAATCCGGTTCCTCTGGCAATCAAGGCCCCGATATCCCATCAGGACGTGGCCGCAGGCTGAACAATGCCACAGCCGAAGGCGGGGCGGGAGTGGCCTCAGAGATAGGACCGTGTAACGACCTCGCCAATGGCAAGTTTGTCATTGGTAACCGTTACCGTTCGCATGCACAGCAGAAAGGTCAGATACGATGAAACGGGTCTTGGCGGTCGCGTCCGCCGGCGGGCATTGGGAGCAGATGATGCTGCTCCGCGAAACGCTTGAAAAGTTTGACGTCCGTTTTGCCACGACGCACCCCGATCTGCCCCGCCGCGCAGGGATAGAGGGCGCGACGATTCTGCCTGACTGCAACCGCGATCAGATCATCAATTCGGCCCGGTGTGTATTGGCAGCAGCGTGGCTGGTGCTGAAGTTCCGGCCACATGTCGTGCTTTCAACCGGCGCCGCGCCAGGTTTCTTCTGTATCGTCTTCGCCCGCCTGATCGGCGCAAAGACGCTATGGATCGACAGCGTCGCCAATGCCGAACGCATGTCGATGTGCGGCAATCTTTCGCGTTATTTTTCCAGCGCCTGCATCACCCAGTGGGAGCATCTGGCCACAGATGGCAGGCCCGGATACATGGGGTCGCTGCTATGATTCTGGTTACCGTAGGCATGCAGCTTGGCTTTGACCGGCTGATCGAGGCGATGGACGAACTGGCACCGTCATTGCCGATGCCGGTTTTTGCCCAAGTTGGTAAAGGCACTTACAAGGCACGCAATATCGAAACCGCCACAAGCATTTCACCGACCGATTTCGACAAGCTGATTGCCGATACGCGGCTACTGGTGGCGCACGCAGGGATTGGCACGGTGCTGACTGCGCAGAAGTTTCGCAAACCCATCCTGCTGTTCCCACGCCGGGCCAGCATGGGCGAACATCGCAACGATCACCAGCTGGCCACGGTCGGACAGTTACAGGGCCGTTCAGGTATCGTGGTGGCAATGACGGTGGATGAGCTGCCTGCAGCAATAGATGCCGGGCTGCAGATGGACCTGCCAGAACGCCCGGTCGTTCCGCAGCGCGACCGGCTCAAAGCCTCGCTTGAAGCATTCATCATCGGCGGCAAGTTGCCTGCGACGGCCTGAAATAGTCTAGGGTCAGTGGACGCTGCCGGGGTAGCGCCTGCGGTCTGATGGGCTGGCGTCACGATGCTTGCCGAATCGGACCGCGGACGCTGCAACAACCAGAGTCGATCCGATATCCAGCACCCAGTTCATCCGCACAGGTCCGTAAAGAAGACGGTCAAGTTCGTGGAACGAAATCAGGCGCATAAGGATAACCCCGGCCATTACGGTAATGGCGATCATCGCCCAGAACTTTGACCAGCCGCGCACTCCTGCTTTTGGCGCAGGACGCTTGAGGTAAAACAGATAAAGCGCGGCGCAGATCAGAACAAACGCACCGGCGGCAAGCGGTCGCTGAAACTCGCGCCTGCTTTCATACGCGCCTTCGCGATAAAGATGTTCGCGCAACGCATCGGTTATAGCATATTCGATGCCGCTGGCGCGCAGAACAGCAAGCACAAAAAAGAACGCCCCGGCTACCATCCAGAATCGGCGGCTGCCATGCGACATGGCATTGCGCACGGCAAAACAGCACGCCACGGCAACGCCAACATACATTCCGCAAGCCGCAAGAGCCAAAACCGGATGGGATCCAGCCATATCAATCCGCTTTCTGTCGTGGTTTACCGCACATGATGGAGCGGTGCCTACCCCGTGCCGCCAACACTTGTCCATACACACCTGACAAGGCGGCGCGCGCAATGCCGCACTGCAACAAAAAGAAGAATCGATACTGCAGAATTTTCAGAAAAATTCACAATGAATTTGTCTATGCAATTAATTTGCAATGATTTTTTCCAAACTTGTGCAAGTATGGATCTTTGCCGCCATGCAAAAATGCCGCACCCTGAAGGGGTTGCATTGGTAAGGGGCAACACGTAAGACCTATCGCGTATCGACTGAGGATTTTCATGCGAACCAATGCTTTCAGCGTGAAGCGCTCTGCAGCTTCAGTCCTTCTGGTTGCTTCAGGCTTGTCCCTGACTGCCTGTGGCTCCACTCCACCCCCCAAGATCGGTCTGGTCAATTCCACCCCCGTGGTTGAATATGGGCAAGGCGATTACACCACGGCAACGCCGGATGGTTACAAACTCAACGCTGCCGACGAAATTTCCGTCATCATCTATCGAGAGCCGGACCTGTCCGTGTCGGACATCGCGATCGGCGCCGATGGCATGATGGCGTTCCCGCTGATCGGCACAATCCGGGCCGAGGGCATGAGTCCTTCAGATCTCGGTCAAACCATTTCTGACAAGCTGCGGTCGGGCGGTTTCCTGCGCAATCCGTCAGTTGCCGTAAACGTGGTGAAGTATTCATCGCATCTGGTGACGGTTGAGGGTTCGGTGGAAAAACCGGGCGTCTATCCGTTCAAGCCCGGATCGAAGCTCTCTGCAGCAGTCAGCCTTGCCAGTGGCCCCAATCGCGTGGCCAAACTCGATCAGATCGCGCTGTTCCGGGAATTTCCCGACGGCATGAAAGTGGCGAAGTTCGACTATGCTGCGGTGCGGCAGGGATTGATGATGGACCCGGTGCTTGCGCCGGGCGACCGCATCGTGATCGGGACTTCGGGCTTGTCTCAGTTCTGGCAGGATGTCCTGAAGGCCGTACCGGTCTTCGCCATTTTCGCGAACCAACTCTGATTGCCGGACCGATACGACCATGCAGAACGGGATTGAACGCAGCACGTCGGGCACGAGCGGCGCGGCAACGTGGGTAGATCGTTATCTTCCCGCAACCACAGGGCAGACCGATGAAGGGTCCGAAAGCTTCCTGAGCCTCGCGGTATTGCGAGGGATTCTCTATCGCCAACGCCACATCCTGATCGGCATTGTTGCGCTTGCGCTGGTGGCTGGTGTCGTCATCACACTGCTGACCAAGCCCACCTACTCCGCCAGCGCGACGGTACAGATTGTGCCCGGCGGCAGCCAGATCCTTGAGGGTCAGGAAATCGACCGCGATATCGGCGCGAGCGAAGTCGTCCGCTATATGCAGACGCAATCCTCGATCATCACCAGCCGCCGCCTTGCCTATCGCGTAGTTGATTCGCTCAAGCTGAATGAACGCAAGGATTTCCTTGGCGAAGAACTGATCGCCAGCAAGCCTCAGGGCGTTTCGGAAGCCGAGTGGAAAAAGAGCCTGCGTGAAATTGCAGCAGGCAAGGTGCAGGGCGGCGTGTCGGTTGACGTACCGTTCGACAATCAGGTCATCACGATCCATTACCGGTCGGGCAGTGCCGAATATGCCGCGTTGATCGCCAATGCGATTGCCGAAAATTATGTAGCCGAAGATTCGCGACGCGTACTCGAACTCAACACCTATGCAGTTGATTATCTGAACAGCAAGATCAACGAAGTCCGGGCCAAACTGCAGGAAGCCGAACTCAAGGCAAATGCCTATGCCCGCGCCAACAGCATTGTGGGTGAATCGGCAGCGCCTGGAGCAGCGGCGGAAGGTTCAGCACCAAGCGCGCCAACGATCACTGTATCCAACCTGACCACTGTCAATTCGACCTATATGCAGGCCCGCGCCAAGCGGATCGAGGCAGAACAGCGCTGGAAAGCCATTGCAGGCATTCCCGCTTCGCAACTGCCCGAAGTGCAGCAGAACGGTTCGATCAGCGCGATGGTCACCGACCGTTCGAAGGCGGCAACCGAAATTGCCCAGCTTCGCCAGCGCTACGGTGACAATTTCCCGCGTATTCAGGAACTTAAAGACCAGATTGCGGCTCTGGATTCACAGATCAACCGCGCCAGTTCCGATGTGAAGAACAGCATTCGCAACAGCTATGATGTTGCACTGCGTCAGGAACAGGCTCTTTCGGGTGAACTGACCAAGGTTTCGGGCGAGACGCTGGGCGAACAGGATCGCCGCGTTCGCTACAACCTGCTCAACCGTGAGGCGACCGGCCTGCGCACGCAGTTGGCGTCCCTCCTGGATCGCTATAACCAGCTTTCAGCCGCTGCGAACATCACCACTGACAGCAGCCGCAAACTGGATGCGGCCATGGTTCCTGGATCGCCGGTTTCGCCGGATCTGTTCAAGAACCTGCTGGTTTCGTTGATTGCCGGGTTGGGGTTGGCACTGGGCATTACCGTGCTGCTGGAAACCTTTGACGACAAGCTGCGCTCCGCTGACGATGTGGAACGCAAACTGGGTTATCCGCTGTTGGGCTATACCCCCGTTGTCAATGATAACGAACTTGCCGATCAGACTGCGGACCCGTTCAGCCCGCTAATGGAATCCTACTCGTCCATCCGCACAGCTATCGACTTTGCTCACCCCGGCTCCAGCCGCGTGCTTCTGGTTACCAGCAGCGAGCCTTCGGAAGGCAAGTCGATCACCACCTCGGTTCTGGGCAGCAAATATGCGCAGCTTGGTCGCAAGACCCTGCTGATCGAGGCTGACCTTCGCAAGCCTACCCTGGCGCGCCACTTTTCGTCCAAGACCGCGGAAAAGGGCATTGCCGAAGTCTTGCTGGGCGACGCCAATCTGGCATCGGTGCTGATCCCAAGCGGCTTTGAAAATCTTGACGTACTTCCCGCAGGACGGGCGAAGGTCAATCCGGTGGAACTGCTCTCCTCGCAGGCCATGCTCGAATTCATCGAGCGCTGCCGCAAGGAATATGCGCTGGTCATCTTCGACTCACCCCCGGTCATGGGGCTGGCCGATGCGCCGCTGATCGGTCGGATTGTCGATGGCACGATCTTCATCGTCGAAGCCAACCGCACCCACTTCGGCCAGACCAAGGCGGCACTGCGTCGTCTGCGCGGTGCCGGTGCAAACGTGCTGGGCGTTGTGTTGACCAAGTATCGTGCGGCTGAGGCAGGCCAGTCCTACGATCAGCACTATCGTTACTACTCCTACGGCGAAAAGAACGCCTGAGCCGATTTTGAACGGGAGGGCTGCCGGTGCTGAACCGCTTGCGCCTTCCCGTTCATAAAATGTGCAGACTTCATGGTGATGCACACGGTCGCGCACGCCATGATCGCTGAAGGAAGTGCCACCTTGGCCGACAAGACTGACGCTGTGCCGACCGTACTGCATCTGAGCGGCGATTTTCCCGATTCCATCGACAGCTTCAAGACCCCGGTCATCCGGTCCCTGCTCGACCTGACAAGGGATACCTTCTTGCACCGCGTTGTCTCGATCAACCGCAAGTCCCCATCGCTGGCCCAGTTGTTGGCCAACACAGCAAAAGGCTTGGGGCGGCCCAAGCTGGCAGTTGCAGCAGAGCCGTTCGACAGCGGCATTGCCCTGCAATATGGCGCTCCGGGCCGAGGCATTTTCCACGCAACGATGCTGCACCAACTGGGCGACTGGCTTGCCGGTGAGATAACGGACGGCCAGCGTCCCGACCTTTTGGTCGGTCACAAGCTGGCAATTGAAGGCATTGCGATACAGCGCGCAGCGCAGCTTGTTGGTATCCCCTATGCCATCAGCATTCAGGGCGATACTGACACCAAAATCCTTTCAGCCCGGCCTGATCTTTCCCGCATATTGGCCGAGGTTTTTCATAGCGCAGCCGTGGTGTTTCCATTCTCACCATGGGCGCTCAAGGCTGTGGAGCGCAAGCTGGGCGCACGGCGTGGCCCGACGGTAATGCTGCCCTGCCCGACTGACCTCGACATGCCAATGGCGCCTACCGCCGGTGGTGATGGGCTGGTGACGGTTTTCCACCTCAAGAATTACAAGCGCAAGAATCTGCCTGCCATGGTCGCAGCCATGAAATTGCTGCAAGACACCGCACTTGCGCCGAAATTAAACGTGGTGGGCGGCGGCAGCACAGCCGAGCTTGCACGATGCCAGTCTTTGGTCGGTGACGTTCAGGGCATTGCCTTTGCCGGAGCGCAGGATCGCGCCAGCGTGCGGCAAATGATGGCGCGCGCGCAGGGTTTTGTCATGCCGTCGCTGCGCGAAAGTTTTGGTCTGGTATTCATCGAAGCGCTGTTTGCCGGACTGCCTATCGTCTATCCTGCAGGTACCGCTGTCGATGGATTTCTGGATGGACTGCCCTTTGCGTTGCGTGTCGATGCCGGAGACCCTGCCGCCATTGCCAACGCGATGCGCACGCTGATCGAGGATGAGCAGCACCTAAAGTCTGCGCTAGCGCAATGGCTGGCCTCTGACGATTGCCGCCGCTTCACCCGACCCAACATCGCTAGCCAGTTCACACAGGGCCTTCACAGCGCAATGGCCTGACCGATCATGCTTCGCCTGTGATCTTTCGCCAGCCCACCACTTTGGCAGGCGAACCTGCAACGATGGCCATGGCCGGTACTTCGCCCTTGACCGTGGCGCCTGCTGCGACAATCGCGCCGTCACCAATGCGTGCACCGGGCAAAACCACGGCGCGGGTTGCCAACCATACGTCATTGCCGATTTCGATGTCGGCTTCGCGCATCGGCTGATCGGTTACGGGCGCACCTGCGTTGTAATCATAAGTTGCAGCGGTCAGCATGACTTCCGGCCCGAACAACACATCGTTGCCGATCCTGATTGCCCCATCGCGCGGCCCCGCCCAGATATGGCAGCGCGATCCGATCCGCACCCTGTCCCCGATGGCAATGCGCGCGGGGTTGGAGAAGACGGTATCCGGGCTGATACTAGGCGATGTGCCAAGCACCACCTCGCGCAAGGGCGCAACATGGCTGTAGTTGTAATAATTGACGATCTTGACCAGATGCAGCCACGCTCTGGGATCGAACAGCGAGGTTACAAGACGGACCAGACGCCCGCCGCGTCCGAGCGACCGCTTGCGTGCCAGCGGCTGAGTCATCGATCAGTACCCCCGCAGCCAGTCATTGCGCTGCTGCCAGATCGATTGCCAGCGCTGCGCCTGGGACTTGTCCTTGGAAAAGCCTGCACCGAATCGCCGCACGGCAACCCACAGCCACAGCAGGCCAATGCCCACGGGCGCGGCCGAACTGCTCCAGTGATCGCGGATCAGCGTGGCTTTGGACCGCATGACCTTGACCACCTTGTCCTCACGCTTGTTCATCGAAGCGCCGACCAGATGCATGATCTGGGCATCAGGTGTAATCATCGGACGATAGCCCAGCTTGCGTGCGCGCAGGCACATGTCGCTTTCTTCGCCATACATGAAGTAGCGCTGATGAAAGCCGCCCAATTCATGCCAAAGATTGGTCCGCAGCAGGAAGAAACAGCCGACCACGATATCCACTTCACGCACCGAATCGCGCTTCCAGCCACCGATCCCTTCGTGGTTAAACAACGCAGAATTGGAGAACACGCGCGACAACCCGGTGGCAGAGCAGAACAGGCTCCACACTGTCATCCGGTTCCAGCACGAGGCAATGTTGAGCGAACCGTCAGGGAAAACCGTTCTGCCGCCCACAATGCCTGCCTGCGGATGCGCCTTGGCAAAACGCAGCAGATTTTCCACCGCCTTGGGATGCGTTTCAGTGTCAGGGTTGAGCAGCAGAATCCATTCCGATGTCACGGTTTCAGCAATGCGGTTGTTTGCCGCAGCAAAACCGACATTGTCGGGCGACCGGATCAGTTCCAGATCGGGAAAGGTCTGCGCGATGGCATCGGCCGATCCATCAGCGGAAGCATTGTCCCACACCACCACGCGCATCGAAACATCGCCAGCGTTGCGCAGCAGCGTTTCGATGGCAACAAGTGTCAGTTCCCTGGTGTTGTAACTGACAACAATCACCGTCACTTCGGGTTGCAAAGTGCTATCCATCCCTTCAACAAACTCCGATGCGGCACATGGGCCATATTCGTGATGGACGTTCGGACCAGCCGAAAAATCAAGTGGGAAATCGATACGTGCAGATGAATTCCCGGATCATCGATTTGTCCGCAAACATATCTCTTTGATTCCAGTATTTCAGCCTCAGCGGAATAGCGCTCCACCGCTTGATGACGCAAGCTTTCGCCTGCTTTCACTGCAAAAAAACACTTTCCTACACAGAAAACACGATGATAGCCAAGTTCCTGATTTGTTCCATTACAGGAGAAGGCAATGAATCAGGATCAGTTCAACGGCTTTGCCGATAGCCCGATGGCCCCTGCACAGACATGTTTTGCCATCGTTCCAGCAGATGCGGCATTTCTACCGCACGTCACCAAAGGCATTTATGTCGGTACTGGCGGCACTCTGGTAATCGTGCCTCTGCGCGGCGACCAACCGGTCAGCTTCACCAATCTGCCATCCGGTGCCATTCTTGATGTGCGGGCAACGGCTGTTCATGCCACAGGCACCACGGCCGCCGATCTGGTTGGCCTTGCCTGATGGGTAGACGGGGATTCGGCTTCGGGCGATACCGCTCGACATCGCACCTTTCGGCAGGTCCAGCTCTTCTTGCCCCCTCCGCACTGTGGACAGGCGTTGCAGGCAGCGGCTTTACCAGCATCCCGGTCGATCCACCCAGAACCACCGCAAAACCAGCTGTTCGGCTCATCGTCCCGCCATTTCAGTGGTACACCGACGAATTGCTGGTCGGCGTTTATGCCGTAGCCAACAACGGCGGTAGCCTGACCGACAGCATGGGGTTGGAAACGGTCATCGTTCATTGCGAAGGGACCAGAACCTTCATCAAGGAACCGACTATCCAAACCTTTGCAGACGCTAATGGCAACCCGGTCAGCTATTTCGGATGGTGGGCAAGGCTGCGCCATGATGGGCGCAACGGCAATGCCCATGTCTATTTCGAAGCCGTGCCCAAGGACAGCACGATGCAGCGGCGTGTCATCGGTCCCTATCAGTTCAGCCCGAAGGCAGCGAAGTATTCGCACCAGATCACGGTCGCTGCGACACCCGCCGAAGTGGCCGGATCACGCTACAAGACACTCAGCGCCGCCTACAATTACCTGAAATCGCAAAATGCCACCAACCCGCTTGTCACCATCACCGAGGCTGGGGACTATGACAGCGGGAGCGTGGCTAACGGATGGGTCAATGGCAGTCATATCAACGGATACGTGCATCTCACCGCCACAGCTCCTGTGTCTCTGGTCAAAAGCCCGCCTGCAGCAAATGCAGATCCCGTTGCGCATCGCCCAGGCGTCCCATTGCACCTGTATGGCGCAAATGTAACTCTGGATTTCAATTATGCTGCCGAACTGTGGCATTCGGACAGCATCGGCCGTAATCATTGGTTGGACGGAATATCGCTGACCAACAGCCATGGCCGCTACGATCTGTACCGGAAAACAGGCAGAAACCAGCTAGGTTGGCTGCTGCGTGGCCAGAACGCACCCAGCGACGGCACATGGGTAACCGAATGCAGTTTCACTAACCTGTGGAACTCGGCCATGAACACTGCACTGGTCAGGGGTTGCACGTTCAATACCTGCTGGTCTGACCTTGCAGACCACTCCCTGTGCTTCATCGATAACCGGATCGACGATTTCGACAGCACGGCCTATTCTGCGCATCTGCCATCCTTGTCGCTGACCTATACCGGCACAGGCACCACGGCGACCATTGAACGTGGCGGCGGGAATGTGTTCACTGCCAAGGTCAACGGGGCAACGATCGGCACCTTCACAGCAACATCAACACTGGCAGGGTGGATAGCAGGCACAAACTACAATGTTTCTGATTTCGTATCCTGGATCAACGGTTTGGGGACAGATTGGTCCGCAACCCTACTCGATGATACGCGAGCCGCATGGACGCTGGTTCCCAATGGCGCAAACTATGTGCCCGGATCGTGGCCAGCAATGAATGTCAAGAACACGACCGTAACTCTAGCCACCACATTCGATGTTCATGCAGACTGGTGGCAAAAGCAGGATGGGCCTGTTTTGCAGAACATCATCTGCGCCAACAACGTGACGACCAACTTCGTCGGCGCGATCTTCCTGATCGGTGATCTGGAAGATGCCGTGTTCATCAACAATGCATGGCATTGCAAGGATGTGTGGGGGTTCGGCAATCGCAGCGCCGCCCGGTCCCAGCAAGGCGACTATCTGCGGCACTTCGTCTTTGCGCACAATACCGCAGTCAACCAGCGCTTCTGGCTGCGGAACAATATTCCGGCCATACCTTTCGATGCCGATGGATACTGCCTGTGGGCCAACAACGTGCTGGAATCGTTCGAATGGGTAGGCACACCCGATCACGATATCCTGGTTGCCGACAACCATATCTACGACGGCTATGCCATCCCAGCAGCAGGCGCATCGGGCACGACGCAAGGCGGCAACATCACCAACCTGTTCGTCGATCCGGCACAGGGCAATTTCATGCCGACGGGCTCACTGCTAGACAATACCAAGCCGCCACGCATCACCTACGACCAGAAAAAAAGGGCACGGGCTGGATCTTGTGCGGTCGGGGCGGTCGGCTGACTCATTCCTCTACCGCGCCCCGCTCTGTTCAAGCGGGGCGCGGTAACGCTTGCCGCAATGCGCGCGTGGCATCTGTTTCTTAACGATCATACCGCTAGGCGGATGCGATGTCCGGACCGTCCCCCTTTGCCTCATTGCTAACGCCCCAGAACATCACAATTGCTCTGATTGCGGTCAATTTCTTCACTTTCACGTCCTTCTGGCTTGACAAGCGGCAGGCACAAATGGGCGCGCAGCGGACACGGGAATCGACTTTACTGTGGATGGCATTCTTTGGCGGCACACCGGGAGCATACTGGGCCCGCAGCCTGTTCCGCCACAAGACGCGCAAACAGCCGTTCAGCAGTAATCTTCACAGCATAGCCTTTCTTCAGATCAGCGCGATCGGTGGATGGATAGGCTGGCAGTTCACCGGATAATCTGGCTGCAAAAAGGCGGAGCGTGCGACTACTCCTCGCATCCGAATCGTGCTATCTACATTAATGTGAACAAGCCGATCCCCCATCTCGTCCCGATCGCCGTCGATCCTGCTGACATCGATTTCATGGGGCATGTCAACAATGCCTCCTACCTCAAATGGGTACAGGATGCTGTGATCGATCACTGGCGTGCGCTGGCCCCTGCAGAAGCGGTGGCGGCCCACCTGTGGGTCGCGCTGAAGCACGAGATTACCTACCTATCGGCGCCCAACATTTCTGGACGACGCGGTCATCGCCCATGTCGTGCTGGAAAAGGTGCAGGGCGCGCGGGCGTTTTACGAAACGTTCATCAAGCGCGGGGAGGAAGTGCTGGCCGAAGTCAAGTCAAGCTGGTGCTGCCTTGATGCGCAGACCCTGCGCCCTGCCCGGCTGGCGCACGATCTGGTGGAAAAGTTCCTGCCGACTGAAAAATAAGTCTCAGCGCAGCTTGGCGATGGACAAGCTATCGCTTTTTGCCCGCACCTTCACCGATTCCTCGCTACGCGTCAGCGCTTTGGCGATGGCTTTCAGCGCCATGCCTTTCTTGGCCAGCGTATGAAGTTTCTGAATCTCATCGGGAGTCCAAGCTTGCTTGTGACGTTCGAAGCGTTCGGCCATTGGTTATCCTTAATCAGCGCGTCACGGTAACTATATAGTTGAGCGCAAGGTCATCAGAAATGTGCAGTCCGCGCGAAACGCTCCATGCAATGCCCATCGGATTGCCCATTTTCAGGCCTGCCGCACTTAGCAGGTCATGCAGTTCGACCGGCGTGACGAAATCGGTCCAGTGATGCGTGCCTTTGGGCACCATGCCCACCCCCTCGGCTCCTTCCACCAGCAGCAGGCGTGATCGCGTGGTGCGGTTGGGCGTGGACAGGATCATCAGGCCGCCTTCCGCCAGCGCCGCCTCCAGCGCGCCAACAAACAGCGCCTTGTCGGCCACATGTTCTATTACTTCCATCGAAGTGACCAGATCATACCCGGCAAGGCCTAGTTGCCCCACATCGCCGCAGCGATAATCGATCGCCAGCCCCGACCCTTCGGCATGAAGGCGCGCAGCGGCCACGTTCTCCTGCGCCGCATCCACGCCAGTTACGTCCGCCCCTAGCCGGGCCAGCGGTTCGCACAACAGCCCGGCCCCGCAGCCCACATCCAGCGCGCGCCGTCCAGCCAGTGGCTTCAGGCTGCGGGAATCGCTGCCAAAGTGCGAATCGATGGCCTCGCGGATGAAGCCCAGCCGCACCGGGTTCAGCTTGTGCAGCATGGCGGATGACCCTTTCGGATTCCACCAGTCTGCCGCCAGACGCCCGAAATGCGCCGCTTCATCAGGGCGAATGGTATGCGCAGAGGTTGCATTGCTCATATGACGTCCCTAAAGCGCCCGCGCCGTGTGGTCTATGGGCCATGCGGGCAAGATTCTTTCGTGTGTTCAAGTTGGGAGCAAGCCCTTGGCCCGCATCGTGATGAAATTCGGCGGCACGTCGATGGCCGGAACCGAGCGCATTCGCCGCGTGGCGCGCATCGTGCAGCGCCAGCAGGCAGCGGGGCATGAAGTTGCGGTGGTCGTTTCGGCTATGGCCGGTGAAACCGACCGTCTGGTAAACTTCTGCCGCGAGGCCAATCCGCTGTATGATCCGGCGGAATATGACGTGGTGGTTGCCAGCGGTGAACAGATTACGTCCGGCCTTCTGGCGATGCATCTGCAGGCGCTGGGCTGCAAGGCGCGATCGTGGCTGGGCTGGCAGGTGCCGATCAAGACTGACGATGCCCACGCCAAGGCCCGCATCGAGGATATCGATGCTGATGCACTGCTGGCCAGCATGGGCGCAGGCGAAGTTGCCGTCATCCCCGGTTTTCAGGGCGTAACCCCCGGCGGGCGCGTGACCACGCTGGGCCGTGGCGGTTCGGACACGTCGGCGGTGGCCGTAGCTGCGGCAGTGAAGGCTGATCGCTGCGATATCTATACCGACGTTGACGGTGTTTACACCACCGATCCGCGCATCGTGGCCAAGGCCCGCAAGCTCAAGAACGTCACCTATGAGGAAATGCTGGAACTGGCTTCGGTCGGTTCGAAGGTGTTGCAGACCCGTTCGGTCAGCCTTGCGATGAAGGAAGGCGTGCGGGTGCAAGTGCTGTCATCCTTCATCGACGATGATGCGCCTGCCGCAGACACCATCCCCGGCACTATGATCGTCAGCGACGAGGAACTGGAAGGACTTGAAATGGAACGCCAGCTTATCACCGGCATCGCTGCCGACAAGAACGAAGCGAAAGTCACCCTGACGCGCATCGCCGATCGTCCCGGCGCGGTTGCCGCGATCTTCGGGCCGCTGGCCGCCGCGAACATCAACGTGGACATGATTATCCAGAATATCGCCAAGGACAAAGGCGAGACGGATGTCACATTCACTGTGCCGATTTCGGACCTTGCCCGCACGCAGGCGCTGCTGGAAGAACGCAAGGACACCATCGGTTATTACCGGATGCTGTCGAACAGCAAGGTCGCCAAGATCAGCGTCGTCGGCGTTGGCATGCGCAGCCACGCAGGCGTGGCCGCCACGATGTTCCGTTCGTTGGCCGACCGGGGCATCAACATCCAGGCGATCACCACCAGCGAAATCAAGGTTTCGGTGCTGATCGACGAAGACGAAACCGAACTGGCCGTGCGTGTGCTGCACACCGCCTATGAGATGGATGGCGAATAAGCAGGACCAACAGTTGTGATGATGCGAAAACTCCGGTGAAAGCCGGGGTTTTTTGCATTCAACTCATCCAAACCCGGACCAAGTTCAGGGCGGCGATAGGGAAGGGTTTAGTGCCCCTCCCAAAATCGTTGTGAGCACTTGTCCTAGCGAATCAGCAAGCCCCAGCCCGACAGCAATTGTTCGGCCTGTTCGCGTGAGATGATGGCCCCGCGAAACACGGCGGCGTCTTCAAGACGCAGGCCGCCGAGATCTGCCCCACGCAAGTCTGCGCCCATGAATTGCGCGCCGTCGAGATTGGCTTCGCGCAAGGCGCAACCTTCAAGCACCGCGCCACGAAAATCGCACTTTGTCAGATCAGCCTGTGACAGATCGAGCCGTTTGAGCACTTCCTTGCGGAATGACAGCGCGGGCAAGCGGGCACCCACCAGCAGGACTTCTTCAAACGTATAGCCCATGCCACGCGCGAGGTGGAAATCCGCTCCGGTCATGCGGCTGCTGGCAAACCGTGCCGAGGCAATCCCGGTGCGGCGGAACGCGGCATTGTTGAGATCGCAGCCGTTGAATGCCCCTTCGCTGAGATCGGCTGCGCTGAAATTGGCAAATGCCGCTTTGGAACCCTGCCATATAGTGCGTGCAAGCTGCGCGCCCGACAAATCGGCATGGCGCAGATTGCAGCGCTCGAATGTCCAGCCCGAAAGGTCAAGCTTGGTCAGATCCGCTTCTTCGAGATCGCAATTCGTCAGATGAAACGCGCCATCGCGAACCATCGCGATCACTGCTTCGCGGCCGAGAGTCTGATCGGAAATAGTGCGGACATTCTGATTTTCAGTCATTTGCCGCGCATAGAACACAAGGCGGAAAAACCACAGTGAAAAGCCCGCTTCTTTGCACGCACAGCAGGCGATTTATCGAACAGCCTGAACCAGATCGCAAAGCGCGTGGATGACGCCACGCACAACCGGATCGCTTAGACTGTAAAAGCGGGTCTGCGCCTTGCTGCGGATGGTCACCGCGCCTTCATCACGCAGCATGGCAAGATGCTGCGACACCGATGATTGGGACAGCCCGGTCAATTCGACAAGTTCGGTTACCGACACTTCGCCTTCGTCCATCCGGCACAGCATCAGCAAGCGTTCGGGATGACTCATCAGTTTGAGCCGCCCGGACATGATTGCGGCTTTGGCCTTGAGTTCGGAAAGGTCGGTCGGTTTCATGGCTGGGATTCCACACGCAGGCGACCATCATCGCGCCACATGGTGCAGATTGCCAGCCCCGAAGCATCGTCCACCACGGTTCATCGTTCGACCGGCAGTCCTGCCGATTGCCAGGCACCAAATCCGCCCGCAAGATGCGTGTCGACAGCAGCCAGCGCCGCACTGCATTTATCGAGGGCCATTCCTGAACGCTTGCCGCCAAGGCAGTTAAGCACGACGGTTTTTCCTTTAGCATCAGGCAAACCCGACGGCTGGAAGCTGGACAGTGGCATGTTGATGGCGCCGGGAATGTGGCCTGCGGCAAATTCATCCCTTTCGCGCACATCAACGACCAGCGCTTTACCGCTACGCACCCTGGCATCCAGCTCTGTTGCACTGATTTCGATGTGGGGAGAGTTGCCCGTGCCCTTTTCGAATTCGAAAACCATGTGATCTGCCCTTCGCTGTGCGCGGCACCTTGGTGATATTGGGTGCATGCGCTTGAATATCATCCGCAATATATCGCACATTACTTATATAAGTTAATAATTATGTAAATAATACCGGCAGAGCCTTGGGCAGGATTCAACAGGACAAAAGCGAAGCGGCGGCAGGCGGGGGTTCCCTGCCTGCCGCCGCCTGCATTCATACCAAGTGGATCAGAAACGGTCTGCATCCATTACCTTGGTCCACGCGGCGACGAAATCGGCCACGAACTTCTGTCCGGCATCCGCCGAGGCATAGACTTCAGCCACTGCGCGCAGTTCTGAGTTCGAGCCGAACACGAGATCCACCGGGGTTGCCGTCCACTTAACCACGCCGCTGGCCCGGTCCTTCCCTTCATAAAGGCCTAGCGTAGCGGACTTTGCCCATACGGTGTCCATCGTCAGCAGGTTGGTGAAGAAATCGTTGGTCAACGCGCCCGGACGGGTAGTGAACACGCCAGCGGTGGAACCGCCCGCATTGGCGCCCAATGCCCGCATGCCCCCCACCAGAACAGTCATTTCCGGCACGGTCAGATCCAGCATGTCGGCCTTGTCGACCAGCGCCTCAACTGGGGCAAGATCGGCTTCAGCGCTGTAATAGTTGCGGAAACCATCGGCCTTGGGCTTCAGATAGTTGAACGATTCCACATCGGTCTGCGCCTGCGTGGCATCGACCCTGCCCGGTTTGAACGGCACCGCAACGTCGCTGCCTGCGGCCTTCACCGCCTGTTCCACCCCGACATTGCCAGCCAGCACGACCAGATCAGCCAGGCTGACCTGCTTGCCCTTGGCACCCTTGTTGAATTCGGCACGGATCGCTTCCAGTCTGCCCAGAACTTTGGTCAGTTCCGCCGGATCATTCACCGCCCAGTTCTTCTGCGGCTCCAGCCGGATGCGGCCACCATTTGCCCCGCCGCGCATGTCCGTCGCACGGAAAGTGGACGCGGCTGCCCATGCCGTGCGCACCAGTTCGGGCGTGGTCAGTCCTGCTGCCTGAATCCTGCCTTTCAGGCTGGCGATATCAGCGGCATCGACCGGTGCATAGGTCGCCTTGGGCAGCGGGTCTTGCCAGGTGAAGCTGACCTTGGGCGCATCCTTGCCCAGATAGCGTGCCTGCGGCCCCATATCGCGGTGCGTCAGCTTGAACCATGCACGGGCAAAGGCATCAGAGAAGGCTTCGGGGTCCTTTTGCCAGCCTTGCGTGATCTTGCGGAAGCCGGGATCTTCCTTGAGCGCAATATCGGTGGTGAACATGATCGGCGCGTGGCGCACATCTGGACGGTGTGCATCGGGCACCAGCGTTGCTGCCGACGGATCCTTGGGAATCCACTGCGTTGCGCCAGCCGGGCTTTTGGTCTTGACCCATTCAAAGCCATAAAGATTGTCGAGATACTGCGTGGTAAATGCCACCGGATTGGCCGACCACGCGCCTTCAAGGCCGCTGGTGATAGTATCTTCGGAATGCCCTTTGCCGCACTTATTGGCCCAGCCAAGGCCCTGCTGTTCGATCTTGCCCATGCCCGGATCACCGGCAAGGCATTCTTCCGGCTTGTGCGCGCCGTGCGCTTTGCCAAAGGTGTGGCCGCCGGCAATCAGCGCGGCGGTTTCATCATCGGCCATGGCCATCGCGCCAAAAGCCCTGCGGATATCGGCAGCAGCGGCCAACGGATCGGGTACGCCGCCCGGACCTTCGGGATTCACATAAATCAGGCCCATCTGCGTGGCGGCAAGCCCGCCTTTGAGATTGCCTTTCGCGTCACGGCGCTTGTCGTCCAGCATCTTGGCTTCCGGTCCCCAGAACACCAGATCGGGCTGGAACGCATCGACACGGCCCCCCGCAAAGCCCAGCGTCTTGAAGCCCATGTCTTCCATGCCAACGTTGCCTGCCAGCACCATCAGATCGCCCCATGAAAGCTTGCGGCCATACTTCTGCTTCACCGGCCAGACGAGACGGCGCGCCTTGTCGAGGCTGACGTTATCAGGCCAGGAATTGAGCGGTTCGAAGCGCTGTTCACCGCCATCGGAACCACCGCGTCCGTCGCCTGTGCGATAGGTGCCTGCGCTGTGCCACGCCATACGGATGAAGAACGGGCCGTAGTGGCCATAATCGGCGGGCCACCAAGACTGCGAGGTGGTGAGAACCTTGCGGATGTCGGCCTTGACCGCATCGAGATCGAGCGAGGCGAACTCCTTGGCATAGTCGAAATCGGGACCATAAGGATTTGATTGCGCTTCATTTTGGCGCAGCGCGGCAAGATCGACGCTTTTGGGCCACCATTCCTTGGCGGCAGGGACTTCGGTGACGGTGGGCGAGGCGGTTTGCGCCTTGGCGGCTTCTGCCTGTGCAGTGCCTGCCAGCGCCACCGTGGATGCCGCCGTCATAAGCGCGGCCATGGCGATGTTGCGGAATGTCATGAGAAAGCTCTCCTCCTGTTGCGACCTTGCGCCCGACGCTTGTCCGGGCTTGGTCAGCAGGAAGCTACGCCCCTCACGATGGCGTGCCCAACGGGATTACCGCGTCACAGTAATCGCTAAAATCGTTTAACAGGCAGCCTTTTCATCAACATTTCGACACAATTGCGCCACCGGTGCCTGTGTCCAGGCACGGCTGCCGGTGGCAGACTTTCGCCTATTCCGTTGTCTTTCCGTCAAAATGTTCATGGGCCGCTTCTGCATCGGCGCTGGTCTTGTGGACGGTACCGTCGATGTGTTCGGGTGGGCCATAAATGGTGTAAAGGCGCAGCGGCTCGCTGCCAGTGCTGACGACATTGTGCTTGGCACCCTGCGGCACGATCACGCCATCATCGGCCTTCACCTTGTGGCACACATCGTCGATCCACACTTCGCCCTCACCGGCTTCGATGCGGAAGAACTGGTCACGATCATCATGCACTTCTGCGCCGATCTCATCGCCCGGCTGGATCGTCATCAACACCAGCTGCAGGTTATGCCCGGTGTATAGCACCCGGCGGAAATCGTCGTTTTCCTCGGTCAGTTTTTCGATGTTGTCGACAAAACCCTTCACGGCGCAGGCCCCTTTCGATGGCTGATTCCCAGTCTTAGATAGGGGCTGTGGCCGGCGGCTTCAAACCTCTTGCGCAGATTCAGCACGGGCGGCAAGACGCGGCGCGATCAGCGCGCAAGCGACAAGCTGCAACTGGTGGAAAACCATCACCGGCAGCAGCACTACGCCGACTTGCGCCGCCGGAAAAAGCACCCCCGCCATTGGCACGCCGGACGCCAGGCTTTTCTTCGAACCGCAAAACAGCAGCACAGTAGCATCGCCGCGCGAAAGCCCCATCGTGCGGGCCAGCAGCGTGGTCAGGCCCAACACTGCGCCCAGCAAGGCAAGGCACAGCGCGATCAGCACCAAAAGGCTGTGCGGCGCGACCTTTTGCCACAAGCCTTCGACCACTGCCGCGCCGAAAGCCGAATAGACCACCAGCAGAATCGAGCCGCGATCAACTTTGCCAATCCATGCCTTGTTCCGCGCCACGACCCCACCGATCCACCGGCGCAGCATGTGCCCGGCCACGAACGGCAGCAACAGTTGCAGCACGATCGCCTCTGCCGAACCCCACGAAAACCCGCCAGTTGCTCCGCCCATCAACAGGGCGACCAGCGCGGGCGTCAGGAAAATGCCGGCAAGGTTTGAAAACGACGCCGCACAGACCGCCCCCGCCACGTTGCCACGCGCCACAGCGGTAAACGCGATGGAAGATTGCACCGTTGATGGCAGCAGGGTCAGGAACAGCAGTCCGGCCGCAAATTCGCCCGGAACCATGGCCTGAGCGCCCAGTCCCAACAGCGGAAACGCAACGAACGTCACCGCCAGCACCGCCAGATGCAGCCGCCAGTTGCGCGCACCTTCAACAATCGCTTCGCGCGACAGTTTGGCCCCGTGCAGGAAGAACAGCAGCACGATGCCCGCATCAGCTGCGCGTTCAACCGCCAGCGCCCAGTCGCCCCGCGCAGGCAGGAATGTGGCCAGCAGCATGGTGGCCAGCAAGGCCATCAGGAAAGGATCAAGCAGCCCGATAATGCGCCGGATCATACAAACGCCTCCACACCGGCAAAAATGGAATGTCCGTGGGAATGGTCCGGCAAGAATGGTGCACCCGACAGGATTCGAACCTGTGACCTCTGCCTTCGGAGGGCAGCGCTCTATCCAGCTGAGCTACGGGTGCCTTGGACCGAACGGGCACCTAGCAGCGCACCGACACGGTTGCCAGTATTTTTGTTGGACCTGTAATTTTCAGGTGGAATTTTCTGACACTATTCAGGCGCTGACATCGCCGATTTAGGGATTTGGTAGGCCTATGCCGATAGCGCATGCACCATGCAGCGTTTCCGCCAGACCGATCCCGATTCCAGCACCAGCCAAGCGCGAGCAAAATCTGCCGAAAGCCGCCGCAATGCGGATTTCGCGCGGCTTGGTGCAGAACGCGCCGCCAGCACGGCCCTGTCGATGAAGTGGGCCGCACTGCATGAAGCCGCCGACGTTGTATCGACCCTGGCCGGTGCAAAAGCAGAACAGCAACGACCCGAAGTCCGCAACTTCCCTGCCATCATGCGCGACACGGGCGGTTTGCGGTACGAACTGGCACAGCAGGGCGTGGAAGATCTTGCTGCGGTCATGGAAGCAGGGCTGGCCGCACTGTTGGCGGTTTCAACACGCGGACGCTCACCCGCACCTGCCGCGCTGGCATTGTGGCAGGAGTTCATCGCCGCACGCACTGCGCTGCTGACACTGATTCCGCCGCTGATCCCGCCTGCCGGTGACAGACGCAGGCCCTGATCGTTCCTGCGCCCTACCCGCCCCAGGCGGCACAGTACGGATCAATGCCCACTAGTTGCCGCCGCAATGATGCGCGGGCCAACCGTTCAACCTCAGCCTTGCGGCGCGCTGCAACCAGCGGCACAGTGGGCGCGGATCGCAGGATTTCGGCGTCATAGCCATCGGCCACGATCACCCCGCATGAGTGGGGCAGAAAGTCTTCGGTTTCTAGCACCGCCCGGTCAAGATGCGGGGCCAGCCCCCAGTAGAACCGGTCGCAATGGTCGAGATAATCGGTCCACTTGGCATCCCCCAGAAGATCAGCCCGCGACACCTTGATTTCGACAATCACCACCTGCCCTTTGGCGTCGATGCCCATAAGGTCGGCCCGGCGGCCCGAACGCAGCGGCATTTCAGGCAGGCACCAGATATCGTTGCGCGCGAACAGGCGGCAAATGCCGCGCGCGACGGCCCGCGCTTCACGTTCGGCAATGGCGGGTTCCAAGGTGACTGGCGGCGATTCGATCATGCAGCCAACCTAAGAACAAACATCGAACAGGTAAAGAGCCTTACCAGATACCTAGCGTTTGGATGAACAGCCACACGCCGGTCGCCACCAGCAGGGCCGCCGCGATCATGCGCACGATATCCAGCGGCACGCGCTTGATAAGTTCGTTGCCGAAAAACACGGCGGGCACGTTGGCGAGCATCATGCCCAGCGTTGTGCCCGCAGTCACTGTCAGCGCGTCATTGAAACGCGCGCCCAACGCGATAGTGGCGATCTGCGTCTTGTCGCCCATTTCAACGATGAAGAACGCGACCAGCGTGGTCAGGAAAGCACCATAGCGCGACGGTTTGGGTGCTTCGTCATCGTCCATCTTGTCTGGCACCAGCGTCCACAAACCCATGGCGACAAAGCCCACCGCAACGGCGAAGCGGAACCACATGCCGTCCAGAAATGCCGCCGCCGTTGCCCCCAACAGGGCCGCAAGAAAGTGATTTGCCAGCGTTGCCGCCAGAATGCCCCAGACGATCGGCCAGGGCCGTTTGAACCGCGTTGCCAGAATGATGGCCAGCAGTTGTGTTTTGTCGCCAATTTCGGCCAGCGCGACAATCGCGGTGGAAGTGGTGAAGGCTTCGAACATGATGATTTCCGGGGCCGGGCGGAGCGTTGTTGCCAACGACGACAAACCTCTCCGCCCGGCCCGGACGCAAAAGTTGCCGTCATTGGTCTCGCCCGATGGAACCTTTACGTTCCGTCGCCTGCGCCATGGTCTCTCGACCAAGCATGTTGACGCTGAGGTCCGCGTGGATACGCGGTGGCTACTCCCCAAGTGACTTGGGCCTTTCGATAGCCACATCTGGCCTTCGCCGCAAGAGCGCGCTAGGCACCGCGCGCTTCCCGACCACGGGCGCGAGAGGGGAAACCGGATGAAGACGCACACAGCCATCGCAATCATTGCGCTCGGTCTGTGGCCGAATCTGGCCCAAGCCGCGGATGAAGCCGCAAACCCGCTGACCATTGGTGCAACCGTAAGGCTGCGCACCGAATCCATTTCGGGCCAGTTCCGCGCTACAGGCCCTGCAAACGACACCATGGTTTCCCTGAAAACCGCGGTCGATGCCGAATATGATGCAGGCCCGGTGCGTTTCGGCGGCGAATTGTGGGACGCGCGCAGTTGGGGACAGGACCGCAGCTCTTCAGCAGGAACCAGCGAAGTCAACGCGCTGGAACTGGTGCAGGCCAATGTAAAGATTGAGCTGGGCGCGAAAAGCTTGCTGACGCTGGGCCGTTTCACACTCGATCTGGCTGGACGGCGACTGGTGTCGCGCCAGCGTTTTCGCAACACGACCAATGCCTTTACCGGCGCGCATCTGGCGCTGGTGGGCAGCGGCGGGCGACGGCTGGATGCCTTGCTGACCATGCCGCACACCCGCCTGCCGTCCGATTCAGACGGCATTCGGTCAGACCGGGTGCAGTGGGACCGTGAAAGCACCGATGTGCTATTCTTTGGCGCGCAGGCAACGCTTCCCAGCGTGGCAGGCGGGGTGCTCCAACCTTATGCCTATGGCCTGACCGAACGTGACAGCCCCGCGCTTGCCACGCGCAATCGCCGGTTGTGGACGGTGGGTGCGCGCCTGTTCAAACAGCCCAAAGCGGGCACGTGGGACCATGACATCGAAGCCACGGTGCAAGGCGGCAAAGCGCGCCGTACCACCGCGGCCAGCGACCGCGCCGATCTGGATGTGGCGGCATGGTTCCTCCACGCAGAACTGGGCAAAACGCTGTCCGCATCGTGGAAGCCGCGGCTTGCTGTGCTGTTCGATGCGGCCAGCGGCGATGGCGGCAAGGCAGGCAAATATTCGCGCTTCGACACGCTGTATGGTGCCCGCCGCTTCGAATTTGGCCCAAACGGGCTTTATGGACCATTCGCCCGCGCCAACATGATCTCGCCGTCACTGCGGCTTGAGGTGACTCCGACCAAGCGCACCGATGCCTTTGTCGCGTGGCGCAGCGCCTGGGCAGAAAACCAGGCGGACACTTTTGCCGCCACCGGCGTACGCGATGCCAGCGACGCTGCCGGAACGCTGGCCGGACATCAGGTTGAAGCGCGGGTGCGGCACTGGATCATGCCGGGCCATCTGCAGATCGACGTTGGCGGAGCGATGCTGTTGAAGCGGGGCCTGTTGCGTGATGCCGCCAATGCACCTGCCAGCGGCAACACCCGCTATGGCTATGTGGACCTGCTGCTGACGCTTTGACATCATTTCCGATTTGGGGCGACTTTGACTCTGGCATAGCCACCTGCCTTCCCGAATATTCTTGCTTTTTGCGAAAGCCGTGCCTATGTGCAACGCAGCAATACCGGCAGTGCTATGCGCTGCAATCCGGGTGCTGGCGTGAGATTCGGCGTAAAATCGCTAAGAATCCGCCCCGGATGAACGGTCATTGCCCCGCCCGCTTCCCCTTTCACGCATGGGTCGCACCGTCGACCCCGCGCGCCGAATTACCGGTGTCGCGTAACGCGAACTCAACATGCACGTCGGCAGTTGCCGATGGGCTTATGAAAGCATTTTCATGTCTTTTTTTGCTGAACTCGGCCTTGCCGAACCCATTCTCCGTGCCCTCGAAACCAAGGGCTACAACGACCCCACGCCGATCCAGCGCCAAGCCATTCCTGCGCTGCTCGAAGGCCGCGATCTTCTGGGTATCGCCCAAACCGGCACCGGCAAGACCGCCGCGTTCTCGCTGCCTTCGCTGCACCGCCTTGCGGCCAACCCGATTGACCGCAAGCCCGCATCGTGCCGCATGCTGGTGCTGTCACCAACGCGCGAACTGGCCGCACAGATTGCCGACAACATGCGCGGCTATGCCAAGAACTTGCGCATGTCGGTCGACTGCGTGTTCGGTGGCGTGCCCATCGGCAAGCAAGCGCGCCGTCTGGTGCCGGGCGTCGACATTCTGGTCGCCACGCCGGGCCGCCTGCTCGACCTGATCGACAACCGCGCGCTGACGCTGGGCCGCACCGAAATCTTCGTGCTGGATGAAGCCGACCAGATGATGGATCTTGGCTTTATCCATGCGCTGAAGCGCGTGGCCAACCTGCTGCCCAAGACGCGGCAGAGCCTGTTCTTCTCGGCCACGATGCCCAAGGCGATCGAGGATCTGGGCAAGCAGTTCATCGTCAACCCGGTGCGCGTCGAAGTCGCTCCCAATTCGACCACGGCTGAACGTGTCGAACAGTATGTCACCTTCATCAATCAGGCTGAAAAGCAGGCACTGCTGACCCTGCGCATCCGTGACCTGCTGAAGGAAAAGACGCTGGACCGCGCGCTGGTGTTCACCCGCACCAAGCATGGCGCTGACCGCGTTGTGCGCCACCTTTCGTCCGCCGGGATCGACGCCCGCGCCATCCACGGCAACAAGAGCCAGGCCCAGCGCACCGCCGCGCTGGAAGCGTTCCGTCAGGGTTCGTGCCCGGTGCTGGTGGCAACCGACATCGCCGCACGCGGTATCGACGTTTCGGGCGTTTCCCACGTCTTCAACTTCGAACTGCCCAATGTGCCGGAACAGTATGTCCACCGCATCGGCCGCACCGCGCGCGCTGGCGCAGACGGCATCGCGATCAGCTTCTGCGCGCCCGACGAAAAGCCTTACCTGAAGGACATCGAACGCCTGACAAAGATCAAGGTCGACACGATGGCCCTGCCTGAAAACTTCCTGACCGAAGCCGCGCGTCTGCCTGCCCCCACCCGCAAGCCTGCCGAAGAAGAAGGCCAGCGCCGCGACTTTCGCGAAGGACAGCCGCGTGGTGGCCAACGCAATGGCCGTGGTGGCCAGAACCGCGATCAGAACCATGGTGGCCGCGCGCAGGGCCGTGACGGTCGCCCGCGCGACACCAGCGCCCGACAGGACCGACGTGAAGGCGAACGCGCCGAACGCGGCCCGGTGCGCAACCCCGTGCAGCAGGACCGCCGCGACGGTGAAGCGGCAACAGGCGAGCGTGATTACAGCCGTCCGCGCAGCTTCCGTTCGCGCGGTGCCCCCGGCGTTGGCGCGCACAAGCACAAGGTGCAGCGCGTAAGCTGATTTTGGGATGGACAGCCCTGCGCAATGGCAGGGCTGTCCGTCACACCAAAGCTGGGCACGGGCGTTAAACCTTGGCCCAAAGCTTCAATTTTGGCATAGCGTCTGGATGAACGGCGCGCTGGCCTCGGCCACATTTTCTGCAATCGCGATGACGGTGATCGTCGCGTTGCGCTATCTTGCCACCAGCGGCCTGTTTGCATGGGCCACGCGCAAAGTGCGGCCCGGCCACTATCGCGGGCTGGAACGCCAGATCCGCTCTGAAATTGGGTGGAGCCTTGCCACCGCCGCTATCTACGGCGTCCCGGCCGGCATTGTCGCATGGGGCTGGCAGCAGCGCGGCTGGACACGGATATACACCGACCTTGCCGCCTATCCACTGTGGTGGATGCCGCTGTCACTGCTGACATACCTTATCGTCCACGACACATGGTTTTACTGGACCCACCGCTGGATGCACCGCCCGGCGGTGTTTCGCGCCATTCACGCCATCCACCATGCCAGCCGTCCGCCCACCGCATGGGCGGCCATGAACTTTCACCCGGTCGAAGCCGCAGTGGTATCGCTGCTGATCCCAGCGCTGGTGTTCGTCATCCCGATCCACATCGCCATGCTGGGCACGATCCTGGTGATTATGACCGTGATGGGTGTGACCAATCATATGGGGTGGGAGATGTTTCCGCGTTGGCTCGTTCATTCCACAGCAGGCAAGTGGCTGATAACTGCCAGCCACCACCATCGTCACCACGAACTTTATCGCTGCAACTACGGCCTGTATTTCCGCTTCTGGGACCGGCTTTGCGGCACTGACAAGGGACTGTCCGCCCCGTGAAACGCGCCTTCCTGCTGCTGCCACTTGTCCTGCTGGGCAATGCTCCGTCCACAACCACTGTCACCGTCGACATATCAGGCCTGCGCAATGCCAAGGGTCTGGTGCATCTTTGCATGACCGCCAATATCAAGGCTTTCCCGGAAGGTTGCGGAAAGGATGCCAGACGTTTCGTCGCGTCTGCCAATGCAGGTGCGGCTTCAACGCTCGTGCTGCGGGATGTTCCAGCCGGGCGCTATGCCATTGTTTTGCTGCATGATGAAAACGGCAACAAGAAGATGGACAAGACGCTGTTCCTCCCCAAAGAGGGCTTCGGCTTTTCGCGCGACGCCCCGGTCAGGATGGCTCCGCCAAAGTTTGAGGCGGCCGCGTTCGATGTAACGGCGGGCAAGCCGGTGAGGATGTCGATGAAGGTTCGCTATATGTAACGTAAGGTTTGCCGTTGCTCGTGCCCGATACCGCCTCTCCTATTCCGGCCGCAAAGCCGGGCCCAAAACCGGGCAGCGCCCTTGCTCCGTTCCGTTATCCGGCCTTCCGCGCCATCTGGACAGCCAATCTGGCCTCCAACATCGGATCGATGATCCAGTCTGTCGGCGCGGCATGGCTGATGACGGAACTCACCACATCACACCTGCTGGTGGCATTGGTTCAGGCATCGGCGACCATTCCCATTCTGCTGCTGGGCATGTTTGCAGGCGCCATTGCCGACAATTTCGACCGTCGCCGGGTGATGCTGGCCGCGCAGACCGGAATGCTCATCGTCTCCGCCGCGCTGGCCGCCCTGTCATACAGCGGGAACATCGGACCATGGTCGCTGCTGGCGCTGACGCTGCTGGTCGGCATGGGCACCGCGCTGAACGGCCCTGCATGGCAGGCATCGGTGCGGATGCAGGTGGGCAAGGCCGATCTGCCCCACGCCGTATCGTTGAATGCCGTATCGATGAACCTTGCGCGCAGCGTCGGCCCGGCTGTGGGCGGGGTGCTGATTTCGCTGTGGGACACCAGTCTTGCCTTTGCGATCAATGCAGTCAGCTACCTTGGCATGATCGTGGTGCTGGCAATGTGGAAACCCGATGCCACGCCGCCGCGCAAGGAACCGATGCTGGCCGCCATCGGACGCGGCATCCGCTTTTGTGCGTCATCATCGCCCATCCGCAAAGTCCTGCTGCGCGGACTGGTTTTGGGCACGGGCGCGGCGGCACTTCAGGCGCTTCTGCCCAGCGTGGCCAAGGACCGGCTGTTGGGCACTGAGATCGACTATGGCCTGATGCTGGGCGGGTTCGGTCTTGGCTCCATCCTTGCCGCGCTGCGCGTTTCACATTTGCGCCGCCGCTTTGGCAGCGAACCGGTGGTGGTGGGTGCAACCGTGCTGATGATCGTCGGCCTTGTCGGGCTGGCACTGGCAACAACGCCTGTTTCGGCCATCCCGGCTGCGTTCATCGGCGGTATGGGCTGGGTCAGCGCGATGACCAGCCTGAACGTGGCCATGCAGTTGCGCAGCCCCGAAGACATTCTTGGCCGCTGCCTGTCGATGTATCAGGCGGTCACCTTTGGCAGCATGGCCGTGGGTGCGTGGATATGGGGCCTTTTGGCCGACATGGCGGGCCTCGGTCTTGCGCTGAACATGGCCGCAGCGTGGCTTGCCGCAACGCTGATCTTGCATTTCGTCGCGCCCATGCCAACGCGCGAAGAAGGCCGCCTTGATATCGTGCCGGAGAGCAAATCGTGACTGTAGACAACCGCCCGCTTCGTTCTGTCCTGTACATGCCCGCCAGCAATGCGCGGGCCATGGCCAAGGCCCGCAGCCTTGATTGCGATGCGGTGGCGCTGGACCTTGAAGATGCCGTTGCCCCCGAAGCCAAGGCCGACGCCCGCATCGCACTGGTGACAGAGGCACAGACCGGCGGCTTTGGCCATCGCCGCCTGATCGCCCGGATCAATGCCCTGTCCACGCCATGGGGCTATGACGATATCACCGCGCTGGCCGCCGCACCGGTAGAGGCGATCCTTGCCCCCAAGGTGGATGATGCCGCCGATATCGAAGCCCTGTCGCGCGCGATGGATCAGGCTGGATTTTCAGCAGATGTCGCCCTGTGGGTGATGATCGAAACTCCGCGCGCGGTGCTGGCGCTGGAACGCATCGCCGCCACCGCCGCGACCACCCGGCTCGCAGGCTTCGTGCTGGGCCTTAACGATCTGGCCAAGGACAGTGGCATTGCCCAGTTGCCGGGCCGCGCCGCCTTTGTGCCGGTGCTGACCATGGCAGTTCTGGCCGCGCGCGCCCACGGCATCATCATTCTGGACGGGGTATGCAACGCGATAGACGATCAAGCCATGCTTGAGGCCGAATGCGTCCAGGCGCGTGATTCGGGTTTCGATGGCAAGACCTTGATTCACCCCGCACAACTTGATGCGTGCAACCGCGTCTTTGCCCCCACCATACGCGATATCGCCGATGCGGAGGCAATTGTTACAGCCTTTGCCGATCCCGCGAATGCCGGAAAGGGCGCATTGCGAGTAAACGGAAAAATGGCGGAACTGCTGCATCTGGCGCAGGCTGAGCGGCTTTTGGCAAAAGCGGCAGCCATCGCAACACGCTGAAACCACGGCGCGCTGCACCGTAGCTCAACTGGCGCAACTTAAGCACTTTTTCACAAAGTTGCGCCAGACCGTCCCTCGAAGGAAAGGGACCAGGTGGGCGTCATGGATACTTTGCGGGGATTCGATTCCGACCGCTACGCAGGCGAGCTTGATCTTGCGGGCTATGAGGATGACGCGGCCAGCGAACCGCCGCCCTCGTTCGCCGGGCAGGATGAGCGCCGGATGCAGGTGCGCGCCTATAATTACTGGGCGGGCCTGCTGGGCAACAATACGCTGCCGCCGGTGCAGGGGCTGCTGGATGGCGCCTATCCCGATTTTTCCGACAACGCCGTGCTGCTGCACTTTGACGAAGGGCTGGACGATCCGGCAATCACTTTCGTCGGGGCAAAGCTGGCCACCGAATGTGGCACCGAACAGTCGATCAAGCGGTTGAGCCAGGTTCCGGGCCGGTCGCTGCTGTCGCGCATTACCGACCATTACATGCAGATTCTGGCCAATCAGGCTCCGATTGGATTCGAAGCCGAATTCGTCAACCAGCATGGCCACACCATCCTCTATCGCGGTATCCTGCTGCCGTTCTCGTCGAACGGTCTGGAAATCGACTACATCATGGGGGCGATCAACTGGAAGGAACTGGCCGACCAGCAGACCACCGATGAGCTGATGCTGGAAATCGGGCAGGCGCTGGAAGCCGCCCCTGTAAAAAAGCAGCCCCGCCGTCCCCTGATCGAACCCAGTGATTGCTGGGCCGATGGCCCGGTGGCGCTCGACCTCGATACCTTTCCCGAACCCGCGTTTGGAATAGAGGCTGACCTTGCTCCGCTGCCCGCAGGCACGCAGGATGCGGAACCTGAGTATCTGGGCGACTGGCTTGCTTCAGCCCGCGATCTGGCACTGGTCGCAAATTCCAGCGAAGACCGCACCCGCAGCGCGCTTTATGCCGCCATTGGCCGCGCATGGGACTTTGCCCTTGCCGCGCAGGCAGCGCCTGAAGATTTTGCCGAACTACTGGAAGACGCGGGCCTGACCATGCAGGAACGCGCCCCGATGACTCCGGTGGTCAAGCTGGTGTTCGGCGCGGATTACGACAAGACCCGGTTGACCGAATACGCCGCCGCACTGACCCATGCCCAGCGCATCGGGCTGGGGCGCGGCGAACTGGGGCGCTATCTGTCCGAAGCGCCTGGCGGACTTAAAGGTGTGGTCAACACCGAACGCACGATGCGCCGCGAAGAAGCAGGCAAAGCTTTGGCGCGACTGGGGCCGGAAGCGCTGGCTGAAACCCTGCGCGCCATGCCCCCGCGCAAACTGTCAGACATTGCTCCTGCCGATGGCGCGGAATTCGCCCTCGTCATGGTCCGCCGCCTGCCAGATGGCGAAGTGGCGCTGGTGGGTGAAGTGGCCGAAGACGTAGCTTTGTTCGAACGCGCAGCACGCCACCTGATCGGTTAAGGGACGCTTCCCCCGCCGCATCTGCCCTGCTAGCCCATGCCTTATGGCACGGGCGGCAAAGGACAAATGGCGGATGGGGTGGATTGGCTGGACACTGGCCTGCCTCGTGCTGCTGGGCGCTTTAGGCTATCTTGCCCTGCGTCATGCCCTGCAAACCAACGCAGTTGCTGTATTGAATGGCACGGACAAGTTGCTGAACGGCGGCGATGGCGCAATCCGGCAGGTTGCCGATGTCCGCTATGGCAAAGGCCCCGCACAGAAGCTGGAAATGTTCGTGCCCCAAAGCGCCAAGGGCACGCTGCCTGTGCTGGTGTTCATCCACGGCGGAAGCTGGGCTAGTGGCGATCCGCACGACTACCGCTTTATCGCCCGCACATTCGCCTCGCATGGCTATGCCGTAGTGCTGGCGGGATACCGGCTGTACCCGCAGGCGCGCTATCCCGCGATGCTGGAAGACGGCGCGGCTGCGCTGCGCTGGGTACATGACAATGCCGGAAAGCACGGAGCCGATCCTGCGCGGCTGGCGCTGATGGGCCATTCCGCCGGAGCCTACAACGCGGTCATGCTCACACTTGATCCGCAATGGTTGCGGGCGCAAGGACTGAACCCTGCGATGATTCGCGGCACGGTGGCGCTGGCAGGACCGTTCGATTTCCTGCCGCTCGATACCGACGCCACCATCAACACCTTCGGACAAGCAGCTGATCTTGCAGCCACACAGCCGGTCAACCACATCCGCGCCGATGCGCCACCGATGCTGCTGGTCACCGGCGATGCCGACACGCGCGTAAAACCGCGCAATTCCAAAACACTGGCCCGTCTTCTGCGCGACCGGGGCGTGGCCAATGAACCTGTGATCCTGCCCGGCGTCACACACGAAGGCATCATCACCATGTTCGCGCAGCCTTTCCGCCGCGATGCGCGCGCCATCGATGCGGTGTTACCCTTCCTGAGCCGTGTCACCGCTCCCGCGCCTGCTTCAGTTGCGGTTCAGGCGGCAGGTCGATAGTTCTGGCACCGTGACAGTGCGCGCCCACTCCCTTCCCCGCATGATGGCCCGTTTCACCGCCATGCTGGCCGCGCTTGCGCTGTGCCTGCAACCTGCCGCCGCGCAATCGGTGCTGCGCGATGCGGAAACCGAAGCGCTGTTCCGTGATGCCGCCGCTCCCATTTTCGTCGCCGCCGGGTTCAACCCCAAAGCGGTAGATCTGGTCCTGCTGAACGACGGGTCGATCAACGCCTTCGTCGCGGGCGGGCAGATGATCTTCATCCATTCCGGGCTGATCGGCGCGGCGGACAATGTGAACGAGTTGCAGGGCGTGATCGCGCACGAACTGGGCCATATCACCGGCGGGCACATCATTCGCTATGACGAAGGCCTGAAACCCGCCACCGGCATTACCGTACTGTCACTACTGCTGGGCGGGCTTGCCGCTGCGGCAGGATCGGCGGACGCGGCAATGGGCGTGTTCATGGCGGGCCAGCAAGCCGCGTTGGGCAAATTCCTGTCGTTCAGCCGCGCGCAGGAATCATCAGCAGACGCGGCGGGCGCACAGTTCCTGTCAAAAGCCGGCATTTCCGGGCGCGGATCGATTGAATTCTTCAAGAAGCTGCAGAATCAGGAATTCCGTTACGGCTACAACGCCAGCGCGAACCCGGATGCCGAATTCTATCGCACCCACCCGATGACGTCTGATCGCCTTGCCACCTTGCAGGACACCTATTCGCAAGACCCTGCGTGGAACACCCCGCCGCCAGCCGAATTGCAGGCCCGGTTCCTGCGGGTGAAGGCCAAGCTCTATGGCTATCTGGCCGATCCGCAGTCCACCCTGCGCGCTTACCCTGAATATCTGACTGACGTTCCCGCGCGCTATGCCCGCGCCTATGCCTTTCACAAGGAAGCCTTTGCCGACAAGGCGCTGGATGAAACCAAGGCGCTGATCGCGCAAGACCCACACAACCCCTATTTCCTTGAACTGGAAGGGCAGATCCTGCTCGAATCCGGGCGTCCGAAAGAGGCTATCCCGCCCCTGCGCGAAGCCACCGCCCTGACCGGCAACGAACCGTTGATCGCCACCACATTCGGCCACGCGCTGATCGCCACCGAAGACAAGGACAACTTTGCGGAAGCCGAAAAGGTGCTGCGCGCCGCTGTGGTGCGTGACCGCGACAACCCCTTCACCTGGTATCAGCTTGGCGTTGTCTATGAAGCACGCGGCGATACGGCGCGGGCGCGGCTGGCCAGCGCCGAGCAGCAGTTGATGAACATGCGACTGGCCGAAGCCGTGCGCAGCGCCGAAGCCGCCGAAGCCGCGCTGCCCAAGGGCACGCCCGACTGGCTGCGCGCGCAGGATATCGCCATGTCGGCCCGCGCGACCATGGAACGCCAGAAGAAATCGCGCTAAGGCCGCTCCCGATGGCAGACACCCAACCCCGCCGCTTTGGCCCTTTCGCCCTGATCGCAGTGCTTTTTGCCGGTGCAGGTGCGCTGGGCGGCTGGTGGTATGAAAGCCGCAAAGACGCAGGCGAACCGGGCGCAGACGCGCAACTGGAAGCCTCGCTCGCCAGCGCCGGGATCAGTGGCAAGGAACGCGCCGCCATCGAAGGACTGGTGCGGTCCTACATCCTTGAACACCCTGAAGTGTTGCCAGAAGCGATGGAACGGCTGCAACAGCGCGAATCCGAAGCGCGCATTGCGCCTTTGCGTGGCGCGCTGGAAACGCCGTTCCCCGGCGCAGTGCTGGGCAACCCCAATGGCAAGGTCACGCTGGTCGAATTCACCGACTTTGCCTGCACTTATTGCCGGCAAAGCGTGAAGGCGCTGGAAGGGTTGATTGCAAAAAACCCCGACCTGAAAGTGGTGATCCGCGAACTGCCGATCATCGCGCCTGAAAGCGCGCCTGCCGCGCGCATGGCTCTGGCTGCCGCCGCGCAGGGCAAATACCCCGCCTATCACACCGCCATGTTCACCGGCGCGCGTCCCAGCGACCAGTCCATCACTGCCGCCGCTACCGCCGCAGGCATGGACCTTGCCGCCGCCAGCACCTTTGTCGCGCGCAGCGATGTGGAGGACGAATTGAAGCGCAATCTTGATCTCGCACGCCAGCTTGGCGTCAATGGCACGCCTGCGTGGGTGATCGGTGAAAAGCTGGTTCACGGCGCGGTTCCGCCCGAAGAACTGCAGGCCGCCATCGATCAGGCCCGAAAGGGGTAATCCGGAGGGGCTAGGCTAGACTGCCCCAACCGGTTACAACCGTTTTCATGGCCGCGCTGCCGTTCAGACCCACGCCGTTCTTCGGCAATAAAAACCGCGCCTTCTGGCGCTTGCAGATCCTTGGCTGGGGCGGGGCCATGCTGCTGCGCGCGATGTCGTCCATCGCCAATGCGCAGCCGTGGTCGTTCCTTGTCATCGTGGTCATCGCCACGATCACCGGCTTTTCGATCTCGCTGATCCTGTCGGTCATCTACCGTGCGCTCATCAACCGGCGCCCGCTGATAACATGGGGCGTCACCGCACTTTCCCTGTCCATCGCGGTCGGCCTCTATGCCTTCATCGATTCGTGGGTCATCAGCCTCTATCGACAGGGCGGTGATGCCAGCTTCGCACAACTTTTCCTTGGCGTGTTCTACCTTGACCTGACGCTGCTGATATCGTGGACCGGGCTGTATTACGCGATCAACTTCTTCCTGCAGGTGGAAGAACAGACAGATCAGCTCATGCGGCTGGAAGCGCAGGCCACGAGCGCGCAACTGGCCATGCTGCGCTATCAGCTCAACCCGCATTTCCTGTTCAACACGCTCAACTCCATCTCGACGCTGGTGCTGCTGAAGCAGACCGAACCTGCCAATGCTATGCTGTCGCGGCTGTCGTCGTTCCTGCGCTATACCTTGGTGAACGAACCCACCGCGCGCGTCACCGTCGCGCAGGAAATCGAGACGCTGAAGCTCTATCTCGACATCGAACTGATGCGGTTTGAGGAGCGTTTGCGCACGGAATTTCGCATCGACAATGCTGTGCGGAACGCGCTGATGCCCTCGCTGCTACTGCAACCGCTCGTGGAAAACGCCATCAAATATGCGGTCGGCCCCATGGAATATGGCGCTGAAATTACCATCGAGGCGCAACTCGTCGGCCCCATGCTACGGGTTACCGTGTCGGACACCGGGCCGGGCTTGTCACCGGGCACCGATCCTTCGACAGTGTTCGGCGTGAGCAGCGCATCAACCGGCATTGGCCTTGCCAACATTCGGGACAGGCTTCTGCAGGCTTATGGCGAAAACCAGCGTTTCGACATCTCCAACCGCCCCGAAGGCGGTTTTCAGGTGGTGCTGGAACTGCCTTTCGAACCGCGAGAGCCGGAAACTCCGCCCGTTCTGGCCCGCCGTCCGGCGGTTGTCAGCGCATGAAGCTGGGAACCGGAACCACTCTCGATGGTCCTGCTTTCGACGGGGTAAGATCACGGGGGCGCAACGTGACGCACAAGGGTAACGCATGACCATCCGCACCATCCTCGTTGATGACGAGAAACTGGCCATTCAAGGCCTGCAACTGCGCCTTCAGGCTTTCCCTGATGTCGAGATTATCGACACCTGTTCGAACGGGCGCGAAGCGATCCGCAAGATCAAGACCGAAAAGCCCGATCTGGTATTTTGCGACATCCAGATGCCCGGTTTTGACGGGTTTTCGGTGGTGAAGGGCGTAATGGAAATCGACCCGCCACTGTTCGTCTTCGTCACCGCCTATTCCGAACATGCGATCAAGGCGTTCGAGGCCAATGCCGTCGATTACCTGCTGAAACCGGTTGAGGAAGACCGCCTGGCCGACGCGCTGGAGCGTGCCCGCACCCGTCTTTCGGAAAAGCGCGGACGCGAAGAAGCCGACAAGCTGAAGAACGTGCTGGCCGAAGTCGCCCCCGGCGCCCTTCCCGAAATCGAGGATGAGGGCGAGCCGGTTGCGGGCCGCTTCGAAAAGCTCATCAACATCAAGGATCGCGGCCAGATTTTCCGCGTCGACGTCGATACCATCGAACGGATCGAAGCGGCGGGCGATTATATGTGCATCTACACCGGCGACAATTCGCTGATCCTGCGCGAAACCATGAAAGATCTGGAACGCAGGCTTGACCCCCGCGTATTCCAGCGCGTCCACCGCTCGAAGATCGTCAACCTCGATCAGGTCCGTCAGGTTCGCCCCCACACCAACGGCGAATGCTTCCTGGTGCTGGAATCCGGCGCGGAAGTGAAAGTCAGCCGCTCCTATCGCGATGTGGTGGCTCGCTTCGTGCACTGATCGCCGGGCTTCCCTGCTCGACACCAACGCCGGGAATGATAATGGACTGCCTATGAGCAGCTTTTCCATTCCCGGCTTCGATCTGGAAGCCTTCGTCGCCGCCACTCTTGCCGAAGATCTGGGCCACGGCCTGTCCGGCGGCGGGCATGACGTTACCAGCGAAAGCGTGATTCCTTCCGATGCGCGCTTTTCGGGCGCCATGGACAGCCGCGATGCGATCACCGTCTGCGGGCTGCCTATCGCCGCAGCCTTCTTCCGCGCGCTCGACCCTGCCATGACGATCGAAATCCTTGTGCCCGAAGGTGCGCGAGTGACACCCGGCACCGACCTGATGCACCTTGAAGGCAACGCGCGGGCCATGCTGACGGCGGAACGCAGCGCGCTGAACACCGTCCAGCATCTGTCGGGCGTGGCCACGCTTACACAGCAATATGTCGACGCGATCGATGCCTTTGGCGGCCAGACGAAGGCCCGCCTGCTCGACACGCGAAAGACCGTCCCCGGCCTGCGCCATCTGGAAAAATACGCGGTACGCACCGGCGGCGGCACCAATCACCGCATGGGCCTGTGGGACGCCGCGATGATAAAGGACAACCACGTCCTTGTCGCAGGTGGCGTGGCCGAAGCCGTGCGGCGCGCGCTTTGCGCAGGCGTTAAGGACGTGATCTGCGAAGTGGATCATATCGACCAGATCGAACCTGCGCTGTCTGCCGGGGCCACCCGCCTGCTGCTCGACAACATGGGACCGGACCTGTTGAAACAGGCCGTGGCGCTGGTCGCCGGGCGTGTCCCGTGCGAGGCGTCGGGCGGGGTCCGGCTCGACACCATCGGCGCGATTGCCGCTTCGGGCGTGGATTACGTTTCGGTCGGTCGGTTGACGCAAAGTGCGCCCGCCGCCGACATCGGCCTCGACTTCACGCCGCTGGACTGACAGGTTCCCGGCCCATGTCAAAACTTTCCGAACGTCCCGCCGCCATCGTCTGGTTTGAACGCACCCTGCTGGCCAGCCAGTTGGTGCGGATCGTCAATGTCTCGGTCAATGCCACGGCCATGGCTGCGCTGTTGGGCGTGGACAAGCGCAGTATCCTGATCGGGCCATATGCCAATGCGATGATCGCGCTGGGACTGGGGCTGGTCGTTTCACGCGCCCGCGTGGGCTTTGCACGATGGTTCGTGGCCGTGCTTGTGGGTTTCGAACTGCTGGGCCTTGCAGGCATTCCCGAAGTGGCGCGGATGCTTGGCGCACCTTTTGCCGCATTTTCCACGCTGGCCATCATACTGATGCTGGCCGCAGGCGTGCTGATGTTTCGCCCGCAGGCATCGGCATGGCTTAACCAGAACAAGGCTGACTGACATGCGCCGTGCGATGGCGCTTGCGGCGCTCGCCACCGCCACACCTGCGCTGGCGCAAGGCTGGCAATGTCAGGTGCCGCCGCAGGTTTCGGTGCCGCCCATGCCCTTGGCGGATGAACCGGCGCGGGTGGTGCCAATCACCGGCTATACCTTGGCGTTAAGCTGGTCGCCCGAATATTGCCGCACGCGCAAGGATGATCCGGCCAATGCCACGCAATGCTCCGGTCGCATGGGCCGGTTCGGCTTCGTCCTGCATGGACTGTGGCCCGAAGGACGGGGCAGCCAGTATCCGCAGTGGTGCCCGGCCCCGCGCGCGCCCGATGCCGCCACTTTGCGCCGAAACCTTTGTACCACGCCGTCCACCACCTTGCTGATGCACGAATGGGCCAAGCATGGTTCGTGCATGACCAAAGACCCAGCGGCCTATTTCGACAAAGGCCGCACGCTGTTTCAGAGCATGACCTTCCCCGATATGGCCCGCCTTTCGCGCAAGGAAGGCCTGAACGCCGCAATGATGCGCCAAGCGATGGTGGTGGCCAATCCGCGCCTGAAGCCGGATATGATCCGCCTGCTGCTGGGCCGTGGCGGCTGGCTGCGTGAAGTGCAGGTCTGCCATTCAACCACGTTCAAACCGGTGCGCTGCCCACGCGGCACAGGCCCTGCCGATTCGGTGCCAGTGAAGATCTGGCGCAGTTTTTAACGCCGTTCGCGGAAGAAGCTGCGCAGCATGTCTGCCGCCTCGCTCTCCCCCATCCCGGAATAGACTTCAGGTCTGTGCAGACAGGTGGGCTGGTCGAACACACGGCCACCATGCTCCACCGCGCCGCCTTTGGGATCGCTGGCAGCATAGTAAACGCGCGCAATCCGGGCATGGACGATAGCACCTGCACACATCGCGCAAGGTTCAAGACTGACCCACAGGTCACACCCATCCAGCCGTTCCTGCCCCAATGCAGCCGCAGCGGCGCGAATCGCCAGCACTTCGGCATGAGCGGTAGGATCGCACAATGCGCGCGGGCGGTTGTGTGCGGCAGCAATCACCTTGCCATCCCGCATAATGACCGCGCCAATCGGCACTTCGCCTGCTTTCCCAGCGCAAAGCGCCTGATCCAGCGCCATTCGCATGGGTTCGGGAAGGGGCCAGCGGGTCATGGCGTGCGGTATAAGTGAGCGCGCGACGCTTTCAAGCCTTCGGTAGTGTCTCAGTTTGAATTTTGATCGCGCGAAAGGGCTACCGCCAGCCGCGATCATGCCTTATGCTTAGCGGAAAGCATGGAGGCTGTATGCGACTTTTCAAGTTTACCGAACAGACGGGGAGCCGCGTTGCGCTGGCCGCCGAACAAAACCCAGATAGTCTTCCGAGCGGTGCTTGGTTGGCGGCAGGCACGGTTGAAATAAATCGCGGCGATGGCCCCCGGATTGGCGCGGACTCAGATGAAATTCTAGATGGCGTAAATCGTGATGGCGTATTCATTTGGCCGGAGGGCGGGAATGCCTAAAGGCCCACGCGGAGAGAAGCGGCCAGCCGACGCCATCGGCCTTGCGGTGATGATCGGCAAGATCGCAACCGGCGAGATTGAGGACGAGCGCGAAGGGCTATCCAGTGCCGCCGCCCAGCTTGGGAGCAAGGGCGGCAAGAAGCGCGCGGAGAATATGACACCGGAACGCAGGGCGGAGATCGCTAAGGCTGCGGCGGCTAAGCGGTGGGCAAAACTGCCAAAGGAATAAATCTGGAATAAAATATCTTGAATTGGACAGGATTTCGTGCCACACCCCTTCAGTCAGCAGGGAGTGCGCACATTGCCAATTCGTAGCGTTGAAGATGCCAAGGTCGAAATCGGCCATCATTTCCCCGGCTTGATGGCGTTGGGCCGTGAGGTCCATGCCTTTTTTATGCGGGAGTGTCGCGCGATAGCTCCAATGCTGGAGGCTCGATCGAGGGCGACGATCTATCGCGATGTCTTTGTTCGCAAACTGCGCGATTATTGCGACGCTACGAATGGCGCACACCTCCACCGCAAGAGCCAGCTTGTTCTGGTCGGCCTTGAAAGCAAATATGCGCTCCGCGTTAAGCGCTTGTCTGGCGGCTTCTCGGTTGGCGTCAGCCCTACCCACGCGTCCGAACAGTATGATGCGAACGAAATGCCGGATTATGCATCTACCCTTTTCCCGGATGCACCCGAGGCGACGCTCCTCTATTTGGGCTGGAGCGTCCCGGAAAACGCTCCAAATCAGATCGATATCTATCTCGTCTGCAATGATGCCAATCGGAATGTGCTGTGGGCAATTTCTCTGAGTGATGGCGACGACGGTCGCGGCATTCAGCAGCCTCTGCCGGTTGACGATGATGACGAAAACGTTGCGGTTCGTGTTTTGGTGAGAGGTGGCGAGCGGAAGGCAAATGGATAAGGTATTCAACGGCAGCTTGCTTACCCTTGCGCGACAAGTTCGCCGCAAGGGACAGGCTGAACTTGTTTCTATGCTGGATGGATATATCACGCAGGGGACTCTGTCGAAACTGGAGCATGGCCGCATCCAGCCGCAGCCTGAGCTTGTGGAGAAGCTGGCTGATGCGCTGCGCGTCCGTCCAGGCTTCTTTTTTCGGAGTGCTTATGTTCGGGAACCGATGGTGAGCTACCATCGGAAGCGGGCTAAATTAGCTGTGAAGGATCAAGACGCAGTTCATGGCTTGGCTGAGATTTTTAGACTTAATTTGAAGTCATTGCTGGAGTCGGTTGAGCTAGATCCGACCTTGCCAGCCTTGCCGTCGGTCGATCCTGATGAATATGGTCGTGACGTCGAGGAAATTGCCAGAATGCTTCGGCAGAGGTGGCAAGTCCCTAAGGGGCCGGTAGCCGACCTTACCAAACTCGCGGAAGGGGCGGGGATAATCATTATCTCGTTCGACTTCGGTAGCGAGCTGATCGACGGGTTCTGTCAGCATTCCTGCGACGGTCTTCCGCCTCTTGTTTTTATAAATTCTAATCAGCCAAAAGATCGGTATCGTTTTAGTTTGGCTCATGAAATTGGGCACCTGATTTGTCACCAAACTCCTCATCGTGAACAGGAGATTGAGGCAAATAGGTTTGCGTCCGAGTTTCTTATGCCTACTAGGGAAATTAAAAACGATTTCGATTCTCATTCTCTTACAAAGTTTATGGATTTAAAGCTGTATTGGGGAACTTCAATGCAGTCTATAATGTATAAAGCTTGGCAGATTGGCTCTCTTTCTGACAGAATGTATAAATACTACGCCATCGAAATGTCTAAGCGTGGCTTTCGTAAACGTGAGCCGGTGGAGGCCACTCACCTTGTTGAGCGGCCTGCGGTTCTCCGTTCAATTATCAAGGCACATATTTCCGACCTAGATTATTCCATTGAAGACATTGCAGAAATGTTCGGACTTCTGGTGGAGGATGTAGCATCCCTATATCCCGTTCCACAGAGTAAACCGATGTTGCGCCTAGTTTCATAATTACATTTCATGCTTGACGCTAAGCAAGAAAGTTCATATAAAAATGGGCATGAACAAACTCGCCCTTGCAAAACGCGTCCAAATCCTCGCCATGCTGTGCGAAGGTTCCTCCATGCGCTCGATCAGCCGCATTGCGGACGTGTCGATCAACACGGTTGGCAAGCTGCTGGTTGAGGCTGGGGAAGCCTGCCTTGCCATCCATGACGAGACTGTGCGCAACGTGAAGGCTTCACGCATCCAGTGCGATGAAATCTGGTCGTTCTGCTATGCCAAGCAAAAGAACGTGGCTGATGCGAAGGCCGCTCCTGATGGCGCTGGCGACGTGTGGACGTGGACGGCGATTGATGCCGACACGAAGCTGATGGTTTCCTATTTCGTGGGGGATCGTTCGGGCGAAAGCGCCATGATCGTTATGGACGATCTGCGCGCGCGCCTTGCCAACCGTGTCCAGCTTACGACCGACGGCCACAAGGCTTATCTGGAAGCTGTGGAAGGCGCATTTGGTGCTGACGTGGACTATGCCCAGCTTGTGAAGCTGTATGGCTCAATCGGCGGCGCTGGCCCTGAGAAGCGCTATAGCCCCGCCGATTGCACTGGGATCAAGAAGGTTCGCCGCGAGGGCAATCCCGACATTGCGCACGTTTCCACCTCGCATGTGGAGCGCATGAACCTCTCTATCCGTATGCAGAACCGCCGCTTCACGCGGTTGACCAACGCTTTCAGCAAGAAGCTGGACAACCACATTCACGCGCTGGCGCTGTATTTCGCGTTCTATAACTTTTGCCGCATCCATAAGACGCTTCGTGTCACCCCTGCGATGGCAGCGGGGATCACTGATCACCTTTGGTCGCTTGATGACATTGTGGCAAAGATTGATGCGATGGCCCCAGAGCCAAAACCTCGCGGACCTTACCGCAAGCGGGAAAATTCAAACTGAGACACTACCAAGCCTTCCGAATCCTTGACTTCGCCTGCTGAATCGATAAGAGCCGCGCCTTCCCGATAGTTACTATCGAACAAGCCAAGCGAGTTTTAGCCATGTCGCGTATCTGCGAACTGACCGGTAAGGGCCGCCAAGTCGGTCACAACGTAAGCCACGCCAACAACAAGACCAAGCGTCTGTTCCTGCCCAACCTGCAGAACGTCACGCTGATGAGCGAGAAGCTGGACCGCAGCTTCAAGTTCCGCGTTTCGACGCACGGTCTGCGCTCTGTTGAGCACAACGGCGGCCTCGACAACTGGCTGCTGAAGCAGTCGGACACGAAGCTTTCGTCGCGCGCCCTCAAGGTGAAGCGCGATCTGGTGAAGGCTGCTGCTGCCTAACAGCGCGCCCGCGAGGGCTTAAGATTTCTCCCGCAAGGGATTGATCGATCCAAAACCCCCTTTCCTTAGTGGATCGGGGGTTTTTGGCGTTTCAACGAATGAGCGGAAACTGCAACGGATCAAACGCCAGCTCCAGCACAAGCGTACGCTGGAACGCCGAATCGTTGGCATCGGAAATCAACCACAGCACCATCTGCCTCCCGCTGCCCGGTAGCAACGTCATGCCTTCATAGTTTTCGCGCAGATTCTGGCCATCGATCCGCGCAAGTTCGGTGGTGCGCAACGCGCGGCGCCGGTCAATCTGCGCCGGGTCGGCCAGCACGATTCGGCTTTCGAAATGCAGCGGGAAAAGGTTGAGCCGCCGCGTCAGGATCAACAGCCGCCCATCAGGCAGCGGCGTCATATCGACCGGATCGAAACCTTCTGGCAGCACGATTCGAAAAGGGCTTAAGGGCGACCGCCCCGGATGCCCGGAAAACAGCAGGCCAAGATGCGCCCCAGCAGTATCGAACGCGCATGATTCGCACAGGATCATCCAGCATCCATCCCGCAGGCGCGCCATCGCTTCTGCACCGCCATTGCGCGGCCACGCCTTCATCGGACCAATCGAGAATGCCTGCACGCCCAGCCCGCGTCGGGCCAGCCGGAACACCCGATCGCCGCCTTCGGCACCAACCCACAAGCTGCCATCTATGGGATCGAGCACCGCCGATTCCACATCGAAACCTGAATAACCGCCATCCAGCCGCCGTTCGTAAATCAACCGTCCGGTTTTGGCCGTGGCCCGGCCAGCGCGCATAGGCACGGCAAAACGCGCCCACGAATTGCGGTCGCTCAGTGCCAGAAAATCGCCTTCGGGCATGGCCAGAAGCGCCGAATAGCCACCAAAGCGCGGGCTGGGCGACGTGATGTGCCACAAATGCAGCGGGCGGAACGGCCCCAGCTTTGCCCGATCATCGCGGCCAATCTGCGCCGTCCTGTCCGAAACCCGCAGCAGCGCCCGCGGCGAATCCGGTGGTAATGGCTTCCACCCCCAGGTGATCCACAGCAACGGTGCCAGCAAGAGAAGAAGGGCGGTGAATCTTCGCACTGGGCCGCGATGGCAGAAGCTGCGCTGCGGTCAAGCCGGAGCGGTGAGATCATCAGCCATCACGCCATTTTCGTCACATGGGGCGAAACACCAGCGCATCGCCATTGATGCAATAGCGCAGGCCCGTAGGCGCAGGGCCATCGTCGAACACATGGCCCAGATGCCCGCCACACTGGTTGCAATGAACTTCGGTGCGGACCACGCCCAGCGAACGATCGGTGCTGGTGCCCACGGCCTTGGCAATCGGCTTCCAGAAGCTGGGCCAGCCGGTGCCGCTTTCAAATTTGGTGGACGATGCGAACAGCGCAGTGCCATCAGCCGCACAGGCGAATGTGCCTTTGCGCTTTTCCTTGAGCAGGGGCGACGTGAAAGGCCGCTCAGTGCCTTCTTCGCGCAGGATGTAATATTGATCGGCGGTCAGAAGCTTGCGCCATTCGGCATCGCTTTTGGCAATCGGGAATGTGCCCTTTGCCGCAGGTTTGGCGCTGCACGCGCTGGCAAAGGGCAGAACCGCGCTGGCCCCCAGCAAGGCCAGAATACGACGGCGATGGAGCAGTGCGGGCAAAGGTCTGACGATCATCTGCAACCTCTAAGGTGTTCTGCCGATGGGCCGGTGGGCATTAAAACCCTGGGGGGCGGTGGCCCACCGGCAGAACATGACCTGTGATAGCCGCGCCTGCCGGTGCCAATCGTGACCAATATCATAGCGGGTCGAACAAAGACCCCAAGTTAACGCTTCTCCAGTTCCACTTCCAGCTTGCGGAAACCGTGGACAAAATTGGCCCGCACCCGCTGCACATCGCCCCTTACCCGCACACGCATGCGGCGCTCGTGCATTTCTTCCAGCAGGATGCGCAATTGCAGTTCGGCCAGCCGCGCACCGACGCAGCGGTGAATGCCATGCCCGAACGACAGATGCCGCCGCGCATTGGGCCGGTTGACGATCAGCTTGTCGGGGTTTTCAAACACCGTTTCGTCGCGGTTGGCCGAAATGTACCACAAGATCAGCTTTTCGCCTGCCTTGATCTGATGGCCGAACAGGTCGGCATCGGCCGTGGCGGTACGGCGCATGTGCGCCAGCGGCGTGACGAAGCGGATGCATTCCTGCACCGCATTGGGAATCAGCGAAGGATCGCTTTCCAGCAGTTCGCGCTGATCGGGGAAATGGTCGAGCGCGTGGATGATGCCCGACATGGTGTTGCGTGTGGTGTCGTTGCCGCCCACGATCAGCAGGACCAGATTGCCCATGAATTCCTGCGGACTCATGTGGTTCATGGCTTCGGAATGGATCATCATCGAAATCAGATCGCCCGTGGGCGGTGCCTGCATCCGCGCGCCCCACAAACGCTGGAAATAATGCGCCATTTCACTCAGGAAACCAAAGCGCGTATCGGCAAGATCGCGCGCCAGCGTCAATTCGACATCGCCCGCCCAGTCCGACCAGAACGTCAGCAGCCGGCGGTCTTCCCACGGGAAGCCGAACAGCAGCGCCAACATGCCGGTGGTCAGTTCGATGGAAACCTTGTCCACCCAGTCGAACCGTTCGCCCCACGGCAACGAATCGAGCACGTCGGCGGTGCGGCGGCGGATTTCGGCCTCCATCTCCACCATTTTGGCAGGCGTGAAGGCCGGGGCCACGGTGCGGCGCTGGCCGGTATGATCGGGCCGGTCCATGGCAATGAACATCGGCAATTGCCGTTCCGCCAGCTTGGCCGGGTCAACATCGGCCGGTGGGTCGCCAATGGTGATGCCGCCATATTCCCATGATGATGAAAACAGTTCCGGCAGCGATTCCACATGCATGATCGCCTTGTGGCTGGCCACGTTCCAATAGGCGCCATAGGGCGATTCGGGCACGCGGTTGACCGGTGCCTGCGCACGCATTTCGGCAAAGATCGACTGCCAGCGGTCTTCAACATAGATGTCCGAACGGCTGACATCCCAGCGCTGCGTATGGTGCGGCATATCCTGCGGATTGTCCCGCAGCCACGCTTCAAACGCCTGCGCCGCCGTGGGCGAACTGCGATAAGAAAAAGTGGGGACTTCGGGCGCTAGTTGTGTGGCCATGGCTATCCTCCGGTCGCGGCCACGCTTTGCGCATGGTCCGCTTCACCCCGGCAAGGTGCCATAACCTACAACAATGTCAATAATCCACATCTGCGCGTCGCTCAGGCCGTGGCCCCCTTGCGACGAAACAGCCGCGCCCACACGCTGCGTTTTGCACCTGATGGGCCGGATTTCATTACCGTGCGGCGGAACAGCGCTGCGCCTGTCCGCACGATCACTGCCACCCACAGCCCCTGCCAGGCCAGCGCCAGCAGATGCGGCCACAACTCCGGCTGCTGCGCCGCGCGAGCGAGCATCGCATAGGGCGAACTGACCGGAAACAGGATCGACGCCCACTCCACCCACGTCCCCGGCATCGTCAGCGCAAAGCTGGCAAAGAAAAACACCATAAGCTGGAACATCGACACCGGCATCGACAGCGTCTGCACTTCGCGCACGGTTGAAGCCATGCCGCCGATAGACAGGAACAGTGACCCCAGCAGCAGATAGGCCATAGCGAAATAGAGGAAGCCAAGCGTGAGAAACAGCGGCCAGCCCACAGCGGGAACCGACAGCACGGGCAAAGCCTTGCCTCCTGCCAGCACCAGCAGGCCAAAGCCCGTGCCCCACACCGCAATGCCGACAAGGCTGACCGCCAGCATGGCAAACAGCTTGCCCATGAACATGGCATCCATCGGAATCGCGGCCGCCAGCACCTCGATGATCTTGTTGCCCTTTTCCTCAACCAGATTGGACAGGACCATACCCGCCAGCAACATCGTCAGCAGGAACAGCAATACTTGCGCCCCCTGCGCGGTATAGATCTGCCCGGTCTTCACTTTGGCGACGCTGGTGTTCACTTCCTCGACCGCGACAGTGGGATACTCGGTCGGCTGGGTCGAACGGGCACGCGCGGCAAGGTTCGACACCAGACCTGCCCATTGCCGCACCCGTTCGGTCGGCCCGGTCAACCTTGGCGCATCCAGCGTTCCATCCAGCACAGCTGCAACCTGCCGGTCGCCGTCAGCCAGCGCGGCGGGGGCGTCAAAGGACTGCCCTGGCGCGACCTGCTCCAACACGATCATATCGGGCACAGGGCCTGCCACCCGCCCTTTCAGTTCCTCACGCGCAGCCAAAAGCCGGTCGGCATCGGGCGCGCTCATGGCAATGCCGATGCGCGGACGGTCAACGTTCTGCTGCACTTTGGCACCGATGCCGCCTGCCAGCCCGCCAACAATGATGGGAAAGGCAGGCCCGATCAGAAAAAAGATGAAGGTCTTGGAAAAGATTACCGCCACGAAATCGCGCCGGGCAATCACCAGCGCGGCGCGCAGCTTCTCTCGCAGCCCCATCATCATTTCGCCTCTCCCGCACTTTCATTCAGCGCCCTTGCCGCCGCTTCGCCTGCAATCGCCACAAAGGCATCGTGCAGCCCCGCCCGCTCGATCGACAGGCTGAGGATTCCTGCATCGCCTTCGATCAGCGTGCGCAACAGCGGTTCGACCCCGCTTTCAGGCAGGGTGAAATGCCAGAACGCGCCTTCATGCCGCACATCGGCGGGCAGGGCCGCGCGCCATGGCCCATCCTGTGCGCGCGTTTCCAGCCGCACTTGCGGGCGCAACCGGTCGCGCGCTTCGTCCACCAACCCGGCAAAGGGCACCTTGCCCCCTGCAATAATCGCAATGCGGTCGCACAACCGTTCGGCATGGGCGATGACGTGGGTGGAAAAGATCACGGTTGTTCCGCGCGCCGCCAGTGCGCGAATCATCAATTCCAGCTTGCCCTGATTCAGCGCATCAAGGCCGGAAAACGGTTCATCGAACACCACCAGATCAGGCTGATGGACCAGCGTGCCCAGCAATTGCACCTGCTGCGCCATGCCTTTCGACATCTGGCGGATCTGCCGGTCTGCGGCATAGCCAAGGCCATGCTCTTCCAGCATTTCGCGCCCTTTGCGGCGTCCCTCTTTCAGCGGCACTCCACGCAGGGCGGCAAGGAACGCAATCGCTTCATAGGCCTTCATCGACGGATAAAGGCCGCGCTCTTCGGGCAGATAGCCAATCCGGCGGGCAACATCGGTAGGCCGTTCATGGCCCAGAACGCGGCGATAGCCTTCGTCGGGATCAATAATGCCCAGCAACATGCGCAGCGTGGTGGTCTTGCCCGCGCCGTTCGGCCCCAGAATGCCGTAGATCGCGCCCTTGGGCACCGAAATGTCGACGCCATCAACGGCGGTAAAGCCATCGAACCGCTTCACCAACCCGCGCGCCTCAATCGCGAGTTCCGCTTCACCCCCGTTGCCGGACACCCGCCATTCCCCTAGCTCGATCTTCATGGGCCACGGCCCTATCGGTAGGCGATAAACAAGCGGGACAGCAAGTTTGGTTAACGGCGCAGCAAAAAGTCTGGAGGACCGGCTGAAGCAGGAGGCGGCGCGCCTCGGTTTTGCCGCCTGCGGCATCGCGCCCGCCGCCGACGATAACTTGCGCGCGCAGCGGCTGGAACAATGGCTGGGCGAAGGCTGCCACGGGTCGATGGAATGGATGGAAACCCGCCTGCATCACCGCCGCGGCCCGCAATCGCTATGGCCCGAAGCCAACGCCGTGATCGCCCTTGGCATGAGCTATGCCCCTGCCGCCGATCCGCGCACGCTGGAGCGCTATCCTGACCGGGGGCGCATATCGGTCTATGCCCAGGGGGCGGATTATCACGATGTGATTAAGCGCAATCTCAAGGCCTTGGCACGGTGGCTGGTGGCTGAGGAACCGGGGGCTGAGGTCAAGGTCTTCGTCGATACCGCCCCGGTCATGGAAAAACCGCTGGGGCAGGTGGCGGGGCTGGGGTGGCAGGGCAAACACACCAATCTGGTCAGCCGCACCCACGGATCATGGCTGTTCCTTGGGGCGATCTACACGACCCTGAACCTGACATGGGACGCACCGCACGCCGACCGCTGCGGTTCTTGCACCGCCTGCCAGACCGCCTGCCCCACACACGCCTTCCCCGCCCCCTACAGACTGGATGCGCGGCGCTGCATTTCCTACCTGACCATCGAACACAAAGGCCCGGTGGCCGAGGAATTTCGCGCCGCGCTGGGTAACCGCATCTATGGCTGCGACGATTGCCTTGCCGCCTGCCCGTGGAACAGCTTTGCCGCAGCGGCACAGGCCAACCGCGCCTTCCTGCCCCGTGCTGAACTGACCGCACCAAGGCTGGCCGAACTGCTGGCGCTGGACGACGCGACATTCCGCACCGTGTTTTCGGGCAGTCCGATCAAACGCATCGGCCGCGACCGCATGGTGCGTAACTGTCTGTATGCAGCGGGCAACAGCGGCGATGCGGGCCTTGTCCCGGTGGCGCAGTCGCTGCTGGACGATCCTGACCCAGCGGTGGCCGATGCCGCCCGCTGGGCTTTGGACAGGCTGGCTTAAGCCGCCATTTCCTTCAGCGGCACGCCCGCATCGGCCAGCATTTCCGGCGCGATCTGGGCACGGGTTTCGACCAGCTTCTTGCCCTGCACATAGTCCTTGACCATGTTGACGCAGTCGAGCGCGATGACCTTGCCGTGCTTGAGATAGACCACCGAGAATGAGCGGGTGGCCGGATCGCCCCGCAACACCGCCTGATCGTGCCCCGTGGACAGGCCTACGGTCTGCAATTTCAGATCATACTGGTTCGACCAGAACCACGGCGTCGCCTTGTAAGGCACTTCATTGCCGCAGATGCCCTTGGCAACGCAGGTGGCCATGTCGTTGGCGTTCTGTACCGATTCCAGCCGCATCACCGCACCTTCGGCAAAATCGTTGGCATGGGCAGCGCAATCGCCAATGGCATAGACGTCGGGCAGCGAAGTGCGGCAGAATTCGTCAACGTCCACGCCATTGCCACCCGCCGCGCCTGCGGCGATCAACGGGCCGACACAGGGCACGATGCCGATGCCGACAATCACGATATCGGCGGGCAGGACCGACCCGTCCTGCATCCGCACGCCGGTAACCTTGGTGCCATCGCCTTCAATGCAGTCCATCGCCGCACCAGTGCGCAGGTCCACGCCATGGGCGCGGTGTTCCGCCTGATAGAATTCGGACAGCGCTTCACCGGCCACACGCGCCAGCACGCGCGGCAGGGCTTCCAGCAGGGTTACCTCGACGCCGAACTTGGTGAGCACCGCCGCCGCTTCCAGCCCGATATAGCCGCCGCCGATCACGACCGCCCGTTTCGCGCCCGCATCCAGTTCGGCCATCATCCGGTCGGCATCGGCGCGGGTGCGCACGCCATGCACGCCGACAAGGTCCGATCCCATGCACGAAAGGCGGCGCGGATCGCCGCCGGTCGCCCAGATCAGCTTGCCATATTCCACCTGCGAACCATCGCCCAGCGTGACCGTACGCGCGCCTGCGTCAATCGACACGACTTCGGCGCTCAACCGTAGTTCAACACCCTTGTCTTCCCAGAACTGGGCGGGGCGGATGCAGATGCGGTCAAACGTCTTGTCGCGCGCCAGATATTCCTTGGACAGCGGCGGGCGTTCATAAGGGATTTCCGGTTCGCGCCCGATCACCAGAATGCGGCCTTCAAAACCGTTCTGGCGCAAGGCGATACCGGCCTGCGCCCCACCGTGGCCTGCCCCGACAATCACGACGTCCGCCTGTTCCATCCGAATCCTCCCGGTAATGCCCGCACCTGCTTTGCGTGCCGGTTTGGCCAAAACCGCGCGTCCGTCAACTGACCGGAGTCAAAAAGACCTTTCCCACCAAGGGAGAATTAGGGAGATTTCCCGAAAAATCAGGCCAGAACCACTTCGCTCAGGCCCGCGATATCGTCCTGCGTTGGCACCCACGTCCCAGCCATGGGGCCGTCATCTGCAAATATCGCAAGCGTCGCCTGTGCGGTGTCCGCTTTGCGCGCCAGCGCGGAGAGCCTTGCGGCCATGGGGTCGTCGACTGTGCCGTTGTGGCCCTGGAGGTGGCGGATCCATGCGGCGATGGCGGTGAGGATGGCGGGACAGGATTTGCCGGCCTTGGCATTGGCGGCCAGCGTTTCCAGCCAGCGCTGGGGGATTTTCTGGCTGCCGTCCATGGCGATCTGGATCAGCCGGTGGTTGAGGCTGGGATTGGCGAAGCGCGCGATCAGCGCCTCGGCATAGGCGGCAAGGTTCTGGTTCGGCGCGGCCGCGATTGTGGGCGCAGCCTCTCGGCCCATCAGGCGCAGGGCAAGATCGTGCAGTTCGGGGTCACCAATCGCTTCGTGAACATAGGTGTGCCCGCGCGCAAGGCCGCAATAGGCGAGCATCGAATGGGCGCCGTTGAGCATGCGCAGCTTGGCGGTTTCATATGGCGCAACGTCACTGACCAGCTCTGCCCCCACCGCTTCCCATTGGGGGCGCGGGGTGGCAAACTTGTCCTCGATCACCCACTGGCTGAACGGTTCGGTGACGACACAGGCTTCATCGGCAAGCCCGCCCAGATCCTCGGCCACCCCCAGCCCCTCGGCTACCATCGCCCGATCCTCGTCCGTGGTCGCGGGCACGATGCGGTCGATCATGGTCGAAGGACAGGCGCAGGTATCCTCGAACCATGCCAGCAGATCAGGTTCATGCCGGTCGAGATACTGGCGCATCAGCGCGTGCAGCTTTGCCCCGTTGTCGGCCAGATTGTCGCACGGCAGCAGAGTGATCCCCGGCAGCCCCGCCTTGCGCCGCCGCAGCAGGCCCTGCGTGACGAAGTAATAGAAGCTCAAACTGTGGGCGAGCGCGAAGTCGAGATCGCCGCTCTCGCTGCGGCAATAACCCTTCTCGGTCACCGTCAGGCTGACGATGCGGGTGTCAGGCGCGGCCACCGCCGCAATCACCGCCTCCGGCTCCTCGCTGGCGACCAGCACGTTCCTCACCGATCCGACCACGCGCAGGGCAGTCCCTTCGGCGGACCGCTCGGCCAGCGTATAAAGCCCGCCTTGCGGGTTCATCTGCCGCGCAACGCCGGGCGAACGCAGCGATACGCCGGTAATCATCCAGTCGCGATCGCCCCCCTGTTCACTGGCACCATTCATCGCCGCATCGCAATACCACGCCTGATGCGCGCGGTGGAACGCGCCAATGCCGAAGTGGACAATGCCGACCTTCTGCGCATCCCGGTCATAAAGCGGGCGCGCCACAGTGGCGGGCAGGCTGGCCAGCGTTGCGGGAGAAAGACGGCTCACAGCCTGTAGGCCTTCTTGGCAAGGTTGTAGGACAGGTCGGTGGCCAGTTCCGCCGCTTCCCAGTCCTCGATCCGGTGTTCCAGCACCAGCTGCGCCAGAAAGGAGCAATCGATGCGCCGCGCCACATCGTGCCGCGCCGGGATTGACAGGAAAGCACGGGTATCGTCGTTGAAGCCGACGGTGTTGTAGAAGCCCGCCGTCTCGGTCGTGGCATGGCGGAAGCGCTTCATCCCTTCGGGGCTGTCATGGAACCACCATGCCGGACCCAGCTTCAGGCAGGGGTAATGCCCCGCCAGCGGTGCCAGTTCGCGGGCATAGACGCTTTCATCCAGCGTGAAGAGGATGATCGAAAGGTCGCGCTCATTGCCATAACGGTCGAGCAGCGGCTTCAGCGCATGGACGAAATCAGTCCGCGTCGGAATGTCCGCGCCCTTGTCACGGCCAAAGCGTTCGAACACGGCGGCATTGTGATTGCGGAACGATCCGGGGTGGATCTGCATGACCAGCCCATCGTCAAGGCTCATCCCGGCCATCTCGGTCAGCATCTGGGCGCGGAACAGTTCGGCCTCTGCCGCGGTGAAGTCTCCCGACACGACTTTGGCGAACAGCGCTTTGGCTTCGGCCAGCGGCAGGTCGGCGGTCTGTGCGGTGGGGTGGCCATGGTCGGTGCTGGTCGCGCCCATCGTGGCGAAGAAGGCGCGGCGCTGCCGGTGCGCGGCAAGGTAGCCTTCCCATGTCAGGCAATCCTCGCCAGTCAGCGCGGAAAACGCATCGAGGTTCGCTCTAAAGCCTTCAAATTCCGGGTCCACCACCGGATCGGGGCGATAGGCGGTGATGACCCGCCCCTGCCACCCGGACGCGCGGATCGCGCCATGGTGCTCCAGCGTGTCGAGCGGGCTTTCCGTGGTTGCCAGCACTTCGATGTTGTAGCGTTCGAACAGTGCGCGCGGGCGGAAGGCATCCGTGGCCAACATCTCGGTGATCGTGTCGAAGTACAGGTCCGAGGTTTCGGCGCAAAGCTGCACGCCCATGCCGAAGACTTGCGCAAACACCCAGTCCAGCCACATCCGCGAAGGCGTGCCCCGGAACAGGCCATAGCGTTCGGCAAACAACCGCCACGCCGCGCGCGGGTCCACTTGCCGGTTGCGCACACCCAGATCTTCCAGCGCCACCCCTTGCGAATAGAGCATGCGGAACACGTAATGATCCGGCACCAGCAGTAGCTCGGTCGCATTGCCGAACGTCTCGTTACCCGCAAACCAGCGCGGATCAGTGTGACCATGCGGGCTGATGATCGGCAGGCCTTTGACCGAGGCATACAACTCCCGCGCCAACCCACGCACAGACGGTTCAACCGGAAACAACCGGTCACAATGCAATTCAAGATTACGCAGCATTACGGTTCCAGTGCGGTGAATTTGAAATTGCGGAATTTGGTTTCGCCCGGCCCTGCGGCGTAAAGGCCGGGGCGCAGCATCAGGAAGCCGCCGCGCACGTTATGGTGATAGCCGGACACTTCCATGCCCCGGTCAAACTTCACCCACGTTTTCCCGCCATCGCCAGAGGTGTGATAGCTGATGATGTGGCGACGGTTGGTCACACGGATGCGCATGGTAGCCCCATGCGGGTTGGCCGGGCGGCCGCGCTCCATGCCATATTGATGGGTGACAAAGCGCTGCGCATCGAAGCCCAGCCCGGCATAGAGCTTGTCGTCATAGAACAGCACCAGCCCGGCAGTCGCACCCGGTGCCAGTTCGATGTCGCATTCGAACTGATAGGACGTGTCGCCCGCAATCAGCAGCAGCGGCGATCCGGTGGAGGGAGCCAGCCCTTTCCCTTTCAGGAACAGCGTATTGTCCGCCACCCGCACCCGCGCAGCTTCATCCGGTGCGGGGCGGAAGAACGACCATTTGGTGCCAAGCTGCAAAGTGGCAAACTGATCGGACAGCGCCATGCCGTGGGGCAGCGCTTGCCCGCCCTTGGGCTTGGGCAAAGGCTGCGACAGATCGCCGCCTTTCATGTGGAACCAGCCATCGGCGGTCCATTCGATGGGGTCGAGCAGGCACTGACGGCCCAGCGTCCAGAAGCCGTTCTCGAATCCGTGATACAGGCTCCACCACGAACCATCGGGCGCTTCGACAAGGCTGGCATGGCCGCGTGACCACCAGCCTTCGCGGATATCGGTGGTGCGCACCAGCGGGTTGCCGGGGTGCTGTTCCCATGGGCCGTGGATGGATTTCGACCGCGCGGCAATGACCATGTGCCCGGTGGGTGGGCCAGCCGTGCCACCCACTGCCGTCAGCATATAGAACCACTTGCCAACGCGGTGGATCTTCGGCCCTTCGGGGGCAAAGCCTTCCACATCCCATTCATCGGGATAGCGCCACGGATCGTAAACGTGTTCGACCGGCCCAGCGAGGCTCAGGCCATCGTCCGAAAGCCGCACCCGGTCCCCGCCTGAAAGGAACAGCCAGCGCGAACCGTCTTCACCAACGGCATGGCAGGGATCGATATGGTTAGGCAGGCCCAAGGGCACAGGATCGCTCCACGGCCCGTCGATATGGTCGGCCCAGATCACGAACGTGTCGTTCTGCGGGGACGCCTTGACCGGAATATACAGGTAATAGCGGCCCTTGTGCTTTTCGAGGCTGACCGCCCAGACCGAGCCGATGTTCCGGTGCAGCGCGGGTTTGCGTGGGCACCAGTTCACCAGATCGCGCGAATGCCAGATCAGCAGGCCGGGATAGCTCTCGAAGCTGGAGAAAGTGAGGTAATAGTCTTTCCCGTCTTTGAGGATCGCCGGATCGGGCCGGTCGCCCGACAGCACCGGATTCAGGAACGTGCCATCGCCCAGATCGGCGATGCGCTGGTTATCGAGGCCCCGGCGCGCCGCAGGTGCGGGAGGGAGGGATTGCGCCGGGGCGGCACTTGCGGGGAGAGGAGCCGCAAGGCCGAGAGCGGCAAGCGCCGCCGATTTGATCGCATCGCGCCGGTCGACGGTCACCCCATCAATCATAGGGCCAGCCCCGTCGTGCGCGCCCATGCGCGCCACAGGTCGGGCCACACTTCCACCGGCTTGCCGATTGCTTTGCGCAGGCCAAAGCCGTGGCCGCCACATTCGAACAGATGGGTTTCAACGCGCACCTTCTTCTCCTTCAAGGCCGCGCGCAGCAGCAGGGTGTTGTTCACCGGCACCGATTCATCGTCTTCGGCGTGGAGCAGGAAGAACGGCGGCGCATTGGCGGGAACATTCAGGTGGGGCGAATGCGTCGCTTCCAGCGCAGGCGAGGCGGTCTTGCCCACCAGCATTTCGCGCGAACCGGCATGGGCATCGGGCGCGGTCATCGACACCACCGGATAGATCGGCGCGGCGCTGTGCGGCTTGGCCGAAAGACGGTCCGCCGCATCGATCCCCTCATACACCGATGCGGCGAACCGCGTGGCAAGATCGGCGCAAACATGGCCGCCTGCCGAAAACCCCATGGCCGAAACGCGTTCCGGGTCGATGGCATAATCGCGCGCGCGGTGGCGGATCAGCCGCGTGGCACGCTGCGCATCGGCCAGCGCCACGTCCGGCCCTGCGGCCCAGCCATCACCGGGCAAGCGATAGAACAGGACAAACGCGGTGAACCCGCGCGCCGCCAGCCAGCGGCCCATTTCATAGCCTTCCTTGTCGACTACGACCCAGCGATACCCGCCTCCGGGGGTGATGAGAACTGCCGCACCATTGGGCCGGTCAGGCCGGAACACCGCCATACGCGGGCGCACAATGCCTGCCACCGCGCGGTCGGTTACCAGCGCGTCGGTCGATCGTTCCTGCACCATTTCAACCGGCGGCTTTGCCCGCATTCCCGGCGCCCCCCTAGGCCACAGGTCGATGGTTTCGGACGGCTGCGGCAGCCCCGGCGGCAATGCACCCCCTGCCACGAAGGGTGGCGGCGTCTGCGCAGCAACTTTTCCCGCCGTAACCGCAGACACAAGAGAAGCCGCCATGAAGGATCGACGATCAATGGTCATGGCGGCTCCTTGTTGTGCAAAAATGAGGTGGCCGGGCAGCTTAGGAGGCACTGCCCGGCCGGAGAGAGCAGGTTCAGTACTTGAAGCGCGCACCCACCAGGATGTTGCGACCGAAGTGATTGTTCTCATAGTTACGGTCGGCATCAATATCGGTGTAGCGATAGCGATAGGTATCCAGCAGGTTGTTGCCTTCCAGCGAGATTTCGACCCAATCGGTCAGCTTCAGACGCATCGAGGCATCGAGGTTGAACATCGAGCCATAGCCTTCCAGCACGTTGCCGGTGCCGCTGGCGCCTTCGTGGTAACGGCTGCGATAGGTGCCCATCACGCGGGCCGAGAACGTGCCATCATCGTAATAGAAGGTGCCGTTGTAAGCTTCCTTCGACACGTTGGCGAGCGCCGCACTGCGCACCATGTTCACCAATGCACCACCCGGCACGGTCGCTGGACCCTGCACGGTGTAATCGGCATTGCTGTCGATGAAGGTCGCGTTCAGGATCAGGCCGAAATTGCCAAGGAAGCCTTCGGTAAAGATCTTGAACGGCACTTGCGCTGCCAGTTCGATACCCTTCAGCGTCGCACCGGTGCCATTGACCGTGGTGCTCAACGTCCAGATCGGCTGGTTGAGCAGCGCGGGGTTGAGCGCGGCTGGCGACGACGGGTTCAGCACCGATACCGGAAGGCCGGTCTGCGCAAACGTCGCTTCGGTGATCGCCGCAGACTGGGTGAAGCTCTGGATATCCTTGATGAAGCCCGCCACCGAAATCAGCGCCTGCGGAGCGAAATACCATTCCACCGCAAGGTCATAGTTGGTGGCACGGAACGGATCGAGGAACGGGTTGCCGCTGGTGACGCGGAAGTTGAACCCGTCAGCCGAACCACCCGGCGTCAGCGAACCCAGCGAAGGCCGCGTGATGACTTCGGCAATCGCACCGCGCACGATCACGCTTTCCGACGGATAGAGCGCAAGGTTCATCGACGGCAGCCAGTCTTCATAGCTACGCGCAACCGTGGCGGTAACGCCGCTGACCAGACCATAGGACGACTGTTCCGTCTTCACATAACGCATACCGGCGTTGAGCGCATAAGGCAGGCCGAACGCCTCACCCTTGCCATCGAACTGCAGGTAACCGCCCTTGGTGGTTTCACGCACACCACGGATATTGCCCGCATCGGCCACCAGCGCACGGTCATACAGCTTGGTCAGCGCCGTGGTCGCATCCAGATTGGGCACAAGCCACGAATTGGTGTTGCCCGAAGGCTGGCCCGCACTGCCCAGATTGAACAGTTGCGCCATCGCCGCCGTCACCGGAATGCCATAGACAGCGGTGGGGCCGAAAGCCGATGTGGACGAACAGTTGATCGTGCCGAAGATACGGTCAACGCCGCCATTGCCGCACACTGCCGTATCGCGGGTGTAGGATTCGGTATCGAAATCAAACCGGCGCCACATGCCGCCAGCCTTGATCGTGAAACCTTCCGCCACGTCCCATTCGGTCCGGAATTGCACGGTCTTGAACTTGTTGACCACGCTGGAAGGGCGGTCGCGGATTTCGGCAAGCTGGAAGTTGGCCGGATCCGTCACGCTGGTCCCGAAGGTCAGCTTCGGATGCTTCATGTCGGTATAGTCGTAGCTATAGCCCTGCGCATCGCGATCATCGAAGATCATCGTGGTTTCGACAGGGATATCCGCGTCCGACTTCGAGAAGCCGCCCAGCAGGGTGAAGCGCAGCGAATCCGACACGTCCTGATCCCAGGTACCACCGATCTGGTAAAACTCGGTCTTGCTCTTGCGCAGGTAGTGTTCGGTGCGCACCCAAGCATCGTTCAGCGTGGCCGAAACCATGTTGTTATTGGCGTCGTAAACCGGGTTCACGACATTGATTGAGCGTTCGTTGCTGCGCAGCAGGACTTCGCCCCACTGTTCTTCACGGTCCGCATTGAAGCGCGAATAAAGCCCGTCGATCGAGAACTTGGTGGCGTCGCTGGGGGCAAACTGCACCGATCCGGTCACACCCAGACGTTCGCGGTCATGCTTCACTTCACCATAACGCGGAATGCGCGGGTGGAATGCCAGCGCGGCCTTGTCGCATGCGGCGCTAGCGCGATAGCTGCCGCCGCTGTTGGGCGTGGTGAAGCAGTTGGTGCCATCAACCGAATCGAAGCGCGCCTGTGACCAGCGCACGGTGTTGTTGCCCAGCTCCAGCACCTTGGTCTTCTGATAAGCGGCCGATACGGCAACGCCGAACGTGCCTGCATCGTTGCGCCAGCTCAGCAGCCCGGCAAGGCGCGGGCCGACATAGTCTGACAGATCGTTATATGTGCCGACGACCGAGGCAACCCCGGTAAACCCGGCCTTGCCACCCAACGGGTTGCCGGTGTTCAGATCGACCACCGCGCCCAGCGAACCTTCATCAAGGCTGGCTTCGGCGGTCTTGTGGACTACGATGGAGCTGAACAGTTCCGATGCAAAGACGTTGAAATCGAACGCGCGGTCGCGGTTGGAGCTGGCACCGTCGGTCGACGTGGCAACGGTTTCAAGGCCGTTGACGCGAACTCGGGTGAACTGGCTGGAAAGACCGCGCACGGTGATGGCGCGGCCTTCACCGGCGTCGCGCGAAATCGAGATGCCGGGAATGCGCTGCAGCGATTCGGCAAGGTTCTGGTCGGGGAACTTGGCGATGTCTTCGGCGACGATGGCGTCAACCGCACCGACCGCGTTCTTCTTGACGTTGATTGCCGCCTGCAGCGACTGGCGGAAACCGGTGACGACGATGGCGTCTTCTGCCGGCGCGCCTTCTTCAGCGGCCACCTGCGTTTCAGCACTGGCAGCGTCCTGTGCCTGCGCGATGGACGGTGCCATCAGCGCGCCCCCGGCCAGCAAGGCCAACTTCACCAGCGAAACGCGCGAAACCTGACTACGCATGTCTAATCCCCTCGACACCCCTTTTCAGGGCAATTGCTACCGGTGTCAAAGAGACAAGCGCGAATACGCCTCATCAGCCCTGGCACCACTACTCCCACCGCTGGCACGGGATCGCCCCTTGCCAGCCAGTCTCTCCGGTCCCTGCGCCAGCTCTCACTGTCCGACTGCGGTAACCGGTGTCATTATTTATTGCCCTTCCCGCCCGCTCATGTCAATAACCGAGGCAATGGGAGAGTCGATCATGCGCAACATGTTGCAAAAAGCCACGTTTTCTGCCCTTCTCATCAGCCTGGCGGCTGGCACGGCGCTGGCACAGCCGCACCCTGCCGATCCAACAAAGGGCGGGGCTGGCGGGCGAATCATTCGCGTTACCACCCTTGCCAAGACCGGTCCCGGTTCGCTGCAAGAGGCGGTTTCAGCCAAAGGGCCGCGCACGGTCGTGTTCGAAGTGGCAGGTGTGATCGACCTTGGCCGCGACACGCTGGAAATCACCGAACCCTATCTGACCGTGGCCGGGCAAACCGCGCCATCACCGGGCGTGACCATCATCAAGGGCGGCATCGATCTGAAGACCCATGACGTGGTGCTTTCGCACTTGCGGGTGATGACCGGGGCGGACGGTCAGGCCAAACTTTCAGGTTGGGAAGCCGACGCTTTTTCCACTGCCGCCGCGCATAACGTGGTGGTCGAACATTGCAGCTTCCTGTGGGCGCTGGACGAAAACATGTCCGCTTCCGGCCCGCGCTTTACCGGCAATACCGTGGCGGAATGGCGTGCAGGCACCAGCCATGACGTGCTGTTCCGCGAAAATCTGGCGGCAGAAGGCCTCGCCAATTCCAGCCATCCCAAGGGCGAGCATTCCAAGGGTTCTCTGATCCACGATAATGCCACCAACATCACCTTCTACCGCAACGTCTGGGCGCATAACGTGGAACGCGCGCCGCTGGTAAAAGGCGGGGCGCAGGTGACCATGGTCAACAACGTGATCTTCAATCCCGGCCACCGCGCGGTGCACTACAACCTGATGAATCTGGAATGGACCGGCCACGATTACGTCACCGGCCAGATCACCGCCGTTGGCAACGTGATGCGCGGCGGCAACGATACCGATCCCGGCATGCCGTTCCTGATGCTGGGCGGCGATGGTGACCTGCAGTTCTATGGCAAGGACAACCGCGCGGTTGACCGCCACGGCAATCCACTGCCGCAGTTTGGCCGCTATGGCGAAACACGCGCCAAACTCATCGCTGCCAAAGCCCCGATGACCGACCTTTCACGCTACAGCGTACTGCCATCTGCCGATGTCGAAACATCCGTGCTGCAAACCGTGGGCGCAAGGCCATGGGACCGCGCGCCCGATGATATCCGTGTGCTGTTCTTCGTCGCCGAAGGACGCGGGGATATCATCGACGATGAAAGCGAAGTCGGGGGCTATCCCCATCCGGTGCCCACCCATGCGCCATTTGTCGAAGCCGATTGGAATCTGGACACGATGACGCCGAAATCTGGCCGCTATCCGGGCCAGAAAGCAGGCGCGCAGGAAAAGCTCTCTGCCCGTGACCAGCAGATGCGCGAAACTGCGAAGGAGACTCGCCCATGAACGCCCTCCTTCCCCTGATCCTTGCCGTCGCAGCGCCGCCCATGGCCGTGATCGATGAAGCCGACACGATGCGCCGCGAACCCACCCCGCACGGCGCTATCGGCATGAGCACCGCATGGCGCATCAGCGACAAGGCACCGCAACCGCGCCGCATGGAATTCCGCCGTCGCACGCTGGACGTGGGCGCGGCCATTGGCGAACACCCCATCGCGCACGATGAAGTCTATTACGTGCTGGAAGGCGAAGGCGAAGTCCTGTCAGACGGCCAGCGCGCCACCCTGACCAAGGGTATGACCGCCTATCTCTACGAGGGCGCAACCGTGGGCATCTGGCAAAAGGGCGACAAGCCGCTGGCGCTGATCGTCAGCTACCCGGTCAAGGAACCGACCGCCTCGTCCTCCGCACACAAGGTGCCCTAATCAGGCATCTTGTATCACCGCTTCAAAATCCAGTTCGATCGGGTCGATCAGCGGCACCAGCCAGTCGAGCAACGCCACATGCGCAGGATGGACGACATAGGCGTCATAGGCCTGACGGCTGGCAAACATCATGGCCGCGGTGGTGGTATATTCGGGCGCGTTGTCAGACACATTGCTGCCGATGAACACATCGGACAATCCATCGACCACGCCCCGAAAAGCCACGACGGCACGAACGGCCGCATCAACGTGTGCAGCGGTAGCCGCGTCTTTCCATTTGAATGCGAAGATGTGGACGAACATATAGCCCCCAGGCCAAAGCGGACCATTCGCCCCGCCTCTATGTCTGGCCGTAATGCACAACAGGGATAGGTCACAAGACCGGATCAACTCCCCGGCTGAACGTAGGGCGCAATACTCCAAAGCTCGCGCTCCCAACGGCGCGGGTCACTGACCACGGCAAAGGCCCCGTCATCCACCACCAGCGTCGCCCGGTTTGGCAGGGCATAGGGCGTCCAGTCGGCCAGCCCCGGCTTTCCGGTCTTCGCAAGGCCGGTAAACGCGCGCACCATCGCATCGCGGGTGGCGCGCGCGCGCGCATCGGTCCCGCTCATGCTGCCCGGCGCGTCCAGCGTGCCGAACACATAAGGGATATCGTCGGTGTGCGCCGCTCCGCGCAACGGATCGACCGGCGATGTGCGATCAAGTTGATAGACCCACGTTGCCCCCGCCCCCGCTTTCGCGCGGGCATCCGCCTCGATCACCTGCCCCGGCCATGATCGGCCCGCCGTGGTCGCGGCATAGAACACTTGGGCTGGCGTCCACTGCGGGTATTGCGCGCGATATTGCGCCACCACCCAATGCACATCGAGGTCGATCTTGATTTCCGGCGCAATCCGCATCGCCAGATTGCTCCAGTCCAGCCCTTGCAATTTCGCCCCGCGCGGATCGATGAACGCCCGCGTCTCCTCCCGCGTGTTGCCAAGGATCATCGGAATGTGGTGCGATTGCGACGGCGCATCGGGCCAGAACGGGTGGCGCGGCAGGTGGGTCATGTCCAGCACCGGCCCGAAATAGACCGGGCCTGATCCCATTACCGGATCGGTCGCGCCCAGCGCCTCGACAATCCGCGCCAGCGGCATGGTGCGCAGCGTTTCCACATCGCCGGGCTGCAATTTCAGCGCGGCGAACAGCGCCTGCGTGCGCTTCCACGCATTCATCGGCCCGCTGGCAACCACTTGCTGCCCGCTCATCGTCGCAGCCGCATGGAACAGGCCCTTGGCAGCAGGCATCGCCATCAGCGTGGCAATCTTCGCGCCCCCGCCCGACTGGCCAAACACCATGACCTGCGCCGGATCACCGCCGAAAGCTGCGATATTGTCGCGCACCCATTCCAGCGCCAGGATAAGGTCCAACTGCCCCAGATTGCCGCTGTCGGCAAAGCGGGATCCGAACGGTTTCAGCCAGGCATAGCCCAGTGCATTCAACCGGTGGTTCACCGTCACCACCACCACGTCGCCTTGCGCGGCCAGCCGTGCCCCGTGCGTCAGCGGATCGGTGACCGTGCCGTTGGAATAGGCGCCGCCATGGAAATAGACCATGACCGCGCGCCGCGCCTTTGAGTGCGCATCGGGCGTCCACACGTTCAGGAACAGGCAGTCCTCCGCCTGCGCCTCATCAGGATTGCCCCGCTGCGGCGCGATGGCGGCAAAGCCTTGTGCCTTTGTCGCCGCGCCCGCAGGTTCGGCCACCGCGCGTTCAAACCGCGCCGCACGCCCATACCGGATGCCCTTGAACGCCTGCACGCCTTGTTCGCGCAAGCCGGTAAAGCGCCCAACCTTCGGATCACCTACGCGCGCCAGCAGCGGCGCAGAAACCAGCGCCGCCCCGCCGCCCATCACGGCGCGGCGCGAAAAACCCTTACCGGCGGACATCACCGCCCTCAGCCGAAAACGCCGCAAGCTCAGCCTGCCCGATCAGGCAGAAATCGCCCGGCAGCGAATGCTTGAGCGCGGCCAGCGCCAACCCGCATTCGGCCATGGCCTGTTCATCGCCACCGGTCAGCCACTGGTGCAGCACGCCCGCGGCGTAGGCATCGCCGGTGCCGATGCGGTCGACAATGCCGGTCACGTCGATCTCGGCGGTCTGGTGCTTGCCCTTGCGCGTGTCCACCCGCGCGGCGATGCGATGATGATCGCTGGACACCACATGGCGCGCGGTCGATGCCACCAGTTCAAGGTTCGGGAACGCGGCAAAGGCCGCATCCACCGCTTCGCGCCGCCGTTCCGCGCCGTCGCCCGAAAAAGCCTTGCCGAGCAGCAGCGAGATATCGCGGTGGTTGCCGATCAGCACCGTCGCCGCGCCCACCAGTTCGGTCAGGATCGAACGCGGATCGCTGTCCCAGCTTTCCCACAACTGCGCGCGGTAATTGCCGTCAAAGCAGATCGGCACCCCCGCCGCCCGCGCCGCCGCCACGCTGGCCCGCGCGAGCGCCACGCCATTCGGCCCCAGCGCCGGGGTGATGCCAGAAACGTGCAGCAGGCCAGCCCCCGCCAGCGCCCCATCCATGTCAAACGCGCCCACATCGGCCATGGCGAAGGCCGACCCTGCGCGGTCATAGGTGATCGAGGATGGCCGAAGCCCCGCCCCCGGTTCCATGAAATACAGGCCCATCCGCCCGCGACTGCGCACCACAAAGCGCGTATCCACGCCCGCAGCACCCAGCGCCGCGCGCGCCCGATCACCCAGCGGGCTGTCGGGCAGCAGCGTGACCATGCGGGTGTCATGCCCCAGCGATGCCAGCGCGGCGGCGACGTTGGCTTCCGCCCCGCCGACCACCATGTCCAGACTGTCCGCCTGCACCATCATCCGCGCGCCCGGCGGTGACAGGCGCAACAGCATCTCGCCAAAGCAGACGACCCGCCCGCTCATCGCGCCAGCCAGCCGCCATCGACCGCCAGAATATGGCCCTGCACATAATCCGCCGCCTTGCTGGCAAGGAACACCGCCGCACCGCCGATGTCTTCCGGGCTGCCCCAGCGGCCTTCGGGAATGCGCTCCATGATCTGGCGATTGCGGTTTTCGTCCGCCTGCAAGGCCGCCGTATTATTGGTGGCGATATAGCCCGGCGCAATCGCGTTCACGTTCACGCCTTTGGCCGCCCATTCGCACGCCAGCAGCTTGGTCAGCCCCGCCACGCCGCTCTTGCTTGCGGTATAGCTGGGCACGCGGATGCCGCCCTGAAAGCTGAGCATCGAGGCGATGTTGATGATCTTGCCACGCTGCCCGGTCTTTTCGGCCTTGGCGATCATGTGACGTCCGGCAGCTTGGCTGAGGAAGAACACCGACTTGAGGTTGGTGTCCACCACCGCATCCCAGTCTTCCTCGGTAAAATCCACCGCATCGGCGCGGCGGATGATGCCCGCATTGTTGACCAGAATATCCAGCCCGCCCAGCGTTTCGACCACGTAATCGACCACGCTGCTCACCGGCGCGATGGATGAAAGGTCCGCCCCCACCAGTTCGCACTTGCGACCAAGGCCCCGCACCAGTGCAGCGGTTTCTTCCGCAGGGGTGCGGCCAACGGCTGCAATATCTGCCCCCGCCGCCGCCAGCGCCACGGCAATACCCTGTCCGATCCCGGTGTTCGCGCCGGTGACGACCGCGACGCGGCCTGAAAGATCAAAGCTGCTCATTATATCCTCTCCCGCGTTGCGCAGGTGTGCTGGTCGCAGGTTTTCTGGCCGCAGGTGTTCAGGCGGTCACTTCACGCAAGTAGGCGGCAATCGCCTCGTCCTTGCAGTTGGCATAGAAGTATTCGGCAAACTTCTCGCCAGCCACGGTGGCCTTCAGCAGGTCCTGATCCACCGTCTTCAGCACGGTCAGCATGTCACGGCACGAAGCCGCCTTCAGATCCTTCAGGATGCCGCGGTTGGTTTTCATGATCGCCGCACGTTCCCTAGGATAACCAAGGCCGCGTTCGCCATCGAACAGCTTGGCGTAAACGTCCTGCAGGTTCAGTTCGGCGGCCCAGCCAAAGCCCTTGGAATAGGGCATCGAAATGGCATTGCCGTCGTTGATCTGGCCGAACAGGAAAGCGTCCGTAGGGTCGATCACCAGGCCGCAGAACACGCCCGGCATGGCATTGGCCGCGAGCATCGAACCCATGCCCGTGCCGCAACCGGTCACCACGAAATCAGCCGCGCCGGAATTAAGCAGGATGCCGGTCAGCAGCCCGTTCATCACATAGGTCAGCGAAGCCTTATCTTCAGGCGTGTACATGCCGTAATGGAAAACTTCATGGCCCAGCGGCTGTGCCACGGCGGTCAGCGATTCGTGGACAAGGCTGCTCTTGGCGGCCTGGCTGTTTTCGATGATGAGCGCGATCTTCATGGAAATCCCCTCTTGCTCCGGCATCTGCGTCCGGTGGGTCGATGTGTCAAAGTTGTCTCGTAGGTAACCGGTGTCATAAAATCACGCAAGCCCATTCTTGGGCTATGCATCGGAGCATGGGTCACTGGTTCAGACCGAAGCCACCGAAGCCCGCTCGATCAGGTCAGACAAGAAATGCGAAGGCTGCTTGCGCGCATCCGCCGGGTCGATCAGCTTCAACGCCGCCGCCTTGGCCATGGCCACGATGGGCCAGCGCACCGTGGTCAGCGGGGGCCAGATATGTGCGGCAATCGCGGTATCGTCGAAACCCACGATGGACAGCGCATCGGGCACGACAATGCCCTGTTCGCGCGCGGCGTGCAGCACGCCTGCCGCCATTTCATCGTTGCTGGCAAAGATCGCGGTGGGGCGCGGATCTGCCGCCAGCAGGCGTTCCCCCGCCGCGTGCCCGGTTTCGAAGGTATAGTTGCCCTCGGCCATCACCGCCGGGTCCAGCGCCAGCCCCGCCGCCGCCATCGCATCACGATAGCCCTGCTCGCGCTCCGCCGCCGAACGGAACCCTTCCGGCCCGGCAACAAAGCCGATGTGCCGGTGGCCGCGCTCGATGAGATAGCCCACTGCCTTGCCCACCGCCTCGCGGTCGTTGGACGCAACCATATGCTCATCGCCATCGAGTCGCGCCGACCCCATGCGCACCCAGCTTACGCCCAGTTCCTCGCACAAGGCCGCCAGATCATCGTTTTCGGAAATCGGCGGGAGCAGCAGCACGCCAAACAGGCGCTGCTGTTCCAGAAAGCTGCGCACATCGTCCAGCATATCGGGCGAACGGCGGTTCACCGGGCGCACCACCAACGCAAATTCGGTGTCGCGAATCGCCGAAAGAATGCCTTCCTGCACCCCCAGCACCATCTGCGCATTGGGGTTGTCATGGATCAGTCCGATCAGGAAATTGCGCCGCAGCGCCAGCGCGCGGGCCTGCGGATTGGGCACGTAACCCAGGTCCGCAATCACCGCTTCCACCTTTTCGCGCGTCGCTTCGTTCAGCAGCGGCGACCGGTTGATAACCCGGCTGACGGTCTTTTTCGAAACGCCCGCGATGCGCGCCACGTCGTTGATCGTCGGCTTGCCTTCGCGTTTCGCCTTCACGCCATTCCCGCCCATCTCTTGCGCTCCACCGGTGTCAGCGCATGGCCCGTCCTAGCCGTTGCATCGGCACAATTGCAATGCTACCACCAATGACACCGGTTACCAACATCGACAACAACGCCGGACCGATGGGCGCGAACCACCCGCAAACGGGATAGGCGCTCTACACGGACACTTGTTAATGACACCGGTTTCCTATACGCAGCCGGTTGATCGAAGGACATGGGAATGGGGATAGAGTTGAACGAACAGGCGGAAATGAGCGCGCCCGAAACCGTGGCGCATGCATTTGTCAGCGCCCGCCGCGAAGCCCGTGCGCTGCCGGTCTATCCCGGCATCACCCCGCGCGAACTGGGCACCGCCTATACCATTCAGGACCGCGCGATCATGATCGACGGTCGCCCTGTGGCAGGCTGGAAGGTTGGCCGAATCAACCCGCCGCTTGATGGCGTACTGGGCGCAAACCGCCTGTCCGGCCCTATCTTCACCGCCGATGTGGTGGATGCCGCCGATGGTGAAGTGCCCGCCATGCCGGTCTATGTCGGCGGCTTTGCTGCGGCAGAAGCGGAAATCCTGCTGCATGTCGCACCCGGCTTTTCCGGCCCCGTGCCCACCGATGACGCCGGTACCAAGGCCATCCTCGATGATGTGCGCCTTGGCATCGAAATCGCCAGTTCCCCCTATCCCGGCATCAATGCCGATGGCCCCCCGGTCACCGTGTCCGATTTCGGCAACAACGCCGGGCTGGTGCGCGGCCCTGTGCTGGACGGCTGGCGCGACTTGGACCTGTGCGCCATTCCGGTGCGCGGCGAAATCGACGGGCAGGAAGTGGGCGCGGCCACCGCGGCAACCATGCTTGATGGCCCTTACGGTGCGGTGCGGTTTCTGCTGGCCAATCTGATCGAACGTGGCTTCGATGTTTCGGGCGGATTGTGGGTATCGTCGGGCGCAATCACCGGCGTTCACCAGATCGCCGTAGGTCAAGCCTTCCGCGCCGTTTTCGAAGGGTGCGGCGAACTTGGCTGCACGATCATCGCGGCGACACCGCGTTAAGCTGCAAAAGGGGCGCACCGACAGAACCGGGCGCCCGCCATATCGGTGAAAACCGGGAGAGTTACGATGGTTGAAGCTTCTGCCCCCGCGCTTGATGCCGCCGCCGCCAAGGCGGGCCGCTATCGCTGGGTGATCGTCGCCCTGCTGTTCGCGGCCACGGCGGTCAACTATATCGACCGCCAGATGATCGGCGTGCTCAAGCCCACGCTGGTTGCCGAATTCGGCTGGACCGAAGGCGACTTTGCCAACATCGTCTTCTGGTTCCAGATGGCCTACGCCATCGGGTATATCGGCTTTGGCCGTATCGTCGACGCGGTGGGCGCGCGACTAGGCTACACCGTCGCCATCGTCATCTGGACCATCGGCCACATGGCCCACGGTTTCGCCACGGGCGTCGCCAGCTTCGCCGCCGCGCGCTTCGGCCTTGGCGTGGGCGAGAGCGGCAACTTCCCCGCCGGCATTCGCGCGGTAACCGACTGGTTCCCCCAGCGCGAGCGCGCCTTTGCCATCGGCCTGTTCAACGCAGGCGCCAATGTCGGCGCGATCATCACGCCGCTGCTGGTGCCCGTGCTCGTTCTCTGGTTCGGCTGGCGCTCGGCGTTCTTCATCACCGGCATCTTCGGCATCGCGTGGCTGGCGGCATGGTGGTTCATCTATCGCCATCCATCCGAACACAAGCGCGTCTCGCCCGCAGAACTCGCATGGATTCAGCAGGATCCGGCAGACCCAGTCGAACAGATCGGCTGGAGCCGCCTGCTCACCGTGCGTGAAACCTGGGCCTACGCGCTGGGCAAGTTCCTGATCGACCCGATCTGGTGGTTCTTCCTGTTCTGGCTGCCGGGCTATCTGTTCGAACGCTATGACATGGACCTCAAGACCTTCGGCCTGCCGCTCGCCGCAATCTATCTGATCTCGGACTTCGGCTCGATCGCGGGTGGCTGGATGTCGTCACGCCTCATCAAGGCGGGCCGCACGCCCAACTTCGCCCGCAAGATCACCATGCTGGTCTGCGCGCTGCTGGTCCTGCCCATCTGGTTTGCGCAAAGCCTCGACAGCGTGTGGGCAGCGGTGCTCATCATCGGCCTTGCCACCGCCGCGCATCAGGCGTTCTCGGCCAACCTCTATACCCTGCCGTCGGACGTTTTCCCGCGCGGCGCGGTGGGTTCGGTGGTCGGTATCGGCGGCACAGTGGGCGCGCTGGGCGGCATGGGCATGGCCCTGTTCACCGGCTATATCCTCGACAGCACCGGCAGCTACGAAATCCTCTTCGCCATATGCGCCAGCGCCTATCTGCTCGCGCTCGCCGTGGTCCACTTCCTCAGCCCGCGTCTGGCTCCGGCACAGGTCTGAAACAAGCGGCACCGGCTCTCATGGCCGGTGCCGTCTGAAGTCACGCATGCGGCTTCAGATCTCCACAATCATCCCCGCCAGCCGCTCCACCTCTGCGCGGTCATGGCTGACATACAGGATCGGCAGGCGCACCTCGTCGCGCAACCGCTCGATCACGCGCAGCACTTCCTCACGCCGCGCGCGGTCCAGCGCGGCCAGCGGTTCGTCCATCAACAAAAAACGCGGGCCTGACAGCAGCGCCCGCCCTATCGCCACCCGCTGCGCCTCTCCACCTGAAAGCGAACGCGGCCAGCGCTCAAGCAAATGCCCGATGCCCAGAAACGCGGCGGCCTCGTCCAGCCCCATCAGCGCGCCTTCGCCCGCGCGATCCGCGCCATAGATCAGGTTATCGCGCACCCGCAGATGCGGAAACAGCCGCCCGTCCTGAAAGACATAGCCCGCGCGCCGGTCCTGCACCGGCACGTCAATGCCCGCATCGGCATCAAACAGCACCTGCCCGCCCACCGCAATGCGCCCGGCATCAGGCTTCAACAGCCCCGCCACCATGTTCAGCACAGACGTCTTGCCCGCACCCGATGGTCCCCACAGCGCGGTCAGCCCATCACTGGCGGCAAAGTCCACCGCAACCTCAGCATCGCCCAGCTTGCGCGCCACACGCACTTCAAAGGACATGCGCCGCTCTCCCCGCACGCCGCGCCAGCATTTCGGACACCACCAGCGCGCCCAGCGACAGCAGCACCGATATCACCGCCAGCCGCGTAACCTGTCCCTCGGCCCCCGGCACCTGCAAAGCGCTGTAGATCGCAATCGGCAGCGTGCGCGTCTCACCCGGAATGTTGGATACGAACGTAATCGTCGCGCCAAATTCGCCCAGCGACCGTGCAAAGCCCAGCACCGCGCCCGCCACCACGCCCGGCAGCGCCAGCGGCAGCGTCACCGTGCGGAACACTCGCCAGCGCGATGCGCCCAGCGTCATCGCCGCTGCTTCCAGCCGCAGATCCACCGCCTCTATCGACAGCCGCATCGCGCGCACCATCAGCGGCAGCGCCATGACCGCTGCGGCCAGCGCAGCCCCGGTCCAGCGGAACATGAAGGTCAGCCCCAGCCCCTGCTCCAGCCAGCGCCCCGCAGGCCCTTCAGGCCCGAAGGCCAGCAGTAGCATCCACCCGGTCACCACCGGCGGCAGCACCAGCGGCAGATGTACCAGCGCATCCAGCAGAACTTTGCCATGAAACCGCCCGCGCGCCAGCACCCACGCCAGCGCGAAGGCCAGCGGCAGGCACCCACCCACCGCCACGGCGCTGACTTTCAGCGAAAGGCTCACGACCTCCCATTCCTCTGGCCCGATCAGCGCCATCAGCGAACGGTGAACCCGCGCCGCGCCAGAATGGCCCGCCCTTCACGCCCGATCAGAAACCGCCGGAACGCCTCGGCCTGCGGATCGGCAGACGCTTTCAGCAGCGCCACCGGATAAGTGATCGGCGCATGGGACGCAGCCGGAAACACACCCACCACCCGCACTCGCGCGGAAGCCCGCGCATCGGTGGCATAGACGATGCCCAGCGGCGCGGCCCCGCGCTCCACCAGCGCCATCGCCGCGCGCACGTTTTCCGCCGCAGCCACCTTGCCCGCAACACCGTCCCACACGCCCAGTTTCATCAGCGCATCGCGGCCATAACGCCCTGCCGGAACTGCCGCCGGATCAGCCATGGCCAGCCGCCCGCCGCCCAGCGCCCGCGCCAGCGGAAACCCGGCCCCAACGTTCAGCGCCACCCGGCTATCCTTGCGCGCGATCAGCACCAGCGCATTGCCCGCCAGCCGCGCGCGCGTGTTCGCCCGAAGCAAGCCCTTGGCCTGAACGTAGTCCATCCATTCCTCGTCAGCCGAAATGAACAGATCCGCCTTCGCCCCGGCCTCAACCTGACGCGCCAGTGCGGATGATGCGGCGAACGACAGCACCGGGCGCAGATGCTTCAGCGCCGCCCAGCGGTCCGCCGCATCGGTCAAGGCTTCCTGCATACTCGCCGCCGCCAGCACCAGCGGCCCGCGCCCCTGCGCCGTGGCAGGACCAGCCCCCGCCATGGCCAGCAGCATCAGCAACAACGCGCGAAACAGGGCTTTCATGGGGACTCCGGTGCAAGCTATGTTCGGGCATATACAGAAACTGCACGCCCGCACCAACCTGTCCCCGCAAATTCACCGCGCCAGCAGTGTCCGTGCCTGACTGGCCACTTGCGCCAGCATGGCCGGGCCGACATTGGCCGCCGCCTGCGCCCGGTTCACCAGGCTGCGGAACTGCCGCACCGCAGGCGCATTGACCTCAAGCCATTGCGCGACAAAGGCATCGGGCTTGTCCCCGCGCGACCGCGCCAGAAAGTCCAGCCGCATCTGCTGGAAATCGCGCGCAAGGCCCGCCACCAGCAGCCGCTCCCACGGGTCGGAGGGGTTCATCCGCCGCGCCACCTGCTGCGCCCAGTCCAGCCCCAGCGCCGCACCCAGATCGGCAAAGGCCCCGGTCAGCGCGCCCGCATCGACGTTCAATTCGCCCGCCAGATGGGCAAGGCCAATGGCTCCGTCCATGTCATACAGATGCACCAGCCGCGCCGCGATTTCTGCCGGAACGCCCGCCGCCGCCAGTTCGTCGGCCATGACCTTGGCCTGCGCCTGCGCTTCACCGCGCAGCAATTGCGCCGCCGTATGCGACAACAGCGCCACCCCGCCGAACAGGTCTTCGATCAGCGCATCGGGCTGCACCGATCCGCGCCCGGCGCGCAGCACATCGGCAATATGCCCGCGCAAGCCCCGCGCCACACGTTCAAACAGCCCCAGCCGCAACTGTTCGGGCATCACCGCTTCGTCCAGCAAGGCCCAGGTCGCGCGCAAATCCAGCAACCGCTCCGCCGCCACAAACGCCGCCGCCACTTGCGCCAGCGAACAGCCTTCTTCCTCGCACAGTTCAAACGGATGCACCGGACCCAGCCGGTTGATGATGCGGTTGGCCAGCTTGGTGGCGATGATTTCACGCCGCAGCCGGTGATGCGTAATCTCGGTCTCGAACGCCTCGCGCATCTGCGCCGGGAACGCGGCGATCAGTTCTTCTTCCAGAACAGGATCGTCCACCACCGCGCTTTCTTCCAGTTCGCGCTGCAGCACCAGCTTGCTGCTCGACAGCAGCACTGCCAGTTCGGGCCGGGTCAGCCCCTGTCCCGCTGCCGCGCGCCGGGCAAGGTCTTCCGCCCCTGCCAGCCCTTCGGTCTTGCGGTCCAGATCGCCGCCTTCTTCCAGCACGTCGATCAGGCGCGACCATGCCGGCATCGAATCCGCCCCGCCGCGCCCGCCGATGGACAGCGCCAGCGCCTGAAGCCGGTTATCCTCCAGCACCAGATGCGCCACCTCGTCGGTCATTTCGGCCAGCAGTTCGACGCGCGCCTCTTCGGTCAACTTACCTGCCCGTTTGGCCGCCGCCAGCGCGATCTTGATGTTCACTTCATTGTCCGAACAATCGACGCCCGCCGAATTGTCGATGAAGTCGGTGTTGATCGCCCCACCATGCAGCGCAAATTCAATGCGCGCGGCCTGTGTCGTGCCAAGGTTCGCACCTTCGCCAATCACCTTTACCCGCAGTTCGTTGGCCGAAACCCGCAAACCGTCATTCGCCGGGTCGCCCACATCGATATTGTTCTGGCCGCTGGCCTTTACATATGTCCCGATGCCGCCAAACCACAGCAGGTCTACCTCTGCCCGAAGGATGGCCGAAATCAGCGATTCGGGGTCCATCTCGACCGCATCGGTGCCCAGCATGGCCTGCACTTGTGGCGACAATGGAATGGCCTTCATCGAACGCGGGAACACCCCGCCGCCCTCGGAAATCAGGCTCTTGTCATAATCCTCCCAGCTGGACCGCGGCAGCGCGAACATGCGCGCGCGTTCGTCCCAGCTTTTTGCCGGATCGGGATCGGGGTCAAAGAAGATGTGGCGGTGGTCAAACGCCGCGACCAGCTTCAGCGCCTTGGACAGCAACATGCCGTTGCCGAACACGTCGCCCGACATATCGCCGCAACCTGCCACGCGAACCGGCTGCGTCTGCACATCGACGCCCATTTCCAGGAAATGCCGCCGCACGGAAAGCCATGCCCCGCGCGCGGTAATGCCCATCGCCTTGTGGTCGTATCCCTTCGACCCACCGCTGGCGAAAGCATCGTCCAGCCAGAAGTCCTTCGATTCGGCGATCGCATTGGCCACGTCAGAGAACGTCGCCGTGCCCTTGTCCGCCGCCACCACGAAATAGGGGTCATCCCCATCGCGCACCACAACCCGCGCCGGATGCACCACGTTGCCGTCCACGATATTGTCGGTCAGCGACAGCAGCGTGCGGATAAACACCTGATAGCTGGCCTTGCCCTCGGCCAGCCAGCCTTCGCGGTCCTTTACAGGGTCGGGCAACTGCTTGGGATAAAACCCGCCCTTGGCCCCGGTCGGCACGATCACCGCGTTCTTCACGCGCTGCGCTTTCATCAGGCCAAGTACTTCGGTGCGGAAATCGTCACGCCGGTCAGACCAGCGCAGGCCCCCGCGGGCCACCGGCCCGGCGCGCAAGTGAATGCCTTCCACACGCGGCGAATAGACGAAAATTTCACGCCATGGCACCGGCTTGGGCAGGCCCGGTACAAGGCTGGAATCAATCTTGAATGCCAGCGCTTCCGCCGCTGCCGAGGCAAAGGCATTGGTACGCAAAATTGCGGTCACCAGCGCGCGGAAACTGCGCAGCAACCGGTCATCGTTGATCGCGGCAACCCCTGCCAGCCCAGTCTTGATCCGCTCTTCCGCTGCGGCAAAGGCTGTCTCGCGGTCTGTATCCTGCGCAGGATCATGGCGCACGGCAAAGGCATCCACCAATCCGCGCGTCACTTCAGGCGCGTTCTTCAAGGCATCAACCGCGGTGCCAATACCAAACGTCATGCCCGCCTGCCGCAGATAACGATAGAACGCGCGCAGCCAGTTGGCCTCAATCGCCGTCAGCCCAGTGGCCACGATCAACCGGTTGAACGCATCGTCCTCTGCCCCGCCGTTCAGCACGGCGGCCAGCGATTGTTCAATGGTGGCGCTGCGCGCCAGCAGATCTTCCACGCTGCTGTCCGCCGGGTGCGACACCAGAAAATCATGGATATAGCCCAGCTTGCCCTTGTTCAGCGGAGTGGGCACTTCTTCCAGCACGCGGAAGCCGAAGTTTTCCAGCACCGGCACGGCATCGGACAGCACGATCGCGCCTTCGCGCTGATACAGCTTCAACCGCAGTGCCGCTTCATGCGGCTGACGATAAAGCCGCACCGCCCGCTTTGGCGCGCGGGCACCGCTCAGCGTGCGCAATACGGCAATGTCGCGCGCAGCCTCGGCCGGGCCGGACCCGGTGCGATAGGCCAGCGGAAACGCATCGGCATAACGCGCAGCAATGGCAGCGGCGCGCGATGGTTCTTCCGATGCCGCCAGCTCCACTTCCACCGCGCCTGTCCAGCCGCGCACCATGGCTTGCAATTGCAGGTCCAGCGCATCCTCATCCGCGCGCGCATCGCGTTCGCGCACGTCCAGCACAAAGCGCAGCATGGCCAGCGTGCTGCCTTCCACCTGCAAGGCCCAGTCCAGCACTTGCGCGCCCGCCGCCGCTTCCAGCATGTCGCGGATTGCCAGCCGTACCTGCGTGGACAGCGCATCGCGCGGCAACCAGACAAAGGCGAACAGGTGGCGCGCCAAAGGCGCTTCCACCAGCGCCAGACGCGGGCGGGGCCGATCCACCAGGCTCATCATCGCGGTCGCCACCCGTTCCAGATCGGCATCGGCAAAGCTGATAAGCAGGTCGTGCGGCAGCGCGGTCATCGCATGGACCAGTGCCTTTCCGGCATGGCCGTTGGGCGAAAAGCCGAACTTGTCCATCAATGCCGCAAGCTGGGTGCGCAAACGCGGCACACGGTCAGGTGTGGCGGCCAGCGCGGCACTGGTCCACACCCCGGCATGAACCGACAGCGCCACCACCTGTCCGCCTTCCATGCGCGGCACGATGAACAGGTCCAGCGGCACGCGGCGATGGACATTGGCAATGTGGTTGGCCTTGACGATCAGCGGCGCACGGCCTTCGCCCCCGGCACCGCCAGCTTCAAACCAGCGGAATGCGCGTTCGAACGAAGCGTCGGCCATCAATTCCGGCGCACTGGTCCGGCACACGCCCAACGGTCGCTCCTGCGTACCGTCGCGGTGGCGCACCACACAGCCCAGTTGCGTCAACATGCCGTCGGCCAGCCAGCGCAGCAGCGCTGCACCCTCCGGGTCGGCCAGCGTGGCGGCATCATCGCGCATCGCCGCCTGCATCTGCGACCAGTCGGCCACCGCCGCCCGCACATCGGCCAGCGTTTCCTCCAGCGCGCCCAGCAGCACCCGGCGCTGGCGCGCATCGGCGCGTTCAGTTTCCAGATAGACGATGGATTCGCGCCGCTCACCCGCAGCGTCACCTGCGGGAAATTCGCTCAACCGTCCCTCGGCATCGCGGCGCACCGCCACCACGGGATGCACCAGCCGGTCAATGGTCAGGCCTTGTGCAGTCATGGTCGACGCAATCGAATCGACCAGAAACGGCATGTCATCGTTCACCACCGCAATCCGCAGGTGCCGCCCGCCGCTTTCCGATCCGCTGACGCTTTCCATCGTGATCGCCGGATCGCTGCCCTTGCGCACCGCGGCTGCGGCTGTGACAAAGCGCGCCGCTTCGGCCAGTCGCACCGGATCGAAATCGCGCGCTTCATCGGGCAGCAGCGCGGCGGCAAAGCGCTCTGCCAAGGCAAGCGAAAGCTGGTCGGAAGGGGGTGCCGCCACGGCATCGGCGGCGGACGTGGTGGTTGCGGTCGTTGACGCCATAGCGTTTTCCCGGCTCTCCATGCACGAGGGAAAGTTTCCCTCTTTTGTAATTATCGAATACGTTCTTGTATCATTTATACAGATGCTAATCCAGCCATGCGCCATGGACAAGTCCGGTTCAGCGCCCTCGTCAGCTTAACTCGCCGTTGTGAACTCTCGGCGCGCGTAAAAGTGCTGCCGGGTGTGCCCAGCGGACGTTCGCACAGGTTTGTGTCGCTTTAGGTGTCGTTCAGGTCATGCCAGTTCGCGAGCCGCCTGCGCGGTCAACCGCAGCGATTTTCGGCGCGCTTCCTGATCGAAAAGTGATGCTGCAACAATAACTTCGTCCACGCCGGTCCGCTCGGCAAATGCGGCCAGGCCATCACGCACGGTCGCCACCGTCCCCGCCGTGCTCACCTGCCGCACATGCTCCAGCATGGCCAGCGCAGGGCCGGGCAGACTATCGCGATACCCCGGTACCGGCGGCTTCAATTTGCCCGGATTTCCGGTGCGCAGCGCGACAAAACCCTGATCCATCGACGATGCCAGAAGCTGCCCCTCTTCATCGCTGTCCGCCGCCACGACATTGATCGCCGCCGCGCAATAGGGCGCGTCCAATTGCGCCGATGGCTGGAACCGTTCGCGATACATTTTCAACGCAGAATCAAGGTGATCGGGCGCAAAGTGGGATGCGAAGGCATAAGGCAGGCCCAGCATCGCGGCCAACTGCGCACCGAACAGGCTGGAACCCAGAATCCACAATTGCGGCGCCGCGCCCTTGCCCGGAACGGCCTGCAACGGCACCCGCGGATCGCCTGCAAACTGCATCTGCAATTCCACCACGTCGCTCGGAAAATCTTCGGCCGCGCGGTTGGTATCCTTGCGCAAAGCCCGCACAATGCGCTGGTCCGCCCCCGGCGCACGGCCAAGGCCAAGGTCGATCCGCCCCGGAAACAGCGCGTCCAGCGTGCCAAATTGTTCAGCAATAACAAGGGGGCTATGGTTGGGCAGCATGATCCCACCCGAACCGATGCGGATAGTCGACGTCGCCTGCCCGATATGCGCCAGCGTTACCGCCACAGCCGCGCTGGCAATGCCTTCCATTCCGTGATGTTCGGCCACCCAATAGCGCTGATACCCGCATTCCTCCGCCACTTTTGCAGCGGCGGCGGAATTATCCAGCGCCTCCCTCACCGTCCCGCCCTCAACCACACTGACCAGATCGAGGACGGAAAGTTTCATGGGGCTGGCTTCTCAGGTTTTACAGGAGCCACCAATGTAGGGGCCGGACCCAACTGTTCAAGGTAGCCCTTTGCAACCTTTCCTGCCGGACCATCAGGATCAGCCGCAACAACCGATTCCCACGACTTGCGCGCCGCATCATCGCGCCCGCCCAGAACCGCGATCACGCCCGCTTCCAGCCCGACCTGCGGATCGCGCGGGGCGTATTTCGCTGCGATTTCAATATCGCGCTGGGCACGATCCAGCTCATCCTGCCGCCGCGCAAGCGTGGCTGACAGCAGCCAGCCTTCCGGATCTTCGGGCGCAAGCCGGTGCGCCTCATCCAATGCGCCACCTGCTTCGGCCATGCGCCCCAGCGCCACCAGCGCGCGCGAACGGTCCGCCTGCACCGCCCCCAGCGCGGCATTGTCGGCATACCCTGTCACGGCCAGCGCACGGTCGAACCAGCCCAGCGCCACTTCGGCCTTGCCGCCCGCCAGCGCCGCATTGCCCGCCATCGCCATCAGCGGCACCGCGCCCACTTCCTGTTCCTTGGGCACGCCAACGATGGCTTGGGAAAAGGCTTCCTGCGCGCCGTCAAAGTCGCCTGCATTGGCGCGCAACATGCCCAGACACTGGTTGGCGCGCACCTGTTGGCCGGTGTCACGGCTTTCGGCCAGCCAGGTCTGCACTTCGACCATGGCGGCGTCAGGATTGCTGGCGGCCTTGGCCAGACATTCGGCCAGCCGGTCACGTTCGGGCAGGTCAGGACGCACAAGCCCCGCCGCCGCATCAGTTTCGGCCTGTTTGCGCTTGCGCGGGATCGGCAGATCAGATGGGCGCATGGGCATGGTGCCAGGACCAATCTGCATCAGCGCGGCGTCCTGCGCCATTTCAACGGCGAACGGGGGCGCGGGCAGATCGATCATGCGGCTTATCCTTCATGCAGTCCGGCCAGTTCGCGCAGCAGCAGGGCAATATCCTGATCGCGCGACAGGCGATGGTCACCGTCCTTGATAAGGTGGACCTGCACATCGGCTGAACGCAGCGCACGGGCAAGTTTAAGCGAGACTTCCCAGGGCACATCAGGGTCTGCCTGCCCGTGCAACAGCCGCACCGGGCCATCGAAAGCGATCTCTGCCCCCAGCCGTTTGTGCCGTTCGCCATCGGACCAGAACCGCGCGTGGGTAGGCGTGGGTTCCGGGCCATAGGGATTGTCTTCAAAGATCGTGCGGCCCGCTGCCAGTTCGATGCGCTGCGACTGGGAGAAACCCCATTCGGTAAAGTCCGGCGCGGGGGCAAGGCCGACCATCGCCTTGGCCCGGTCCCCCAGCTTTTCCACGATCAGCAGCATCAGCCAGCCGCCCATGCTGGACCCGACAAGCTGGACCGAAGCCAGTTCCAGATGGTCGATCAGGGCGGCAACCTCGTCCCGCCATTGCGACAGACTGCCATCGGCAAAGGCCCCGTCGCTCAACCCGCAGCCGGTATAGTCCAGCAGCAGGCAGGCCCGGCCCTGCGCCTTGGCCCATTGCAGCGTGGCCTGCGCCTTTCCGCCCTCCATATCGGACATATAGCCCGGCAGGAACACCACGGCGGGAAGCGCGCCAGGGGCAAAGCGATAGGCCATCTGCTGGCCCGAAGGCAGGGTAAAGCGCGAAATATCAGTCATTTTCCCATCATGGCCTGCCACGGCGGGCGGGGCAAGTTCAGTTGAGCGGAAGGGTGAGCGAGACGCGCGGGCGCACGGTATCGGCCTTCGCCGTGTGATGTTGCACATCCTGCTTCTTGCTGGCCGACATTGAGGCCGCCGTGATGCCGACGGCCAGCGCGGTCCACATCCCGAAGTTGCGAACGTGTTTGCCAAAACACATGGTCATTCGCCTTTTTGGAAAATAGCTTCGATCGGCAGGCCGAACAGGTCGGCGATGCGGAAAGCGAGCGGGAGCGACGGGTCATATTTGCCGGTTTCGATGGCGTTCACCGACTGGCGGCTGACCTCCAGCTTTTCGGCAAGATCAGCCTGGCTCCAGTCGCGTTCGGCACGCAGGACTTTGAGGCGGTTTTTCACTTGCAGCCCCCGTCAAAGCCGGAATCGCCCACGGTCAGCTTGTTGAACAGCGCGCCAAGGCCAAGACCGGCAAACCAGAAGAACGCCGCGCCAAAGCCGTGATCGCCCGCAGGGATCATGTCAAAGTTCTGCAGCCATTCGCGGATGGTGGTGACCACCAGCGCAAAACCTGTGGCGAACAGGCATTGGCGCACCATCAGCATCCGCAGATATTCATCGGTCTGTTCCACCAGCAGACGCATCACCGCCCAGAACACACCGATGATCGGCAACGCAGGCAACAACGCCAGCACATAACCCAGCGCGCCCTCGGCCAGCCCGCGCTTGAACATCCACTTCGCGAAGATGAGCAGCAGGATATAGGCGGTCATCAACGCCAGCAACCGCAGGGTGTAACGGCGAACAGCCGGATTCTTTACATTGACGGACATTGGTCAAGCCTCCTTGATCTGATGACAAGCTTACTTGACCATTCGACTTGCAATGTCAAGCATCATTGTCATTGTGCAAAGTCTGCTTGATGAAAGAGGCGTAATGACTCCGCCGCGAATCGCCGCTAGAAGCCGTTCATCATGGCGCAGCGCACCACACCGACCACTACGACCACTACCCCCGCGAGCCGGGGGCGGTCGCTGCCGGGCTAAGGCCTGCCGCGATGCCGCCGCCCGGTTCGGGTGGACGCGCGCATCGCCTCCTGAACCGATCAAATTACCACGATGCGCACCCTTTCGGCGGCGACGGTACTGTGCCAAAGCCCTGCCAGCCAAATGCTAGAGAGTGCCGCATGTCCGAGTTGCTGAAGATCACCCTGCCCGACGGTTCCGTGCGAGAAGTTGCGCCCGGCAGCACTCCGGCGGACATCGCCGCCGCAATCGGCCCCGGCCTGTTCAAGGCGGCGCTGGCCGCGAAAGTGGACGGCGAACTGGTGGACCTGTCTCGCCCGTTCACCGCCGACGCGCAACTGGCGCTGGTGACCGCAAAGGACGAGGCCGAAGCGCTGGACCTTGCCCGGCACGACTTCGCCCACATTCTGGCCGAAGCGGTACAGGCGCTGTTTCCGGGCACGCAGATCACGTTCGGTCCCAGCACCGACGACGGGTTCTATTACGACTTCGCGCCAAAGGACCGCCCGTTTACCGACGAAGATCTGCCTGCCATCGAGGCGGAAATGCGCAAGATCATTGCCGCCAACAAGCCGCTGCGCCGCGAAGAGTGGAGCCGCGAACAGCTTATCAGCCGGTGGAAGCAGCAAGGCGAAAGCTTCAAGGCCGAATGGGCCGCCGAACTGCCGGGCGATGAACCGCTGACCGTGTACTGGAGCGGGGACGACTGGCTGGATATGTGCCGCGGCCCGCACTTGCCCAGCACCGGCAAACTGGACGCGCAGGCGTTCAAGCTGACGCGCGTTTCGGGCGCGTATTGGCGCGGCGACCAGAAAAACGCGATGCTTAGCCGCATCTATGGCACCGGCTGGCTGAACAAGAAGCAGCTTGATGCCCACCTGACCCGGCTGGAAGAAGCTGCGCGGCGCGACCACCGCAAGCTGGGCGGCGAGATGGACCTGTTCCACTTGCAGGCTGAAGCCCACGGCAGCGTGTTCTGGCACCCCAAGGGCTATATAATCTGGCGCGAGCTGGAAGCCTATATGCGCCGCGCCATCGATGGTGCGGGCTATCGCGAGGTGAAGACCCCACAGGTGATGGACGCGCGCCAGTGGGAACAGTCCGGGCACTGGGGCAAGTATCGCGAGAACATGTTCGTGATCCCCGACGAAGTGCCGAACGTGGACGATGAAGGCCCGGTGATTTCGGGTGAGGCCGACTGGATGGCCCTGAAGCCGATGAATTGCCCGGCACACGTCCTGATCTTCCGCCAAGGCATCAAATCCTATCGCGACCTGCCGCTGCGCATCTATGAAAACGGCTGCTGCCACCGCAACGAACCGCACGGCGCGCTGCATGGGCTGATGCGCGTGCGCCAGTTCACGCAGGATGACGCGCACATCTTCTGCCGCGAAGACCAGATCGTGGCCGAAGTGCAGGCCTTCTGCGAACTGGCCGACCGCGTGTACAAGCACTTTGGCTTTACCTATTCGATCAAGCTGGCGCTGCGCCCTGAAAAGCGCTTCGGCACTGAAGAGATGTGGGACATGGCCGAGCGTGAATTGCGCGATGCCGTGGTGCGCGCAGGCCTCGCTACTGAAGAATACGGCTGGGAAGAACTGCCTGGCGAAGGCGCGTTTTATGCGCCCAAGCTGGAATGGCACCTGACCGACGCGATTGGCCGTACCTGGCAGGTGGGCACGATTCAGTCCGACCGCGTGCTGCCCGACCGTCTGGATGCCAGCTATATTGGCGAAGATGGCGAAAAGCACCGCCCGGTTATGCTGCACCGCGCGATCTTCGGCTCCTACGAACGCTTCATCGGCATTTTGATCGAGCACTTTGCAGGCCGTCTGCCCGTGTGGCTCTCGCCGGTGCAGGCGGTGGTGGCGACCATCGTTTCGGATGCGGACGATTATGCCAGGGATGCACTGGCTAGGTTGAAGGCGGCGGGCATCCGCGCCGAGACCGACCTGCGCAACGAAAAGATCAACTACAAGGTCCGCGAACATTCGCTGCAGAAGGTTCCTTACCTGCTGGTGGTGGGCAAGCGCGAGGCCGAGGAAGGCACCGTGGCGATCCGCATTCTGGGCGAGCAGCACCAGAAGGTCATGCCGCTGGACGAAGCCATCGCCCTGTTGAAGGGTGAAGCGATGGCGCCGGATCTGCGATAAGCGTCCTGCGTCGGGCGGGCATGAACGGGCAATCCGCGTTCATGCCCAGCCGGCCCAATGCCTGATAACCGCAAATTAAGCGCTTTTCCTTAAACCCGCCTTCAGAGGACGACTCTGGGGACCGGAAAACGATGACCTTGCATTTCCGCGCGCTTGCCGCGCAGACCGCCAAAAATGGCGCGATTTCTGCCGACGAGATGCTGGCCCTGCGCCGCGCCGCCTGGCCCGATGGCCGGATCGATCCGGAAGAGGCCGAGGCGATCTTTATCCTTAACGACCAGATCACCGCACCCACCGTCGAATGGAGTGATTTCTTCATCGAGGCGCTGGTCGAATTCACCGTCAACGGCACGCAGCCGCGCGGCCACGTGTCGGAAGACAATGCGCACTGGCTGATCGAACGGGTGGAGCATGACGGCAAGGTTGGCAGCCTGACCGAACTGGAACTGCTGGTTCGCGTGCTGGAAAAGGCGCTGTCTGCGCCCGATGCGCTGCGCGTTTTCGTGCTGGAACAGATTGAACGCGAAGTGTTGAGCGGTGAAGGGCCAACCCGTTGTGGCGGTTCGCTGGAGCGTGGATCGATTACGTCCGCCGAATGCGCGCTGATACGCCGCACGATCTTTGCCTCAGGCGGGGACCGTCCTGCAGGGGTCAGCCGGGCCGAAGCCGAAATGCTCTATCGCCTCAAGGATGCTACGCTCGGCGCAGCCAATGCGCCTGAATGGCCGCGCCTGTTCGTGCAGGGCGTGGGCAACCACCTTCAGGGCTGGAACGGCGCAAAAGGGCTGACCCGCGAACGCGCCAGCCAGCTTGAAACCTTCATGAATGACCGGTCGAGCAACATCGGGCGTGTGTTGACGCGGATGGGTCGCACCAATGGCACCCAGTTTGCGCAGGCTTTGCAGGAAGTCGCCTTAGGCCGCCAAGAATCGCAGCGCGATATTGCGGGCGAAGCAGCGCGCGACCATACGGTGAACGATGCCGAACAGCTTTGGCTCAACGCCCAAATCGATGCCAACGATACCTTGGACGAACTGGACGAAGCGCTGCTCCGCTTTCTGGACGGCAAGGATTGAACGTAAAGACGATTAAACCGTAAAGCTTTCGCCGCAGCCGCAGGAACCCTTGGCATTGGGGTTCTGGAACACGAAACCGGCGGTGAAGTCATCTTCCTGCCAGTCCATGGTGCTGCCGATCAGGTATAGCACCGATGCGCTGTCGATGAAGAAAAGGCCGCCCGGCGTTTCGATCTTTTCATCCATCGGGTTGGCCTGCGTGACGTAATCGACCGAATAGGCAAGCCCCGAACAGCCCCGGCGTGGAGTGGACAGCTTTACGCCGATGGCATCTTGGGGCGCGGCGCCCATCAGATGTGCGACGCGCGCTTCGGCGCTGGCCGTGAGGATCACGGCAGCGGGACGAGGGCGGCGGGCTTTCACTTCAGTCATTGCAAATTTCCGTTCGTGTGAAGCGGATGTAGGGTGGCCGACTGCCGTTACAACATGCCCAGTTCAAGCTTGGCTTCATCGCTCATCTTCTGCGGATCCCATGGGGGATCCCAGACCAGCGCTACTTCGGCTTCGCGCACGCCGGGAACGGCGGAAACGCGCAGCTCGACTTCGCCGGGCATGGATTCGGCCACCGGGCAATGCGGCGTGGTCAGCGTCATGGTGACCATGACGTGGGCATCGTCCGAAACGTCGACGCCATAGATCAGGCCCAGGTCATAGATGTTGACCGGGATTTCCGGGTCGAAAATCTCTTTCAGCGCGGTGATAACACCTTCGTAGATATCGCCGCCCGGCTCACCCGCACCCAAGCCTTCGGGCTTGGCGGCAAGGAAGCCTTCCAGATAGTCGCGCTTGCGCTCAAGCTTTGCTGCCGCAGTTTCCTCGGCAGGTTCAGGAATGTCATCCACACGGGCGCGGCGCGGGGCGTTTACCGCCTCCACTTCTTCGACGGCGAATTTGGGATCTTCACCACTCATCCGAAAATCCTCTTGGTCCTTTCGATCCCACGCACCAGCGCGGCGATATCGTCTTCACTACTGTAAATGCCAAAGCTGGCGCGCGCCGTGGCGGGAACGCCAAGGTGGTCCATCAGGGGCTGGGCGCAGTGATGCCCGGCGCGGATGGCCACGCCTTCTTCGTCCAGAATCGTGCCAAGGTCGTGCGGATGCACGCCTTCAAGCGCGAAGCTGACAATCCCGGCGCTGTCTTCCGGCCCGAACAGGCGAATGGAGTTCATCGCGCCCAGCGCTTCGCGCGCCTTGGCCACCAGCGCAACTTCATGGGCATGGATCACGTCAAGACCGACGCCCTGCACAAAGTCCACTGCCGCGCCAAGACCAATGGCCTCGACAATGGCAGGCGTTCCCGCTTCAAACCGCTGCGGTGCGGGGGCATAAGTCGTGCGTTCAAAGGTCACGCGGTCGATCATCGCCCCGCCGCCCTGCCACGGCGGCATGGCATCAAGGATATCAGCCCGCACCCACAGCGCACCGATGCCGGTGGGGCCGTAAAGTTTGTGCGCCGAGAATACATAGAAGTCGGCGCCCAGCGCCTTCACGTCCACATTCAGTCGCGGCACAGCCTGACAGCCATCGAGCAGAATCTTTGCGCCTACCGCGTGGGCAAGGTCCACCGCATGTTTCACGTGAAGCACACTGCCCAGCACGTTCGAGACGTGGGCAAACGCCACCAGCTTGTGTGCCGGGGTGAGTATCCGTTCCGCCGCAGCAAGATCAATCTGACCATCAGCGGTCAGCGGGCAAACATCGATTTCAACGCCGGTCCGGTCGCGCAGCAATTGCCACGGCACGATATTGGAATGGTGTTCCAGCGTGGACAGCAGGATGCGGTCCCCGGCCTTGAGATTGGCAAGGCCCCAGGTCTGCGCGACTAGGTTGATCGCTTCGGTCGCGCCGCGCGTGAAGACGATTTCGCCTTCATCAGCATTGAGCAGTCCGGCCACCTTGCGCCGTGCCGCTTCGAACGCCAGCGTCATGTCGGCAGAACGGGCATAAACGCCGCGATGAACCGTGGCGTAATCCGCGCCAATGGCCCGCGTGACCGCGTCGACCACGACCTGCGGCTTCTGCGCGGTGGCGGCGGTATCGAGATAGTGCCAGCGGCTGCCGTCAGGGTTCAGCAGGCCGGGCCATGTGGCATCGCGGGTGAGCGTGTCGATGCTCACAGCACCGCCTCCAACGCCGTCAGCGCAGCCTGCGTCAGCGCATCTTCATCAGCCGCACCGACAAAGGCTTCGGCAATGAAGGCCTGCAGCATCAGTTTCTTGGCTTCTGCCGGAGGAAGCCCGCGCGATTGCAGGTAGAACAGGCCTTGCGCGTCCAGTTCACCCACGGCACAGCCGTGCGCGCACTTTACGTCGTCGGCATAGATTTCCAGTTCGGGCCGGGCATTGGCCGTCGCGGTACGATCCAGCAGCATGGCCCGGATCGATTGTTCGCCATCGGTGCCATTCGCCCCGCGCGCCACAGCAACGCGGCCCAGATAGGTGCCTGTGGCCTTGCCTGCCAGCACCGTGCGCACCACTTGCGATGACACGGCATCGGGTTGTGCATGGGTGACTTCGGTCACGATTTCAGCCACTTGGCCGCCGCCTGCCACTTGCGCCGCGCCAAGGTGGAACTTTGCCCCCCGGCCCAGCGTGACCGACACTGCGATTCGCCCAAAAGCACGCCCCGCATTCAGCAGCCGCAGGTCAAACGTCGCGCCGTCCTCCAGCACGATAGCCATGTCGCGCGCAGCATCGTTTGCACCGTCCAGCACAACCGCCAGCACGCCCTGTTCACCTGCGGCGACGCGGATTTCCTGCACCGGTATCGGCCACAACGCTTCAAGCGCGGCGATGTCCGAATAGCGGTAAGCCTCGTCTCGGCGCGTTGGAAGGACCAGCGCTTCGCTCACGCCGCCACCGCCTCGTAACCGTGTTCTTCCAGTTCCAGCGCCAGTTCCGGTCCGCCGCTTTTCACGATGCGGCCACCGGCCAGAACATGGACGAAATCGGGTTTCACATAGTCCAGAAGACGCTGGTAATGGGTGATGAGCAGGACGGCCTTGTCGCTCTTGCGCATGATGGCGTTGATGCCTTCGCCGCAGATGCGCAATGCGTCGATATCAAGGCCCGAATCGGTTTCATCCAAAATGGCGAGCTTGGGATCGAGAATGCCCATCTGCACCATTTCGGCGCGCTTCTTTTCGCCGCCTGAAAAGCCGACGTTCACCGGGCGTTTGAGCATGTCCATGTCCATGCGCAGCAGCCCGGCCTTTTCCTTGGCCAGCTTGAGGAACTCCCCGCCCGAAAGCGGCGCTTCGCCACGGCTTTTGCGCTGCGCATTGGCGGATTCGCGCAGGAACTGCACAAACGACACGCCAGGGATTTCCACCGGATACTGGAAACCCAGAAACAGGCCCGCAGCCGCGCGTTCATGCGGTTCCATATCGAACAGGTCAGCCCCGTCCAGCGTTGCACTGCCGCCGGTCACTTCGTAACCGGGACGCCCCCCCAGCGTATAGCCCAGCGTGGATTTCCCCGCGCCGTTCGGCCCCATGATCGCATGGATTTCGCCCGCATTGATGGTGAGCGACAGACCCTTGAGGATCGGCTTGTCGGCAACATTGGCCTGAAGGTTATCGATGTTGAGCATGGGTCTTTGACTTTCAATCGCGCGCGGAACGCTGCGGGCGAGCGTGCGAACGGGCATGCGTGCGGTATTGCGGGCGCGAGGTTGCGCGCAGTTCTTCGTAGCGGGCCTTCATCGCGGCCAGAACCGCACGGCCTGCGCCTTCGGGATCGCCCAGCACCTCTGCCGCGTCATAACGGATAACCTTGAGGCCCACAGCGACAAGGCTGGCATCGCGACGGCGTTCGATTTCGGGGTTTTCTCCCCGGTCGAGCGCCACCACCATTTTCAGCGGCTGGCAGGCGAAATCGACGATGGCAGAACCGATTACCGCGTATCGCTTGAACTTGTATTTGCCCAAGTCTTCCTTGGCCAGTTCATCAGCCAGCGCCATGTGCGATTCGTCCGGCTCGCGCCGCATTTCACGCGCCATCTCATGGATCGAATCGAGCCGCGAACCGGAAATCGCCCAGCCGCGCCCCTTTTTCTGAAGCTTGGGCGCGTCGGCGCGCTCACTGACGGGGCGCAGGGTAAGGGTCTTTTTCAACCGACCGATCCTTCAAGACTGATGCCGAGCAGCTTCTGCGCCTCGACGGCAAATTCCATGGGCAACTGTTGCAGCACTTCGCGGGCAAAACCGTTGACTATCAGCGCCACGGCGCTTTCCTGATCCAGCCCGCGCTGCATGGCGTAGAACAGCTGATCGTCGCTGATCTTGCTGGTGGTCGCTTCATGTTCGATCGTGGCGCTGGGGTTGCGCACTTCGATGTAGGGCACGGTATGCGCACCGCATTCGCTGCCCAGCAACAGGCTGTCGCACTGGGTAAAGTTGCGCACACCTTCGGCCTGCGGTGCAACGCGGACGAGGCCGCGATAGGTATTGTTCGATTTACCCGCAGAAATACCCTTCGACACGATGGTCGAACGTGACCCCTTGCCGTTGTGGATCATCTTGGTGCCGGTATCGGCCTGCTGGTAATTGTTGGTGACGGCGACCGAGTAGAACTCGCCCACCGAATCCTCACCATTCAGCACGCAGCTTGGATACTTCCACGTAATCGCGCTGCCGGTTTCCACCTGCGTCCACGACACCTTCGACCGCGCGCCCTGGCACAGCGCGCGCTTTGTCACGAAGTTATAGATGCCGCCGAGGCCCTCGGCGTTGCCGGGATACCAGTTCTGCACGGTGGAATACTTGATTTCGGCATCGTCGAGCGCGACCAGTTCCACGACGGCGGCGTGAAGCTGGTTTTCGTCGCGCTGCGGCGCGGTGCACCCTTCAAGGTAGGACACATAAGCGCCCTTGTCGGCCACGATCAGGGTGCGTTCGAACTGCCCGGTGTTTTCCGCGTTGATGCGGAAATAGGTGGACAGCTCCATCGGGCAGCGCACGCCTTCGGGGATGTACACGAAAGTGCCGTCGGAAAAGACCGCGCAGTTCAACGTGGCAAAGTAGTTGTCATGCATGGGCACGACCTTGCCCAGCCACTTCTTCACCAGATCGGGATATTCGCGGATCGCTTCGGAGATCGAGCGGAAGATGACGCCCGCAGCTTCCAGTTCCTTGCGGAAGGTGGTCGCCACTGAAACGCTGTCAAACACCGCGTCGACCGCAACCTTGCGCGCGCCTTCGACGCCGGCCAGCACCTTCTGCTCTTCCAGCGGAATGCCCAGCTTTTCATAGATGCGCAGGATTTCGGGATCGACTTCATCAAGGCTGCCCAGCTTGGGCTTGGCCTTGGGCGCGGCCCAGTAATAGGCTTCCTGATAATCGATCGGCGGCACGTTCAGCTTGGCCCAGTCAGGCGTGGGCATGGTCAGCCAGTGGCGATAGGCCTTCAGACGCCATTCCAGCATCCACTCCGGCTCGTTCTTCTTGGCCGAGATATAGCGGACGGTATCTTCGGACAGACCCTTAGGCCCGTATTCCTGCTCGATGTCGGACGACCAGCCGTGTTCGTATTCCGCCGCTTTCGCAGCGGCATCACGCGCGGCCTGATCCTTGATTTCGACTTCGGTTTCGACGTGTTCGGTCATGCCAGTGCCTCCGCCAGCGGGGCCGCAAATGCAGCCGGGCGGGAAAATTGGGTAAGCGGAATGCCGGCCAGCGCGCCGCGCAGGGCGGCATCAACCGCAGGCCAGTGCGGACGAACGGAACACGCCCCTTCGAGCGTGCAATCGTGGCGCCCATGCGCGCTGCAGGGCGTAAGCGCAATAGGGCCTTCGACCGCCTCGACGATATCGGCCAAAGTGATGGCTGCAGCCGGGCGGGCCAGTTTCAACCCGCCGCGCGCGCCACGCACCGATTTGAGCAGGCCTGCCGCTGAAAGCTTGCTCACCAGTTTTTGCACGGTGGGCGCGGGCAGGCCAGTTTCATCGGCAAGCTGCTGGGCCGAGACGCGCTGCTGCCCGCAATGACGCGCAGCCGCGCTCATCGTGACAACGGCATAGTCGGCCATGCTGGAAAGTCGCATCGGCGGCAGTGTCCCGAAAAGGTGGCCCAAACAAATCAGACCGAATCGCTCCGGTTATCTAGGCGCACCAAACCGGCAGCACAAGGGCTTGCGAGGACAGGCAAACCGGGCAGAAAAAAAGGCGGCCGAAACCACATGGGTCACTGGCCGCCCTTAAGTCGAGAACCCGATACATCACTGCACCGAGCCCTTCGGGTCGCACAGCCTCCCTACGCATTAGCCCGCAGACTGAATTGTATGGATTCGACAAAATCGGTGGCAATCCGGCAACATAACTGGCCAAATCGATTACAAATGCCGTCATATTCGAAAAGTTCGTGCTTGGCCCTGGCGGAGAGGCAGCGCAAAGTGAGTCTAGTCGAACCGGGTCATGCGCTGTCATCACCCGCCAAACCTGATTGCCAGCTCCAATTGCCCCTCCAATTGATTGCAAACCGGAACTTCCCTGCTCGTGACGCTTTATTCGCTACTTCGCCCGCTCATCTTCCGTATCCCGGCTGAACCCGCCCATCGCCTGACGATCAGGGGCCTTGGTCTTTCCCAGACCAACGGCCGCGCGGCGCCAACGCCCACGCTGGCACAGCGAGTCGGCGGAATCGCCTTTCCCAACCCGGTCGGCATGGCACCGGGTTTCGACAAAAACGCTGAAGTGCCTGATGCAATGCTGGGCATGGGCTTTGGTTTTGTTGAAGTGGGCACGGTCACTCCCCTGCCGCAGGAGGGCAACCCCAAGCCACGCCTGTTTCGGCTGACCGAAGACCGCGCGGTCATAAACCGTATGGGATTCAACAACGAAGGTGCGCAGGCCGTTACCCGTCGGCTGGTGCGGCGGCGCGAAACCGGCGCACACGGACTGCCCGGCGTTGTCGGCGTAAACATCGGCGCGAACAAGGATTCGCCCGATCGCATTGCTGACTATGCCCAGATGACCCGGCAGATGGCACCGCTGGCATCGTATATCACCGTCAACATATCATCCCCTAACACCCCGGGCCTGCGCACGCTTCAGGATGAAGGTGCGCTGTCGGCCTTGCTGGATGCCGTTATCGAAGCGCGCGATTCGATGCCCACGCCGATTTTCCTGAAGCTGGCCCCTGATCTTGAAGCGTCCGACATTGATGGCATCTGCCGGATCGCGCTGGAAAAGAAGCTGGCTGCGCTGATCGTGTCCAACACCACGGTTTCGCGCCCACCGCTGCAATCGCGCCACGCGAGCGAAGCTGGCGGTCTTTCGGGAGAACCGCTGCGCGAACTGGCGCTGCAACGCCTGCGCGATTTCCGCAAGGCCAGCGGCGGAGCAATACCATTGATCGGCGTGGGCGGAATCGCCACCGTGGAAGACGCCTGGACGCGCATCCGCGCCGGGGCCAGCCTGATCCAGATCTACAGCGCGATGGTCTATGAAGGGCCGGGTCTTGCCCGCACCCTTGTTGCAGGGCTTGAAAGAAAGGTGCGCGAAGCGGGCCTTACCTCCATTGCCGAGGCGGTCGGCAGCGAATAGCTTTGGCTGCATGAAGTCATTTCGCGTTTTCCAGATCGCCCCGCTGGTCGCCACCGCACTGGCAGGCGCCTGCGTCCCTCCGCCCAGCGCTGTCGTCGCCCCCCCGTCACAGGCTGCTTCGGCAGCGCAAGGTGTTTCGGCAGACAGCCCCGGTCTTGTTTCGGCGGCTGATCCGCGCGCGGCAGAAGCAGGTGCGCAGATGCTGCGGCTGGGCGGCAGCGCAACCGACGCAGCCATAGCTACTATGCTGGCGCTGGGCGTGGTCGAACCGCAAAGCTCCGGCATCGGCGGGGGCGGGTTCCTGATTACCGGCGATGCGGCAGGCACAGTGGAAACTTTCGATGGCCGCGAAGCCGCGCCCAAGGCCGCCGATGCGCAGTGGTTCTATCGCGATGGCAAGCCGCTGAGCTATCCCGAAGCCGTGCCAGGCGGGCGCAGCGTGGGCGTGCCGGGCAACTTGCGTCTTGCCGCCATGGCCCACAACCGTCAGGGTAAACTGTCGTGGCGCACGCTGTTCCAGCCCGCAATCCGGCTGGCCAGCGAAGGGTTTGTCATTACCCCGCGCCTGCACGCGATGTTGACCAATTTTCCGCGCACCGCCGCACTCGATCCTGCGGGCCATGCACTGTTTTATGGCGCAGACGGCCAGCCGCTGCCCGTGGGCACGCTGGTCCGTAATCCGGCGCTGGCAGCCACGCTGGAAATGATTGCCGCGCGCGGGGCCGATGGCTTTTATGGCGGCGACAACGCTTCCACCCTTGCCGCCAAGGTCGGCACTGCGCCTGTGAACCCGGCCCCGATGTCGGTGGCCGATATTGCTGCCTACAAAGCTGTCGCCCGCCCGCCAGTGTGCGGCCAGTATCGGCAGTTCCGGGTGTGCGGCATGGGGCCACCCAGTTCGGGCGCGACCACCGTTTTCGCCATCCTGAAACAGCTTGAACGGTTTGATATGAAGGCCCTTGGCCCGGCCAGCCCGGTATCGTGGCACCTGATCGCCGAATCGCAGCGGCTGGCTTATGCTGATCGTGACCAGTATCTGGCCGATGCCGATTTCGTGTCGGTGCCGGTGGCCGGGCTGGTCGATCCTGCTTATCTGGCGGCACGGTCCAGCCTGATTTCCGATGGGACGACCATGGCCAGCGCCCTGCCCGGCACGCCTGCCGGGGCCAAGCTGGCCTTTGGCCGCGCGCTGCCACAGGAAGAACACGGCACCACCCATTTCGTCACGGTGGACCGCTGGGGCCATGCCGCCAGCTATACATCCACCGTCGAAGGACCGTTTGGATCAGGCCTGATGGTAGGCGGCTATTACCTCAACAACGAATTGACCGACTTCAACATCGTGCCGGACCGCGATGGCAAACCCACCGCCAACCGCGTGGCGGGCGGCAAACGCCCGCGCAGTTCGATGGCACCGACGCTTGTCTATGGCCCTGACGGCGCCTTGCGCCTTGCTGTGGGTGCAGCGGGCGGATCGACGATTCCGGCGCAAGTGGCCAAGGCCATCATCGGGGTGATCGACTGGAATCTTTCGGCGCGGGATGCCATTGCCCTGCCCACCTTGTTCGCGCCCGGCGGCAATACGGTGTTCGTGGAAAAGGGCACCACGCTGGAGGCGATGATTCCGGCGCTGGTGCAGCTGGGCCATGCCAAAGTCATTGTCCGGTCCCCTTCATTCAAAGCCAATGCCATTGAAAAGGTGGACGGCAAGTGGCGCGGCGCGGCCGATCCACGCAGCGAAGGGGCCGCGGTCGCGCCCTGACAGTTCCTTCATCCCCGGTTGCCGTAACGGCAAGGCCTCACTAGGTTCATAAGCAACCACATGAAGCCGGGCGATCAAGCCGGGGACGAGGAACCAGACGTGCAGATTTCCGATTTCGCAGGCTTTCCCAATCTTGTTACGATGTTCCTTGACCGCGCCGATGCGCGCGGGGAATCCCCTTTCCTGTGGGCCAAGCGTGAAGGGCAATGGCAAGCGCTGACCTGGGCCGAAGCGGCGCGGCAGGTGTGCCTTCTGGCACAATCGTTACGCGGCCTTGGCCTTAGTCCGGGGGACCGGGTGGCGCTAGTGGCGGAAAACCGCCCGGAATGGGCGATTGCCGATCTGGCAATCATGGCGGCGGGACTCGTCACCGTGCCCACCTACATCACCAATACCCAGCGCGATCATTTGCACATCCTTGAAAATTCCGGCGCGCGTGCGGTGATCGTATCCACCGGCAAACTGGCGCAACCGCTGCTGCCTGCCGCGCTGTCGGCCCCGTGTGTCGAACATGTGATTGGCATTGAACCGCTGCGCCAGATGCAGGCGGGCAAACTTTCGTTCCACGATTGGGACGCGATGCTCACCGGCGACGCCCCGAATGCCAAGGCCGCCCGCGCCGCCGTGGACGCACGCATGGCCACCGTGGGCCGCGCCGATCTTGCCTGCCTGATCTATACCAGCGGCACCGGCGGTTCTCCGCGCGGCGTGCGGCTGCACCACGGATCGATCCTGTGCAATGTCGAAGGCGCAGCCACCATTCTGGTCGAGGATTTCGGCTGGGACGAGGAAGTGTTCTTGTCGTTCCTGCCGCTGTCGCACGCCTATGAACACACTGGCGGCCAGTTCCTGCCCATCGGCATGGGCGCCCAGATCTATTACTCCGAAGGACTGGAAAAGCTCGCCTCGAACATCGAGGAAGTGCGCCCGACGCTGATGGTGGTGGTTCCCCGCCTGTTCGAAGTGCTGCGCACACGCATCATGAAGCAGGTGGAAAAGCAGGGGAAGGTTGCCAACTATCTGATGGACCGCGCGCTTTCCATCGGCAGCCGCAAGGCGGCGGGCAAGGGCCGCCTGATTGATGCACCGATGAACCTGATCCTTGATCGCACGCTGCGGCCCAAGATCCGCACGCGCTTTGGCGGGCGGATGAAGGCGATGGTTTCAGGCGGTGCACCGCTGAATCCTGATGTTGGCGTGTTTTTCGACGCGATGGGTCTGACCATGCTGCAAGGTTATGGCCAGACCGAAGCCGGACCGGTGATTTCCTGCAACCGCCCCAAAGCCGGGCTGAAGATGGACACGGTTGGCCCCGCGATGAAGGGCGTCGAGGTGAAGATTGCCGATGACGGCGAAATCCTTGTCCGCGGCGAACTGGTGATGCACGGATATTGGCAAAACGATGCCGAATCCGCGCGTGCCATTCCGCAGGACGGGCCGAACGCAGGATGGCTGCACACCGGCGATATCGGCCATCTCGATGCCCGCCAGCGCATTGTCATCACCGACCGCAAGAAGGACATGATCGTCAACGACAAGGGTGACAACGTATCCCCCCAGAAGATCGAAGGGATGCTGACGCTTCAGCCCGAAATCGCGCAGGCAATGGTTTCGGGAGACAAGCGGCCCTATCTGGTCGGGCTGATCGTGCCCGATCCCGAATGGGCGCTGGAATGGGCGCAGGCGCAGGGTGAGAACTTCAATTTCAAGGCGCTGCAGGACCTGCCCGCTTTCCGCAACGCCATTCGCGCAGCGGTTGACCGGGTGAACAAGGACGTATCGGTGATCGAAAAGGTGCGCCAGTTCACCTTTGCGGACGAAGCATTCAGCATCGACAACGAAGAAATGACCCCCAGCCTGAAAATCCGCCGCCACAAGATCAAGGAGCGGTACGGGGCGAGGGTCGACGCGCTTTACAAGGCGTAAGACTTAAGCGGCCCGGTCACTCCGGAACAGACTGCCCCGGAACCGCAGGTACAACCGCATCAGCGGCCTGTTCGCGTTCGCGCTTCAGGCGGGCTTCGTATTCCTTTTCGATCTGTTCGACGCGGCCCTGTTCGGCAGCAGCATCGGTGTCGATCGTGCTGAGACGACGTTCGCGTTCATCCTCGATCATTTTGCCGAATTGCACGTCCGGGCTGTTGCGCTTTTCAGCATAGGCCCGATCGATCAGGCGACCCAGGCACCCTGTCGCACCACCCGACCCAACGGCGGAACACGAATTGGTGCCAAACGCGCCCACCGTTTCATAGGCTTTCACCCGTTCGCTCCATGCCTGATTGACCGAGGCATTGGGATTGTCGCGAAACGGTTTGGGAATGCGGAAGCGTTCTTCCTCTTCCTTGCGCGCGCAGACGGTAATCGTGCTGCCTTCAGACGGCGGGCAGGGATCGTCGCCATAAACGATAATCTGGTTCACCCGTTCGCCAGCGGGATCGGTAAGTCCTGCGTCCTGCGCAAGTGCCGGAGCGGCAGCAAAAGCGCTGGCGGCAATAAGGACGGCAGGGATCAGGCGCTTCATCATGGCTCTCCGGTGGACTTGGCCCGATATAGGGCTGCCGCGTTGTGAATGGTAGATGAAGGCGAACCCTGACCTCAGGTAATTGGCGAAAATCAAATACGTTTGGAAAGTGCGATGGCCGCGCGGCATCCCAGACGAATGGCGTGGAACAACACGGGATAGGCCGGCGCCTTTTCCGCACCCGCCGCCAGCGCAGCATCGCGGTGTTCGCGTTCGTCATCGCGGAATTCGCGAATCATCGCGGCGAGTTCCGGGTCTTCATCGCCCAGCTCTTCAAGCTGCTGGGTGTAATGTTCGTCAATTTCGGTTTCGATAGCGGCGGTGCAGGCCATTGCCGCTTCCGGCCCGATCAGCGCCGTGGCCGCGCCCAGCGCAAATCCTGCCACCGACCACACCGGCTGCAACGCCGTAGGGCGTACGCCGCGCCGCGCGATCAGTGCGTCAAAGCGCTTGCGATGATCGGCTTCCTGCGCGGCCATGGCGGTGATTTCCGCCGAATGCGGCCCCCGGTCGCCCATGACAGCTAGCTGGCCTGCATAGATGCGCGTCGCACCGAATTCCCCGGCCTGATCCACACGGAGCATTGCGGCGGTTTTGGTGGGCATGTTCAGGCCTTCCTGCGACTTTTGCCAAGCAGCGCGAATACCAGCACCGCGCCTGCCATCGATATCAGGAAGTTATAGCCCGCAAGGCTGATGCCCGCCAGCGCCCATGGGGCCACATCGCAGCGAATGACGGGAGCGTTCATGATGGCATCCAGCGGATTGCCGCCGCCCGCCACCGTGGCGCATGACGTCACGCCTTCCCACCAGCCATATTCGACACCGGCATGAAAACCGCCGATCAGACCCGATGCGCCAATGCAGATCGCCGCCAGCGTTACTGCCAGATCACCGCTGCCCCTGCCTTTAACCGTCAGGGCAAGCAGCGCCAATATGATGGCCGCAATGTGCGGATAGCGCTGCCACCAGCACATCTGGCACGGGAACAGCCCGAACCCATATTGCGATAGCAATGCACCACCCATCAGCGCGGCAGGGATGACAAGGGCAAGCGTATAGGCAGCGTTGCGCGATTGAAGCGGGGTCATACCGGCCTGCCTGTTACCGCTTCAGCTTTGCTGCAAGCGCAGGACGCGGCCCTGACGTGCGGTTCAACGTCTGAACCGCATAATAAAGCTGGAAGTCCTTGATGTCCTTGGCTTTCAGTTCTTCAGGCGTCATCTTGAAGCGGGGGTCTTCGACCTTGTCCTTTTCCAGATCCTTGTCGTCCAGCTTGATCTCGTTGATGAGATGGCCACGCAGGTCGCTTTCGCGATAGGAGCGAAGCTGGCGCTTGCGCATGTCGGGATCGGAAATCTGCGGCACGGTGATGTCGGGATCAATCCCGCCTTCCTGCACCGACCGGCCCGATGGCGTGAAATAGCGCGCGGTGGTCAGCTTGATCGCGGTATCGCGGGTCAGCGGAATCAGCGTCTGAACGCTACCCTTGCCAAAGCTGCGCTGGCCCATCACCACGGCACGGTGCTGGTCCTGCAATGCGCCCGCAACGATTTCGGACGCCGAGGCCGAGCCTTCGTCGATCAGCACGATCATCGGCACGCCCTTGGCGATATCGCCCTTGGTCATGGTTTCAGCGGGATAGACTTCGTTATCGCGGGCATAGCGGCCGCGTTGGGAAACGATGGTGCCTTTGTCCAGAAACAGGTCGGACAAGGCCACCGCTTCATCCAGCAGCCCGCCAGGATTGCTGCGCAGGTCCAGCACAAGCCCCGTCACCTTGCCGCCGGTCTTCGCCCGGACATCGTTCCACGCCTTCTGGACCGACGTGCCGACATCGGCGCTGAAACTCGACACCGAGATTACGGCAACATTGCCCTGAAGCTCCCATTCAACCGGTTTGAGTTCGATGATCTGGCGCGTGATAGTCACATCGAACGGTTCATCCCGGCCAGGACGAAACACGCTGAGTTGGATTTGCGTGCCGGGAACGCCGCGCATCTGATCGACCGCTTCGTCCAGCGAACCGCCATAGATCAGCTTGCCATCAAGGTGCGTGATGAAATCCCCTGCCTTGACGCCGGCAAGGTCAGCCGGGCTGCCCTTGGTCGGTGCAATCACCTTTACCGCACCGTCATCCATCGTCACCGACAGGCCCAGCCCTCCATATGACCCTTCGGTCTGCGTGCGCAGGTTCTCGAAATCGCGAGCGTCCAGATAAGAGCTGTGCGGATCGAGCGTCGCCAGCATCCCGTCGATTGCGCCTTTCAGCAGCTTGTCGTCATCGACCGGTTCGACATAATTGGCCTTAACCCGTTCATAAACGGCCAGCAATTTGCCGAATTCAGGCCCGGATCGCGCATCGACCGCAGCAAGACCAGCGGTGGCCGCCGGAATCAGCGCAACAGCAGAAACAAGCGCCGTGGCGCGCAATAAGGCGGCGAACTTCATGCCCGAGGGGCCTTTCGCAAATAGGCGTGTGTTGACACCATTCTATAACCGGCGGCGAATTAACGCCAGATGAGGTTTACGCGCCAGATGAGTTTGCAAGCAGGTTACGACAGTCTGATCGACAAACGACAGATCCGTGACGATCAACCGCGCACATGCTCCAGCGGGTTCACCGGCGCACCATCACGGCGCAGCTCCACACTCAGAATCGGACGGCCCGCGCCCGCTGTGCCGATGGGCGATCCTTGCAACACCTCTTCCCCCACCGTGGCGGCTATACTGCCAAGATTGGTGACCAGCGTGGTCCACCCGCCTTCGTGTTCGACAATGACGATGCTGCCATATCCGCGATAAGGCCCGGCAAAGGCCACCCGGCCATCAGCGGGCGAAACGACTTGCGCCCCTGCCCTCACGGCCAGCGCGATGCCATTGGTCAACCCTGCCTGCGCGCGTTCGCCAAACCCGGACACGAGGCGCCCGGAAACCGGGAGAATCCATGGCAAGCCGCTGCCTTGCGCAGGTATGCTGACAGCAGAATCCACCACCATCAGCACTTCACCGGGTCGCGTGGGCGGTAGGATCGGGCCGGGCAGTGCAGCAAGGCGGCTGCGCAGCGCGCCATCCTCTTCCAACTGCCCCATCAGCGCCGACAGATCACGGGTCTGTTCGGCCAGTGCCATGGCCCGGTCAGCTTCGCGACTGGCCACGCCTTGCGCATTGCGTGAAGCAAGCCGCTGGCGGCTTTCCAGCGCGGCGAGTTCGGTCTTTCTGGTCCCCAGCGCCTTTTCGCCTTCACGCAACTGGCTGGTGGCAAGGCGCGCTTCGTCCTGCAATTTTCGCCCGCGCTGAATCTGTGTGCGCAGGCCCGCCGTGCGGCGGCGCACTTCGGGCAACATCGTTTCCATCACCGCGCGCAGGTAAACCGTTTCGCGCAGTGATTCGGCGCGGACAAGGCTGAAGGCCAGTGGACGGCGTGCCATCATCTGCAGTGCAGCCGTCAGCCGTACCACCGGTTCCTGCCGCTGCGCCATGGCCACGCGCAAGGTTTCACGCTGCCGGTCGATCAAGGATATCCTGGCCTGCGCCAGTTGGATTTCAGCTTCGGACTGCTGGATACGTGTCGCCACTGCCGCAGCTTCGCGGGCGGTGCGATCCGCCTGCGCAGTAGCCTTGCGCGCGTCCTGTTCCAGCCTTTCGGCCCGCGCCCGTGTCACGGCCAGCGCTTGTCCGGCACGGCGCAAGGCATCGCCCGCCGCACCCGCATCGGCATAGACCGCATCCTGCTGCTGCGCCACGGCCTGCCAGCCTGCCATGCCGCCCAGCGCAACTAAGGCAGCGGCAAAGGCTATGGCACCAAAGGAAAAGCGTGACGTCATCTGCGCCACCTTATCCTTCGCGATGATAGGGATGGCCAGCAAGAATGCTGGTGGCGCGCCAAAGCTGTTCGGCCAGCATCGCGCGGGCCATCATGTGCGGCCATGTGGCCTTGCCGAATGCGATCAGAAGATCTGCGCCATCCCGCAAGGCTTCATCATGTCCGTCAGCCGCACCAATCAAAAAACGTGTTTCGCGCACGCCATCGTCACGCCAGCGGCCCAGAATGGCCGCAAATTCGCTCGAAGTAAGCTGTCGCCCGCGCTCATCCATCGCCACGGTGCGAACCGGCGTTTGCGACGCAACGGGCACCGCGCCACCCCGGTCGGGCAGTTCGGTAACCTTCCAGCCCCAAATTATGCGCTTGGCATAGCGATCCACCAGCTCCGCTTCGGGCGAACGGCCAATCTTGCCACGAGCGATAATGTGAAGCAGCATGATTGCGGCTTAGCGGGGATTGGCCGGGAAATGAATCACCGATTGTGCGGCACCGGGCCGGTCTAGCAAGCCCTCGGCAGATGCGGAGGGCTTGCCCACCAATTATGCCGCGCCCTGATCTCCAAAGCCCCACATGCGTTCAAGGTTGTAGAACGTGCGCACTTCTGGGCGGAACAGATGGATCACCACATCGCCCGCATCGATCAGCACCCAGTCTGCGGCAGGCAGGCCTTCGATGCGAACGTGGCCAAAACCGTTCTGCTTGACCCGTTCCGACAGCTTCTGCGCCATTGAGGCAACCTGGCGGGTGGAGCGGCCCGAAGCGATCACCATGAAATCGGCGACCGAGCTTTTGCCTTCGAGCGGGATGGAAACCACCTCCTGCGCCTGATCGTCGTCAAGCGACTGCAACACGAGATCGTGCAGGGCGGCGGGAGTCTTGGCCCCCTTGTCAGGGGTAGGGGCAGTGCTGGCGTCGGCCTTGGCCGGCAGCGGTTGAACGCTTGTCATATCGCGCGAAATGGCCTCCGTAGCTCAAGAGTCAAGAAATAACGGTTGAACGGCGCAAGAGTTTCGGCACCCGGCCATGATGCGGGCGCGTGCCAAAGGGGCTGCGCGGTCAGGATTTCCGCCCCGAAACAAGGGGTGGAAGCAGGCGATGCGTCACTGCATCGCGCAAACTGGCAGTTCCAAAACGGCCAGCCCATTCAGGATCGGCGGCGCGAATCGCGCTAGCCGAACGAGGGTCTGGATCGAAGCGAAGGAATGTCAGCGCCGGAGCGCTCCGCATTGCGCCGGAAACAAACTGTCCGGGCCGCTGACGCCAGCGGCGCAGCCAGGCCATGGCAGGACTTGCCAAGGCAGGTGCATCATACCCCGGTCGCGCAATCACCGCAATCGGCATCTCTTGCGCAATCATCCGCCAGTGCTTCCAGCGATGGAACTGTGCCAGATTGTCCGCTCCCATGATCCACACAAAGCGCCGCTTGGGATAGCGCCGCGCGATCGCGCGCAGGGTATCGACGGTAAAGCGTGTGCCTAACTCCCGCTCAATCGCCGTCGCACGGATCGGCGCGTTGCGCGCCTGCACCCGCGCCGATGCCAGCCGCACCGGCAAGGGCGCCATGCCCGCAGCCGGTTTCAGCACATTGCCGGGCGACACCAGCCACCACACTTCGTCCAGCCCCAGCGCTTCGAGTGCAAACAGACTGACGCGGCGGTGGCCGCCATGCGCGGGATTGAAACTGCCGCCGAAAAGTCCGGTCAGGGGCGCGGCAGGGCTTTTCAGGGCCGCACCTGCCCCGCACCGCGCACCAGCCACTTATAGGTCGTCAGCCCTTCAAGTGCGACGGGGCCGCGCGCGTGAAGCCTGCCCGTGGCAATGCCGATTTCCGCGCCAAGCCCAAATTCGCCGCCATCGGCAAACTGGCTGGATGCGTTGTGCATCACAATGGCGCTGTCGACTTCCACCAGAAAGCGGTCGGCCACAGCCTGATCGTCTGTCACGATGGCGTCGGTATGACCCGATGCATGGGCGGAAATGTGCGCCAGCGCTTCGTCCAGCCCGTCCACCACGGCGACCGACAGGATCGCATCGAGATATTCAGTATCCCAGTCGTTCGCCGCTGCAGGCGCAATGCGCGGGTCGATGGCGCGAGCGCGGGCATCGCCGCGCAGCTCGCAACCCGCATCGATCAGCGGCGTCACAAGGCCATGCGGATCAGGATAGGTCGCATCGATCAGCAGCGTTTCCATTGCCCCGCAAATGCCGGTGCGGCGCATCTTGGCGTTGAACACGATGGATTGCGCCATCGCCGGATCGGCAGCGGCATGGACGAAAGTGTGATTGATGCCGTCCAGATGGGCCAGCACCGGCACCCGCGCATCGGCCTGAACCCGCGCAACAAGGCTTTTGCCGCCGCGCGGCACGATCATGTCGATCAGCCCCGCCGCCGCCAGCATGGCCCCCACTGCGGCACGGTCCTGCGTGGGCAGAAGCTGTACCGCTTCTGCAGGAACCCCGCCTTCGGCCAGACCTTCGACCAGCGCCTTGTGGATGGCGCGGTTGGAATGCACCGCCTCTGATCCGCCGCGAAGGATGGCGGCATTGCCTGACCGCACGCACAGCGCGGCGGCATCTGCCGTAACATTGGGGCGGCTTTCGTAAATGATGCCGATCACGCCCACGGGAATGCGCACCCGCTGCAGCACCATACCGTTGGGCCGGGCCGATTCGCCAATCACCTCACCCACAGGGTCGGCCAGCGAAGCAACCTGTTCTACTGCGTCGGCCACGCTGGCAAGGCGTTCGCTCGTCAGCTTCAACCGGTCCAGCAGGGCCGACGTCAGGCCATTGGCCGCGCCATTGGCCATGTCCTGCGCATTGGCGGCCAGAATATCGGCTTCCGCCGCACGCAACGCCTTTGCGGCCAGTTTCAACGCGCGTTCCTTGGCTGGCGCATCCATCCGGGCAAGGCTGCGCTGCGCCGTGCGCGCGGCACGGGCCAGCCCTTCAACCAGTTCGGTGACGGATTCGGCGGACATCTGAAGCTGCGTAGACATGGCCCGCGCCCTACCACCAGCGAACTGCCCTGTCATGGTCTTCGTGTAATCTTGCCACTGGCGAATCGATGGCGATTTGCAGGCCGCCAGTGCTGTGAATCACATCACTGCAAACGATTCATCCGGCACCGCGCACGATTCGTCCTGCCTTCGAGGATTCCGATTCGCTACTACAGGCTGTGACCGCTAACGCGCGGCTCGACGGGATCATCAAGTTAAAGTTTCGCCGGGGGTCGCACTCTTTTGTCAGCTTTGAAACCTGCCCAGCTGCGGCTTGGGGATGCTGTTGCCCGCGTGCGCAACTGGTTTCCTGAGCGTGAACTCTTCATGCGTTCGCACGGGCAGGTGCGCTTCATCCGCATATCCACACGCCTGCAGATGATCGTCGCTGGCGGTATTGCTGCTGCGGTTCTGTTGTGGCTGGCCGTCATGGTCGCGACGCTGGTTTCGCAATTCACCGCCGCGCGCGATCATGCCGCGCTGCTGGAACGCGAAGCAGCGGTGGCATCGCACGAAAGCCGCGTGGCCAAATATCGCGGCGGGCTAGAAGATGTAGCCGATGACCTGAACCGCCGGCAGGACTTCATCGAAAAGGCCATCGAAGGCACCATTGGCGAATTGCCCAAGGATCTGCCGCAAGGCACTGTATCCGACAGCAGCGGCGAGGCGGAAAAGACTGTCCGCAAGATTTCGATTGAACTGCCCGAAGCACGCAGGCTGGCCGAAGTCGAAGCCCGTCAGCTTGCTTTCATCGAACGACTCACCCGCTTTGCCGATGCCCGCGCCATGGCCGCCGAAACCGCCATTCGCCGCGTCGGTCTGAACCCCGCCATGCTGCGCACATCTGCGCGTGAAGGCATGGGCGGCCCGCTGATCCGCCTGTTCACCGGCAAGGATGAAACCGTCGATCCGCGCTTTGCCCGCCTTGGTGCCAGCCTTGAACGCATGGCAGGGCTGGAACAGGGACTGCGCCGCATTCCCAGCACCCTGCCCGCCAGCCTTGAATATATCTCCAGCGGGTTCGGCTATCGGTCGGACCCGTTCACCGGCGGCGCGGCATTCCATGCCGGGCTTGATTTTCGCGGCCCCATCGGCGCGCCCATCTATGCTGCCGCATCCGGCACCATCAGCTTTGTCGGGGTCAAGCAAGGTTACGGCAATTGCGTTGAAATCAGTCACGGCAACGGGCTGATGACGCGCTATGCTCACATGTCGCGCACTGGGGCCAGCCTTGGCCAAAAGATCGACGCCGGGGCCGAAATCGGCAAGATCGGCAATACGGGCCGTTCCACCGGTCCCCACCTTCACTTCGAGGTGCGAATCAATGACCGTCCGGTCAATCCGCGCCCCTTCCTTGAGGCAAACAGGCATGTTCAGGAAATCAGCGCCGGAAACCGGGCGCACCAGCACGGGGAGTAACTCTACGATGGCCGCGACCTTTTCCGTGCTGGGCACCGACGTTTCGGTAAAGGGTGACCTTAGCGCGACCGCCGACCTGCACATCGACGGCAACGTCGAAGGCGACATTTCATGTGCCGCGTTGGTTCAGGGCGAAAAAAGCACGGTCACCGGTGCGATTCGCGCTGAAAGCGCCCGCCTTTCGGGCACAGTCCACGGATCAATCGAAGCGCGAGAACTGGTCATTCTGAAATCTGCACGGATTCACGGTGACGTCACGTATGACGCGCTGACCATTGAACAGGGCGCACAAGTCGATGGCCGCTTCTCGCACCGCGTTCATGCGACCGGCGAAGAGCCTTCTCTGACGCTGGTAAGCTGAAATATTTGTCGGGTGCGGGGTGGCAAAAGCAAGGCCCCGACAGGCTTTGCTTCAAAGAGAACTTGCCGATTCGCCATTCCGGGCCTACATCGGTCAAGTTCAAGGCCGCTCCGCAAGGGGCGGCCCTTATTGTATCTGCCTTATTCGGAGACCGCCCGTGAGCAACCAGCCCACGTATCCGCTGATGCCACATGCGACCGCGTCGTGGCTTGTCGACAATACCGCGCTGACCTTCGAACAGATCGCAGAATTCTGCGGCCTGCATATCCTTGAAGTGCAGGCAATGGCCGATGATCTGGCTGGCCAGAAGTATACAGGCCGCGATCCGATCCATTCGGGCGAACTGAATCAGGCCGAAATCGACAAGGGTCAGACCAACCCCGAATACAAGCTGAAGATGCAGCGGGCCCCGCTGGCCGTCAGCCGCACCAAGGGTCCACGCTATACCCCGGTGTCCAAGCGGCAGGACAAGCCCGATGGCATCGCGTGGATTCTGCGCAACCACCCCGAAGTGTCGGACGCGCAGATCGGAAAGCTGATCGGCACTACCCGCACCACCATCGCCGCGATCCGCGATCGCAGCCACTGGAACATCGGCAACATCAACCCGAAGGACCCGGTTACGCTGGGCCTGTGTTCGCAGCGCGAACTCGATTCGCTGGTGGCCAAGGCTGCCAAGCGCGCCGGGATCGAAGACGACGGATTGAGCGATCAGCGTCTGGGTTCGGACCGCGATGCCCTGATCGAAGAATTGCGGGCAGAGCGTGTGGCACAGGTCAAGGCCGCATCGGAAGCCGCACAGGAAGCCGAAGCTGCCGCATGGCTGGCCGCCCGCCGCGCCGAAGGCATTTCAGACAGCTGAGACTCCGGCTCAACGCTGAAAGAAAAAGGCCGCCCCTTCCACAGGGCGGCCTTTTTCGTGCGCGGGAAAATCGTCGGAGGTGGAGGTGTTAACTATCGTCATTCCCACGCAGGCGGGAATGACAAAACAAAGCTGGGCACCCGTCATCACACAGCCAACACGATCTTCCCGATATGCGTGCCCTGCTCCATGCGCACATGCGCGGCGGCGGCATCGCTCAGCGCGAAAGTCTGGTCCATCACTGGACGCAGAGCACCTTCGGCCACCAGGGGCCAAACCGTATCGCGGATTTCAGACGCCAGTGCCGCCTTGAACGCTTTTGACCGGGGGCGCAGGGTCGATCCGGTCATAGTCAGGCGGCGGCGCATCACTTCGGCCATGTTCACTTCGGCCCGAACCCCGCCCTGCACCGCGATGGTAACATGGCGACCATCGTCGGCCAGACATTTGATGTTGCGCGCCACATAATCGCCCGCGACCATGTCGAGCACCATGTCCACGCCCTTGCCATCGGTCAGGCGGGCCACTTCGGCCACGAAATCGGTTGCCTTGTAATCAATCGCATGGGTCGCGCCGATGGCCAGCGCCTGCGCGCATTTTTCCGCCCCGCCGCAAGTGACGATCACATTCACCCCGAACAGCTTGCCCAGCAGGATTGTCATGGACCCGATGCCGCTGGTGCCGCCGTGGACAAGGATGGTTTCCCCTTCGGCCACCATCCCGCGTTCGAACACGTTGTGCCACACGGTAAACAGCGTTTCGGGGATGGCCGCGGCCTGTTCCAGCGACAGGCCGGTGGGAATCTGCATGCATTGTGCGGCTTCGGCAAGGCAGTATTGCGCATAACCGCCGCCTGCCACCAAGGCGCAAACCGGCGTTCCGGTGAAAGGCCAGGTTACCCCTTCGCCCATCGCCACGACCTGCCCCGAAATCTCAAGCCCCGGCAGGGGCGAGGCATCGGCAGGTGGCGGATAAAAGCCTTGCCGCTGGATCACATCGGGCCGATTGACCCCCGCAAAGGCAACCTTGACCAGCACCTGTCCCGGCCCTGGCACGGGCACGGCAACCGTTTCAGGGCGCAGCACTTCCGGCCCGCCAGGGCGGTCCCAGCCCATTGCCATCATCGTTGCCGGAACGCTGCTCATCCATCAGCCCCAAAGGTGAGAGAATACCAATGCAGCATCGCTAGCCTACGCAAGGCGTTGACAGCAAGGCATTGCAGCGCACAATGTGGACCGCAATGGACCTAGACGAGCGCCCCCGCCCCAAAGGTGACCTGGCCAGCCAGCTGGCAACAGAGGTGCTCGCCCCCTATTCGCACGACGAATTGAACGAGCGCATCCGCCTGCTCGAACTGGAAATCCTCCGCACCGTCGCCCATCGTGACAAGGCCAGCGCCCACCGCGCCGCTGCCGAAGCGCTGTTCCGAACGCCCCCACCATCCGGTGAAGCGGGATGATGTGGGCCGCCCTTCCTTTCGCGGGGCGGTGTTCCCATATCGCATTTCGTGCATCTGTTATCGCACCCGACCATGGTTTAGCCGCGGTTAAGCATGGCCGTGCATTCTCTCGTCATGGGCCATCACCGGCCCGTCACGGGAACCCACCGGCGCAAGCCAGAAAGTAGTCCGAAATCATGCCCAGTTTCGCACAGAGCCTCGAAAAAACGCTGCACACCGCGCTCGCCAATGCGTCTGAGCGCAGCCACGAGTATGCGACGCTGGAGCATCTGCTGCTGGCGCTGATCGACGATACCGATGCCGCGCAGGTCATGCAGGCCTGCGGGGTAGATCTGGGCGATCTTGGCGATGTGGTGCGCCAGTATCTCGATCAGGAATACCAGTCGCTGAAAACGCAGGAAAAGGCTGATCCGCAGCCGACCGCCGGTTTCCAGCGGGTGATCCAGCGCGCCATCCTGCATGTCCAGTCCAGCGGAAAGGACACTGTCACCGGTGCCAATGTGCTGGTCGCGCTGTTCTCTGAACGTGATTCCTACGCGGTCTATTTCCTGCAGCAGCAGGACATGAGCCGTCTGGATGCAGTCAGCTATATCAGCCACGGCATTGGCAAGGGCGGCCGTCAGGTTGACAACCGCACTGCCAAGGGTGCCGAGGAAGAAGCCCCCAAGCAGGAAGAAAAGGCCGACACCAAAGGCCAGAAAAAGGAAACGGCGCTCGACCAGTTCACCGTCAATCTCAACGAAAAGGCGCTGAGCGGCAAAGTCGATCCGCTGATCGGTCGCGGTCCCGAAGTGGATCGCACGATCCAGATCCTGTGCCGCCGGTCGAAGAACAACCCGCTCTATGTGGGCGATCCGGGCGTGGGCAAGACCGCCATTGCCGAGGGTCTGGCGCGCAAGATCGTTGAAGGCGAAGTGCCCGAAGTGCTGTCCGAAGCGGTGATCTATTCGCTCGACATGGGCAGCCTTCTGGCCGGAACGCGCTATCGCGGCGATTTTGAAGAGCGCCTGAAGCAGGTCGTTTCCGAACTGGAAAAGATGCCGCATGCGGTGCTGTTCATTGACGAAATCCACACCGTGATCGGCGCTGGCGCAACCAGCGGCGGGGCGATGGATGCGTCGAACCTGCTCAAGCCCGCGCTTTCGGGCGGAACGATCCGCTGCATCGGGTCGACCACTTACAAGGAATTCCGCAACCACTTCGAAAAAGACCGCGCTCTGCTGCGCCGGTTCCAGAAGATCGACGTGAACGAACCGACCATCGAGGATACGATCAAGATCCTGCGTGGCCTGCGCACTGCGTTCGAAGACCACCACAAGGTCAAGTACACCCCCGACGCGATCAAGACGGCTGTGGAACTGTCGGCACGCTACATCAACGACCGCAAGCTGCCCGACAAGGCGATCGACGTGATCGACGAAGTGGGCGCGATGCAGATGCTGGTGCCTCCGTCCAAACGCAAGAAGACCATCACCGCGCGCGAGATCGAACAGGTCATCGCAACGATGGCTCGAATTCCGCCCAAATCGGTGTCGAGCGACGACAAGAAGGTTCTGGAACACCTCGAACGTGACCTGAAGAGGCTCGTGTTCGGGCAGGACAAGGCCATCGAAGTGCTGTCCAGCGCCATGAAGCTGTCGCGCGCCGGCCTGCGCGATCCCGACAAGCCGATCGGTTCGTTCCTGTTCAGCGGCCCCACGGGCGTCGGTAAGACCGAAGTGGCACGCAGCCTTGCCCAGATCATGGGCATTCCGCTGCAGCGCTTCGACATGTCCGAATACATGGAGCGCCACTCTGTTTCGCGCCTGATCGGTGCGCCTCCGGGCTATGTCGGGTTCGATCAGGGCGGTCTGCTGACCGATGCGATTGACCAGCAGCCGCACTGCGTCCTGCTGCTCGACGAAATCGAAAAGGCCCACCCGGACCTGTTCAACATCCTGTTGCAGGTGATGGACAATGGGCGGTTGACCGACCACCACGGCAAGACCGTCGATTTCCGCAACGTGGTTCTGATTATGACCACCAATGCGGGCGCATCGGACATGGCGCGTCAGGGCATCGGTTTTGGCGACGTGTCAAAGGCCGACGCGGGCGACGAGGCGGTGAAAAAGATGTTCACGCCCGAATTCCGCAACCGTCTGGATGCGATCGTGCCATTTGCCTATCTGGCCCCCGAAGTCGTCAGCCGCGTGGTCGACAAGTTCGTGCTGCAGCTTGAACTCCAGCTGGCCGACCAGAACGTGCATATCCAGTTCGACAGCGATGCGCGCGCATGGCTGGCCAGAAAGGGTTATGACAAGCTGTATGGCGCAAGGCCGATGGCCCGCCTTATCCAGGAAAAGGTCAAGAAGCCGCTGGCCGAAGAACTGCTGTTCGGCAAGCTGGCCAATGGCGGCGAAGTGCATGTCAGCCTGAAGGATGAAGCGCTGTCCTTCGAATTGACCCCTGCTGCACCCAAGCTGGTCAAAGCCAAGGCGAAAAAGGGCAAGGCCAGCAAGACCGCGCCCGAAGCCAACGCTGACGAAGCCGAATAAGACTTTCATCGCCGTATAGTCAGATAAGGCCTGCCCTTCGGGGCGGGCCTTTTTCTTTGGCGCAAAGTCGCGCGGCGCAACTTTTGCCCCTCGACCTTATATAGCAGCCGCCCTTTGTGTCACTGGAACACGCAGGCAGGTCCGGCCATTGTCACGCCATGGCCCAATCCTTTTCCTGGCTGCGTCCCGAACCGCACGGGCTGTATATCGCGCCTGCCGATGCGTGGATCGATCCGGCGCGGGCGGTCGATCTGGCGCTGGTGACCCATGGCCACGCCGATCACGCGCGCGGCGGCCACGCCCGCACCGTGGCCACACCCGAAACGCTGGCGATCATGGGCCTGCGCTATGGCGTGGTTGAAACTGCCACACAGCCGGTTTCCTATGGTGAGACGGTGACATTACGCGGCAATGTGCGCGCCACATTCGTTCCTGCTGGGCATGTACTGGGGTCTGCGCAGATTCTGCTGGAACACGCAGGCGAACGGGTAGTGATCACCGGCGATTACAAACGACGGGCAGACCCCACCTGCCCTGCTTTTCAGGTCACACCCTGCGATGTGTTCGTAACCGAGGCAACCTTCGGCCTTCCGGTGTTCCGCCATCCGCCAATTGCCGATGAAATGGCCAAGCTACTGGACGCACGCGCCAACGAAGACGGTCGCTGCGTTCTGGTGGGTGCCTACGCGCTGGGCAAGGCGCAGCGGGTGATTGCCGAACTGCGGGCGGCCGGCTTTGCCGAAACCATCTGGCTGCACGGCGCGATGGAGCGGATGTGCGGGCTTTATCAGGACCACGGCATAGATCTGGGCGACCTGAAGGCCGTGGCAGGCATGCCCAAGGCGGCGCTGGCCAATGCCATTGTGGTATGCCCGCCATCGGCCCTGAACGACCGCTGGAGCCGCCGTCTGCCCGACCCGATCACCGCCATGGCATCGGGATGGATGCGGGTGCGCCAGCGCGCGCGGCAGCGTAATGTCGAACTGCCGCTGATTATCTCGGACCACGCCGACTGGGACGAATTGACCACGACTATCGCCCAGGTGAATCCTGCCGAGACATGGGTAACCCACGGGCGCGAGGAAGCCCTGCTGCGCTGGTGCGAACTGACCCAGCGCAAGGCGCGCGCTCTGGCACTGGTGGGCTATGAGGATGAAGACGACTGATGGAGCGCTTTGCCGCCCTGCTCGACGCGCTGGTCCTTACCCCTTCGCGCAATGCCAAGCTGGCGCTGCTGGCCGAATACTTGCGCGAAACGCCCGATCCTGATCGCGGGTGGGCGCTGGCGGCATTGACCGACGGGCTGGATTTTCCGGCGGTGAAGGCAGGCACTATCCGCACACTCATGGCCGAACGGGTCGATCCGGTATTGTGGACACTCAGCCGCGATTATGTGGGCGACACTGCCGAAACCGCCAGCCTGTTATGGCCTGAACCATCGGGTGAACGCTTGCCTGCGCCATCGGTCGCCGAAGTCGTCGAAACGCTGCACGCCACCACCCGCACCACGGCAGGCACCATTCTGGCCGAGCTGCTTGATCGCCTTGACGTCAACGGTCGCTATGCCTTGCTGAAACTGGCCACCGGCGCGATGCGCATCGGCATTTCCGCGCGCCTTGCCAAAGTGGCCTTTGCCCAGGCCTTTGACGTTCGGGTGGAGGATGTGGAGGAGTACTGGCACGGGCAGGCCCCGCCTTACCTGCCGCTGTTCGCTTGGGGCGCGGAAGGGGCCGCTCCGCCGCGCACCGATCTGCTGCCACTGTTTCGCCCGTTCATGCTGGCGCACCCGCTTGAGGCGGAAAGCCTTGATCTGGCGGAGTTCGCGGCGGAGTGGAAATGGGACGGAATCCGGGTGCAGATTGCCCATGTGGCGGGTGAAACGCGGGTCTATTCGCGCAGTGGCGACGACATTTCCGCCACTTTCCCCGAAGTAACCGCCGCATTGTCGGTCCCGTGCGTGCTGGATGGCGAACTGCTGGTGCGCGGCGCGCATCAGGGCGGCGAAACCGGTGGTGCTGCCAGCTTCAACGCCTTGCAGCAAAGACTGGGGCGCAAGACCGTGTCCAAGACGATGCTGCGCGACTATCCCGCCTTCGTCCGTCTTTACGACCTGCTGATCGACAATGGTGAAGACCTGCGCGAATGGGCGTGGGAACAGCGCCGCGCCCGGTTGGAAGCCCTGGTGCCCCGGCTCGATCCCGAAAGGTTTGATCTGTCGCAGGTGATCCCGGCTGCAAACTTTGATGATCTGGCCGAAATTCGCAGCCGTGCGCGCGACGATGCCATTGAGGGCGTCATGCTGAAACGGCGTGACTCCCCTTATGTCGCCGGGCGGCGCACCGGCTTGTGGTATAAATGGAAGCGCGATCCGCTGCTGATCGATTGCGTGCTGATGTATGCGCAGCGCGGGTCGGGCAAACGATCATCGTTCTATTCCGATTTCACCTTTGGCTGCTGGAACGGCGATCCCGATAAGGGAGCCGAACTGCTGCCCGTGGGCAAAGCCTATTTCGGGTTCACCGACGAAGAACTGAAATGGCTGGACCGCCATGTCCGCCAGCATACCGTGGGCAAATTCGGCCCGGTGCGCGAAACCAACAAATCGCTGGTGCTGGAAGTGGCGTTCGATTCGGTCCACGCCAGCAAGCGCCACAAATCCGGCCTTGCCATGCGCTTTCCCCGGATCAGCCGCATCCGGGCTGACAAACCCGCCCATGAGGCCGACCGGATCGACACGCTGAAAGCCATGATCGCGGATTGATTCGCATCAATTGGCATGGCCATCCGGCGCGCTAGGAACAAGGCTCCCGATCCTTATCCACCGGAGCATGTCCCTTGGCCAGCACCCCTGCCGAAGCCCCTGCACAATCACCCTATGATCGCATCGGCGGCATCGACGTGCTGCGGCAGATTACCGACCGCTTCTATGACCTGATGGATACGGACCCGGCGTATCAGGCCCTTCGCGCCATGCACGCGCCAGACCTTGCGCCGATGCGGGACTCGCTGCCGGGTTTCCTTTCCGGGTGGGCAGGCGGCCCGCGCCAGTGGTTTGAAGCAAACCCCGGCAAATGCATGATGTCGATGCACAAACCCTTTCCCATCACCCGCGTAACTGCCGGTCAGTGGGCCGACTGCATGACCCGCGCGATTGCCGATGTGGACCCGGCAGACACGGAAATTGCCGATGCCATGGCGCAAGTTCTGGGGCAGATGGCGCGGAACATGGCCTCTGGCTGATTCACCCGCTATGATGGCGCGGTGATCCACTACGACCGCCAGCGCCGCCGCTTTGCCATTGCCCTTGCCGCGATGGCAGGGTTTGTCGATGCGGTGGGGTTTCTGTCAGCTGACGGGTACTTCGTATCGTTCATGTCAGGTAACACCACCCGGCTTGGTGTCGCGCTGGGCACAGCGCCCATCATGGCATTTATGCCGCTGGTACTGATCCTCGGCTTCGTGATCGGGGTAACGCTGGGGGCATTGGCATCGCGCCATGCGGGGCCTTTACGCAAACCTGCCGTGGTCGGACTGGTAACCGCCCTGTTGCTGTTGGCGGCATCAGGCCGCGCGCTGGGCAGTCCTGCGGTGATGCTGACAGGTATGGTCATGGCGATGGGCGCTCTTAACAACACATTCCAGCGCGGCGGCGAAGTAGCGGTAGGCCTGACGTATATGACCGGCGCGCTGGTAAAGCTGGGCCAGGGCATCGCCAATGCACTGTCCGGCCAGCCGAACGGCGCATGGCAATCGTGGGCCACGCTGTGGTCAGGGCTGTTGGCAGGGGCAGTGCTGGGCGCATCCCTGCAGGACCGGTTTCCGCAAGGCTGCCTGTGGATCGCTGCGATCTGGGCCGCAGCGATGACGGCAGTTGCGTTCAGGCTTCCGGTGGAATCCTGAACAGCTTTTCGCGCGAAGTAAGCCCTCGCAACATGTCTACTTTTGATGGCGCAACGCCCAGCGCTTCAGCCACCAGCGCGATCACCGCTGCCGTCGCCTTCCCATCCTCTGGCTTGGCGCGCACTTTCACCAGCACGCGGCCATCGGCAATCTCGATGCCTTCCACTTTCGCGCCGGGCGTCACCCGCACCGCCAGCCGCCCCTCACCATCGGCAAGGGCGCGCAGGGCGGTGGCGGGCGGAAGATCAGTCCTCGGACGCGCCAAGGATTGCCGCCTTGTGGCGCTGGCCGTTGTGGACGTAATGCTGCACGCCCTTTTGCATGTCCGCCATCGCCGCTTCGGTCAGGTCGCGCATATAGGCGGCGGGGCGGCCACCCCAAAGCTGCCCTGCGCCAATGCGCTTGCCCGGCGTCAACAGCGCCCCCGCAGCCAGCATGCCATCGCTTTCAATCACGCAGGCGTTCATCACGATGGCGCCCAGCCCCACGAAACCGCGATCATCGATGGTGCAGCCGTGGATCATCGCCATATGGCCCACCAGCACGTCATCCCCGATGATCGTGGGGAAACCCGCCGGATGTTTGGGGTCCGGACTGTCGCAATGGATCACGGTGCCGTCCTGAATGTTGCTGCGCGCACCGATGTGGATGTGGTTTACATCGCCGCGCAGCACGCAGTTGTACCAGATCGACGCATCCGGGCCGATTTCGACATCGCCAATGATCCGGCATCCTGGCGCGATAAACGCCGATTCGTGGATGCGCGGCGTCTTGCCGTTCAGCGTGATGATCGAAACGTCAGGATGCATTGCTGGCTCCTCTCAGGCGCCCATCAGGCGGGCGGCATGGGCGGCATGGTAGGTCAGCACGCCAGAGCATCCCGCGCGCTTGAACGCCACTAGCGTTTCGAGCACCATCGCATCACGGTCTGCCGCACCCACAGCCACTGCCGCTTCGATCATCGCGTATTCGCCACTCACCTGATAGGCAAAGACCGGCACGCCGAACGTCTCTTTCACACGGCAGGCGATGTCGAGGTAAGGCAGGCCAGGCTTGACCATCACGCTGTCCGCGCCTTCGGCCAGATCCAATTCCACCTCGCGCAGCGCCTCTTCGGCATTGCCGGGGTCCATCTGGTAGGTTTTCTTGTCGCCCTTCAGCAGCCCGCGCGACCCGACGGCATCACGGAACGGGCCATAGAAAGCCGACGCATACTTTGCAGCATAGGACATGATCTGCACATTGATGTGGCCATGGCCCTCCAGCGCTTCACGGATCGCGCCGATCCGGCCATCCATCATGTCCGAAGGCGCAATGATATCCGCGCCCGCCGCCGCCTGATTCAGGCTTTGCCCCACCAGCGCTTCGACCGTGGCATCATTCAGCACATAGCCTGCATCGTCGATCAACCCGTCCTGCCCGTGGCTGGTATAGGGGTCGAGCGCCACATCGGTCAGCACGCCGATATCATCGCCGCAGGCATCCTTGATCGCGCGGATGGCCCGGCACATCAGGTTGTCGGGGTTCAGCGCTTCCTTGCCGTCCTCGCTGCGCCGGTCGGCCTGTGTGTTGGGGAACAGGGCAAGGCACGGAATGCCCAGCGCCACCGCCTCTTTCGCGCGCGCGACGATGCCATCCACCGACCAGCGCGATACGCCCGGCAGCGATGTGATCGGGTCTTCCACGCCCGAACCTTCGGTCACGAACAGCGGCCAGATCAGATCGGCCGGGGTCACAAGCACTTCGCGGTGCATGGCGCGGCTCCATGCAGTGGAGCGGGTGCGGCGCAGGCGAGTCAGGGGATAGCTGGTCATGCCCGCGTGCCTAAACCCTGGCGCGCTCTGCTGCAATCAGCGGATAGTGGCAGGTCCGCTGTTCGGTTTGATCGCGGTCACTTGCGCCAGCTTGGCACGGAAGGCGGCCATTTGCGCCGGATCGACCGTGGCGCGCTGCACCACCGCACCAATCGACATCGGATCCACCGTGCGCCCATTGCGATAGGCTTCGTAGTGCAGGTGCGGCCCGGTCGACAGGCCGGTTGAGCCGACATAGCCGATCACCTGCCCGCGCCGCACGGAAAGGCCGGGCGAAACCGCGATCCTGCTCATATGGCCATAGCCCGTGCCAATCCCGCCGCCATGATCCAGCCGCACATAATTGCCGTGCCCGCCATGCCATCCGGCAAAGGTCACCCGCCCGTCGGTGGCAGCATAGATGGGCGAGCCATAACCCGCACCGAAATCGATGCCCGCATGCATCCGCATATAGCCTAGGATAGGATGGCGGCGCGGCCCGAAGTTTGAGGTAATCCGGCCATTGACCGGCGCCCCCAGCGATCCGCTGGAACTTTGCGCGCCCTCGGCCATACCTTGCGGCGAAGTGAAGGTTCCGTCCTTGCCCCAGCGCAGCAATTGCAGCACCGGCTTTCCAGCCCGCACGACACTGGCATAGACCACATCGCCCGCCTGCGATTCGCCGCTGGCCGCGTAACGATTGGCAAAGACCAGATCGAATTCATCGCCCGGCGCAATTTCTTCGAACGCCATGTGTTCATCGATGGCGCGCAAGTAATCCTGCACCGCCGAAGGCGGCGCACCGGCAGCGCGCGCGGAACGATAAAGGCTGCCCCCCACGATCCCGCGAATACGCATGGGTATGGTGTTCACGGCAATGGCATTGGACGCCAGCGCCAGCCCGCCACCACTGCGCCGAATGTCCAGCGCCAAATCAAAGCGCGGACGAAAGGCAATCTGTTCCAGCGGGCGCGGCTGTGCCGGGCTGGTCCGCGCGCCAAGCCGGATGGCAAAACGTGTGCCCGGCTGAATCGATTCGGGCTTCACCGCACCGCCCACCAGATCAATCACCCGCACGATATCCACGCTCGACAGCCCGGCCCGCTGCAACATGCGGGGAAAACTGTCGCCAGTGCCCAGCGTCGCGGTCAGGTCAATACTGGGACGTTCCGGCGCTGCGGCCAGCGCGATAACCGCATCGGTCTGCACCATGCGGCGGCCATTATCCGCGCCAAACGCCAGCGGACGGATGCCCTGCACGCGAAATTCATTCTGGGCCTGGTCGTCCAGCACGGTCAGCGGCGCGGCCTGCAACGGGGAGAAGCTGGGCCAGCAAAGCGCAGCGGCTCCGCCCAGCGCCAGCATCGTGCCAAACCCGCGAAACCAGCGGGCGCTGCCAATATCCTCGGCCAGATCGGGCACCAGATCGCGCTGTGCAAACCAGCGTTCGATTCGGGCGGTGGCCTTGTGCCAGTGCGGCGCGACATGCTTCAGCACCACCTCGGCGCGCGAAGGTTCGGATACCACGGGCAAAGGCATGGTCCGCTGACCAAAGCCGCTTCCCCCGCCTGCCCCGGCAAACGCCAGCATTTGATCCCTTGGTGTAAACACGCCCCGTCCTGTAGCCCGTTCCCGAACGGACTGCACCCACAAGGTTAATGTTCGGTGAAATCACAGCGTCTCAAGGATGTGGCATGCAGGCGCAGGGCTGGTTATGGTCCTGCCAGCAATCAGGGGGAAATATTTTGAGCGACGGCGTGGTTCTGGGCGAAATGGCCGAAACCGTGGCAACAGCCCGCGTGATTGAACCGCACGCTGGCGATCATTCGGATGCCGGGCACACGCACGAAAGCGCGTGCCTCAACTGCGGCACCGCGCTGGTCGGCAGCCATTGCCACGCCTGCGGTCAGGCCGCGCATGTTCACAAGACGCTGGGCGCGTTCTTTCACGATCTGCTGCACGGCGTCTTCCACTTCGAAGGCAAGATCTGGCGCACGCTGCCGTTGCTGATCGTAAAGCCGGGCAAACTGACCCGCGAATATATCGACGGGCGGCGCGCCAGTTACGTCTCGCCCATCGCGCTGTTCCTGTTCTGCATGTTTCTGCTGTTCACCACCATCAACACGATGAGTGGGGATATCTCCAGCAAGGCGTCGACATCCATCGATAGCGCCTTGACGCAAGAGCGCCGCGATCTTGTCGATCTTGAAGGTGAACGCAAAGCGCCCGACCTGAACGCAGAGCGCCGCCTGCAGATCGATGAAGCATTGCGGCAAACGCGCGACAACATCGCCGCACTGGAAAAGCTCAAGACCAGCGGGATCAAGGCGACCAACATCGACATGAACGAATTCGAGACGTTCAGCGATGTGCCCTCGATCAATGCCGCCTTCGCCAAATGGAAAGAAAATCCCGGCCTCGCGCTCTACAAGGTGCAGACCTACAGCTACAAATTAAGCTGGGCCTTGATCCCCATCTCGGTGCCGTTCCTGTGGCTGCTGTTCCCCTTCAGCCGCCGCTTCGGGCTGTATGACCACACGGTCTTCGTCACCTATTCGCTATGCTTCATGACGCTGCTGACCATCCTTGCCATGCTGGGATCGCGCACCACATTCCCGGCGCTCGGCATCCTCGGCCTTGCCCCGCCGGTGCATATGTATCTGCAATTGCGCGGTACATATGGCGTTTCAAAATTCGGCGCGTGGTGGCGCACATGGTTCCTCAGCATGTTCGCCTTCACCGCGCTGATGCTGTTTGCCGGGCTGATCCTGATGGAAGCGGGCGGGTAAATTCGCCCGTCCACCTCGGCCCGCCAGCCGAAAAGCTGGCTATGCTGTTTGCAAAGGTCACAACCGAAAAGGGCGGAGGTTGCCCCCCGCCCTTTGATATTTACCGAAACTCGCTATCACGCAGGCTGCGGGCTAGCCGATCCGCCGAATTTCTTGCCCGCGCGCGGCACGGCTGATCCTTGCGCCGCGACAGGCCGGGCAGGGCCGCTGGGCGTCTGCGGACGATCAATCTTGCCGCTTTCGATCAACTCCTTGATCTCGTCGCCCGTCAGCGTTTCATATTCCAGCAAGGCCTGCGCCAGAAGGTGCAGCTTGTCTTCCTGTTCCTTCAGGATTTGCCGCGCACGCTCATGCGCACCGTCAACCAACCCGCGAATTTCGGTGTCGATCAGCTTGTTCGTTTCGTCAGAGGCGAACAGGCGCGCAGAACCGCTCATACCCAGATAGCCTTCCTGCTGGTCTTCATACTGAAGCGGCCCCAGCTTGTCCGACATGCCCCACTTGGTCACCATCGAACGGGCGAGCGACGTGGCATACTGGATATCCGAAGACGCACCCGACGACACCTTGTCATGCCCGAAGATGATCTCTTCGGCCACGCGCCCACCCATGCTGACCGACAGGTTGGCATGCATCTTGTCGCGGTGATAGGAATAGCTGTCACGTTCCGGCAGACGCATGACCATGCCCAGCGCGCGGCCGCGCGGAATGATCGTCGCCTTGTGGATCGGATCGGACGCAGGCTCGTTCACCGAAACGATGGCGTGGCCCGCCTCATGATAGGCGGTCATCTTCTTTTCGTCGTCGGTCATTACCATCGACCGACGCTCGGCGCCCATCATTACCTTGTCTTTGGCGTCTTCGAATTCCTGCATGGCAACAAGGCGCTTGTTGCGGCGCGCGGCCAGCAGGGCGGCTTCGTTGACAAGGTTGGCAAGGTCCGCGCCCGAAAAGCCCGGCGTGCCGCGCGCGATGGTGCGCGGGTTCACGTCGGGAGCCAGCGGCACCTTCTTCATGTGCACCGACAGGATCTTTTCACGGCCTTCGATATCGGGGATGGGCACAACCACCTGACGGTCAAAACGGCCCGGACGCAGCAGCGCCGGGTCCAGCACATCAGGACGGTTGGTGGCGGCAATGATGATGATGCCTTCGTTCGCCTCGAACCCGTCCATTTCGACCAGAAGCTGGTTCAGCGTCTGTTCGCGTTCGTCGTTCGAATTGCCAAGGCCGTGGCCGCGATGGCGGCCCACTGCGTCGATTTCGTCGATGAAGACGATGCACGGCGCGTTCTTCTTGGCCTGCTCGAACATGTCGCGCACGCGGCTTGCGCCCACGCCGACAAACATTTCCACGAAATCCGAACCCGAAATGGTGAAGAATGGCACGCCTGCTTCACCCGCGATGGCGCGGGCCAGCAGGGTCTTGCCGGTGCCGGGGCTACCCACCAGCAGCGCACCCTTGGGGATCTGGCCACCCAGCTTAGAAAAACGCGAAGGATCACGCAGGAACTCGACAATTTCTTCCAGCTCTTCGCGTGCTTCATCGATACCGGCAACGTCATCAAAAGTGACCCGGCCCGACCGTTCGGTCAGCATTTTGGCCTTGGACTTGCCAAAACCCATCGCGCCCGAACCGCCGCCCTTCTGCACCTGACGCAGCGCAAAGAAGGCCACGCCCAGAATCAGCAGGAACGGCAGCGAATTGACCAGGATATACATCAGCATGTTGGGCTGTTCAGCTGCCTTGCCCGCATATTGCACGCCATTGTCCTGCAACAGCTTGGGCAGGTCGGAATCGCCCGGCACCGGCACCGTGGCAAACTGGCCGCCATTCTTCAGCGTACCGGTAATCCGTTCGGGCGAAATTTCCACCGCGCGAACAGCGCCGTCGGCAACCTGCGACCGGAACGAGGAATAGGGAATGGTCGTGGCCGCCGGATCGACCCGCGAACCGAACATCGAAACCACCAGCAGAAGTGCAAGGAAGATGCCGCCCCATACAAGCAGGCTCTTGATCCACGGGTTACCCTGGGGCTGATCGTCGTTCATCGCAGTCTTTCCGCATTCGCGCACCAGATGGCGCATGTCCTGACCAATGTAGGACGGCACGGGTGAATCACAATATAACGAAGCCACCGTTTTTCAGCGACCTGTCCCGAAAGACGGTGCGGTTATCGATGAGGGGGAACGCGGGTGAACCGCCATGGTCCCTTGCGCGGATCGCCCTTGATCCCCGCCAGCGTCGCCACCCGCCCCGCAGACAGCGCTTCAAGCCAGCGCACGACATCCGAGCCGCGCCCCATGTGCGCTTCAAGGCCGTTCAGGACGTGTTCGAGAACACGCAGTCCCAGCGCTTGCGGAAGCTCCGACGGCACGTTCCACGTGAAACCTTGTCCGTCGAAAACCACGTCCCGCCACAACTGCTGCGCAGCCCAATCCAGCGCGGCATCGGCATCGGCAAGGTGCGCGGCACTATTGGCAAAGCCATTGGCATCAAACACTTGGTTTGACGTCAAGGCATCACGCACCCGCACCCGTTCATAACGGTGATCGCGATTGGAAGGGTCTTCAACCGCCCCGATTCCCGCCGCAGCAACCACTGCCGCCAGATCTGCCCGCCGCCATGACAGCAAAGGCCGCAGCAACGGCAGCGCGAGATCACCCGGTGTTGCGGAACGGCTGCGCATTCCCGCAAGCCCGCGCAAACCGGCCCCGCGATTGAGCCGCATGACCATGGTTTCGGCCTGATCGTCCGCATGATGTGCGGTGACCAGTGCGGCAAGGCCCTGCCCTCGCGCCCATCCGGCAAGCGCAGCATAGCGCGCCAGCCGTGCCCGCTCCTGCACAGCACTGCCTTTGGGCAAGGCCAGCGTCAGTGTGGTGTGGGAAATATCGCGCGCCTTGCACACGTCCGCCACCATCGCCGCCTCATCGGCAGCTTCGGGGCGCAGACCGTGATCGACCGTTGCCACGCAGAAGTTGCGCGGCGCAACTTCGTGGAACAGCAGCAACAGGGCAAGACTGTCCGCCCCGCCTGATACGGCAAGACCCACCGGACCTGTCGGGGCAACCGCCTGCCACTGCGCGGCAAAGCGCGCAGTGGCCTGGGCGGTCAGGCTATTCCCGGCACCATTACTTGCACTTCACCGTGGCGCGAGCGGCGTCATACTGCGCCTTCAGGCGGCCAGCCACTTCATCGGGATAGGTGGCGGAAAGTTCGGCAAAAGCACCGCAGGCCTTTTCCGTATCTTTCAGCTTGGCCATGGCCGCGCCCAGATACAGCAGGCTGTCAGGCGCGCGTGCGCCCTTCTTGTCGGCCAGATAGTTCTGCAGGAAGAACTGCGCCGCCGTGCCCGGCTTGCCATCGTCCAGCCACGCGCGGCCCAGCAAGTTGCGGCCATGGCTGACCATCTTGTGCTGGGGATAGCGGTCGACAAAAATCTGCAACTGCTGCTGCGCTTCGGGATAGAACTTGGCCTCCCACAGACGGAAGCCATAGCTGTATTCGTCCAGCCCCACATCACCCGACGCAGGCTTTTCAATCGCCTGAACCGCCGCAACCCGCGCTGCAGAGGGTGAAAGAGGCTTCGCGGCTGTCGTGGCCGGCTTGAGCGTGACAGGTGTTACGGCTGCAGGCTTGGCAGGTACAACAGCGGCAGCCGCAAGGGGGGGGGCAGCCGCAGGCTGCGGCGCAGCCGGGACGTCAGCTTCAAGTTTGGCAAGGCGCTCTTCCATGCGCGCGGCACGGTTCTGCCCTTCTTCAACTTGCGCCGTCAGCCGGGTAAGCTGCGCTTCCACTGCATCCATACGCGCCAGAAGATCGGTAACCGCCGGTGCGGCAGGCGATCCGGCGGGCGCGATTACCGCCTGGCCCGGCGTAATTTCAGGCGCGAACATCTTGCCCCCGCCGTCAGGGAAGACCTTACGCTGGATCGCACGAATTTCTGCTTCCACCTTGCGCAGGCGCGCTTCGGAATCGGTCGATGCGCCAGGTTTTGCGGCGGATTGCGCATGAAGCGATCCTGCGAAAGGCACAGCAAGACCAAGCGCAAGGGCCACAAAAGGCAGTCGCCCCATGAACCGGAACATATACCGGTGGCGCGAGGTGCCGCGAAGCGTGATGGTCATCATTATTCCCGTCCAGCGATTGTCGCGTCAAATTTTGGGCAGCAAAGGCATAGCCCGCCCCGACCTCATGATTGCGCAGACGGTGCGATAAGTCGAGACAGGGTTAATTCATTCCCGTGGATGCAGGAGCATCAGCACCACCAGCCGCTGGGCCAGCTGGCTGCGCTGCTGTTTCGGTAACCGGGCTGATGGTGGGGGCGACAGTGGCAGATTGGGTACCAGCGCGACGCGAAGCGACAGGACGGGGCCGCGAAGGCGCCGATGCCACCGGTGCGGCGGTAGCAGACGGCGTCGTTCCAGCGGCAGGCGCAGCAGTGCGGGCCAACAGCACCTGCGCGCTGACCGGCACATCTTTGACGATGCCTTCCTTTTCAGCGATGCGCGGCACGGCCTGCCCGCCGATGGTAATGGTCAGCGCATCAGGACGGCCTGTCCACAGCTTTGGTTCCTGCGCCGTGGCAGGAACGGTGAAGCTTTCTCCTTTCGCCAGTTCCTTTTGCAGAATCTGCTGACCCTGCCCGTCATAGAATTTGACCCAGATACGTTCTTCCGTGGCGGTGAACACCACCGGGCCAGTGGGATTGGCCGCAGGCAGTGGGACAACGGCGACTTGCGAAGATGCGGGTTTCGGTTCTTCGGCACCCACCAGCGATGGCAGATCGGCAGACGGCAGATAATAACTGCGCCAGAACAACAGGCCAGCCAGCGCGACAACCAGCACAAGACCACCCGCCAGCCATGCGGTAAGCCGTGTCGGGGTTTTGGCAGGATCACCCACTTCAAACTGGTTGATGACGCGCGGCGGCGGCGGCGGCGCCTGGCGATCAAGTTCGGCACGCACCAATTCGGCAATCAGCTTTTCATCAAGACCGACCGCACGGGCATAACTGCGCGCAAAGCCCAGCGCATAAGGCCGACCGGGCAGCACGGTATATTCGCCTGCTTCCAGCGCCTCAAGATGGCGGGTGGTAACGCGCGTTCGCAACGACAGCTGCTTTATATCAAGACCGGCAGCCTCACGCGCGGCGCGCAAGGTTTGCCCTGCCGACGGGCGATGCGGTTCGCCAGCCGGAAGAGTCATCGATTCGGTATTTGAAATGTCATTAAGACCGCCGGCTTCAGCCAAGGCGCGACTCCCGTATTAAATGCTTTCGGCGTTAGTAGCGTCCGGCTTCTTGCAACCCATTGTTAAGGGTTCGCGGCATTGCGGCGAAAGTCAACGGCCTAGACCCGAAATGGCGGATTTGGGCGGTGAAATGACCGTATTACGACATCAATCGCATTCGATCCCCTTGGCACAGGCCCATTCCGCCAGTGCCGCCCGCATGTTCGCCGGGGGAGAAGCCAGCCAGCCGTCCATCACCGCGCGGATTTCATCGAGATCAACCTTGCGCACCAGTTCCTTGACCGGGCCGACTGCCGCAGGCGTGATGGACAGACGCGTGATACCAAGACCCAGCAGGGCGAGCGCTTCCAGCCGCCGCCCGCCCATTTCACCACAGACCGTAACATCGGTGCCGAATGGCGCGACTGTGGTTACCACCCGGCGCAGGAAACGCAGGATGGCCGGGCTTACCCAATCATAGCGTTCGGCCAGTTTGGGATTGGCGCGATCGGCCGCAAATAGGAACTGCGTAAGGTCGTTGGTGCCGATGGACAGGAACGACAGCTTGGGCGCGAGCAGATCGAGACATTCGGCCAATGCGGGCACTTCCAGCATCGCGCCATACCGGATCGCTTCGGGCAGGATCTTCTTACGCTGGCGCAGAAATTTAAGCTGGCTTTCGAACACCGCCTTGGCCGCGTCGAATTCCCACGGTTCGGTCACCATCGGGAACATCACGTTAAGCGTCCGGCCACCCGCGGCCTCCAGCAAAGCCCGCGCCTGTACTTTCAACAGACCATCGCGTTCCAGCGCCACACGCAGCGCGCGCCAGCCCATGGCGGGGTTTTCCTCATCCTCGCCATCATTGTGACGCAGATAGGGCAGAACCTTGTCACCACCGATGTCGACCGTGCGGAACACCACGGGCTTGTCCCCTGCGGCATCCAGCACGTCGCGGTAAAGCCGGGTCTGGCGTTCGCGCGCAGGCAGGGTTGCCGAAACCAGAAACTGGAATTCCGTGCGGAACAGGCCAATGCCATCCGCCCCGGTCAAGCCCAGCATCGGCGTATCATCGCGAAGCCCTGCATTCATCAGCACGGTAATGCGCGTGCCATCGCGCGTGAACGGTTCCACTTCGCGCAAGGTGGCATAATGCGCCTGCCGTTCGCGATTCTTGGCAAAGCGGGCCTCGAACGCTTCGACCAGCGTGGGCGCAGGCCGCACATCGACCACGCCCTGATCGCCATCAAGCAACAGCAGATCACCATCGCGCACTTTGCCGCGCAGCGCACGCACGCGCCCCACCACCGGAATGCCCATGGCGCGCGCGACGATGACGACATGGGCCGTCAGCGAGCCTTCTTCGAGGATGACGCCCTTCAACCGGCGGCGATCGTATTCCAGCAATTCAGCCGGGCCAAGATTGCGGGCGATCAGGATGGCGTCCCCCTTCAACCCCATGCTGGCCGCCGTGCCAAGCTGTCCCGATACAATGCGCAACAGCCGGTTCGACAGGTCTTCCAGATCATGCATCCGGTCCGCCAGCAGCGGATCGTCAATCTGGCGCATGCGCATGCGGGTGCGCTGCTGAACCCGCTCAATCGCTGCTTCGGCGGTGAGGCCGGAATCGATGGCTTCGTTGATGCGGCGCGACCAGCCTTCGTCATAGGCGAACATGCGATAGGTTTCGAGAACCTCCTCATGTTCTCCGCCCATGCCGAATTCAGCCTGACTGGCCATGCGATCAATCTGTTCACGCATCTTGTCAAACGCCAGATAGACTCGCTGGCGTTCCGCCTCGGTATCTTCGGCCACGATGTGTTCGATGGTGACGCGGGGCTGATGGAACACCGCCACGCCGCTGGACAACCCCTTGACCAGCGTCAGTCCGTTCAACCGGTCATGCCCGGTAAGGTGGGCCGGAATGCCCAGCGTTTCTTCTTCGTCGATCAGTTCGGCATTGGCGATCAGTTCGGACAGGACCATCGCCACGGTCTGCAACGCCTCGATCTCTACCTCTTCGTAGCGGCGCGGATCAACGTGCTGGACCGCGACCACACCCACTGCACGTTCGCGCCGGACAATGGGTACGCCTGCAAAGGAGTGGAACTTTTCTTCACCCGTTTCGGGGCGAAAGGCAAAATCGGGGTGGGCGGCGGCTTCGGCAAGGTTGAGCGTTTCGACATTGCCGGCAATTGTGCCGACCAGACCTTCGCCCACGGCCAGCCGGGTGACGTGGACTGCCGCCTGATTAAGGCCGCGCGTGGCGAACAGTTCCAGCATGCCTTCGCGCAAAAGATAGATCGAACAGACTTCGGAATCGAGGTTTTCCCCGATCACTTCGACGATCTGGTTGAGCTTGGCTTGCGCACCGGCGCGTGATGCCATGACTTCGTGCAGCGAAGTGAGGATCTGGCGGGCTGCGGTAACGGCGCTGAACATGGGCATGTAACTAGCCTAGTGCGCGCGGTTTGGAAATGTCGTGCGAAATCCAATCCGGTGCGGAAGCGCGATTTTACGTATGTGTGATTTTTCGAGGAATATGAGAGGCCGAAGGAAAGCCCGCCAATGGGGCTTTCCTTGACCAAAATCGCCAATCGTCAATGCAATCGCGATAGCTCTTCCTTGATCTTTAGCTTCTTTCGCTTGAGCGAGGCCACCAGCGTATCATCCGGGAGCGGACGGGCCATTTCCATCTGAATTTGCCGTTCCAGGCCGGCATGCTTTGTCTGGAGAGCGCTGATGTGCATCGATTCCATGCGTGTTTCCTCCTTAAGGACTAGCCCCCTTTGAGAAACCCGCGCGAGCCATGGCCGTATCGGCCTGCCCGTGCGGGGCGGCGCTAATTCCGGTCGGCATCAACCGACTCGGCAAGTCAGCGCGTTGTCAGGCTCGCACATTCGCCGTATCTTGCAAGCCAAACCGCGCCGGGTCGGCAGCGCTACGGGATCAGCCGTAGGCCGCAGGCAAGCACCGGGTTACCGCGAACTGGAGTTGGGCGTACAGTGACCGAAGAGGAAATGCGCAAACGGCTTGAAGCGTTTCGCCTTGAACACCGCGATCTTGACGCAGCGATCGATGCGTTGACCGCGGGCGGCGTGCGCGATCAGTTGCAGATTGCCCGACTGAAAAAGCGCAAGCTGCTGTTGAAAGACCAGATTTCGATGATTGAGGACTATCTAATTCCCGACATTATCGCCTGATCGACTGCAGAAATGCGCGGGCAATCTCCGCTGTCACCGCATCGCAACATGTCCCGTTAAGAAACGTCCGCGAATTGGACAGGGCATGGCCCGGAACGGGTGTTGGCGTGGAGTTCCCGGCGGACTATGCGCTTGTGCCATGGCCCTTACGCCCAGCCTCAACCCGCGCATCGTCGAAGCGCTCTATGCCGAAGCGCTTGATCTGGCCGATACCGTGCGTCTGCGGTTTGAACGGCTGCGCGGTGAATTTGGACAGGGCCTGCCTGCCGCCGATGGCGAAGATTTGCGCCGGGTGCAGATATCGTGCGAGGCGCTACGCACCACAACGCGCGTAATGCATTGCCTGGCGTGGCTGCTGAATCACCGCGCCCACTTTGCAGGCGAACTGTCCGAGGTGCAATTGCGCCGGCACGGACGGCTGATCGCCAATTTTCCCGCCAGCGAAGCCGATGTGGTGGACGATTTACCCGATGACGTGCAGCATCTGGTGCATGAAAGCGAGCGGCTGTATCAGCGCATCCAGCGGCTTGAAAATGCCTGGCGCGCCCATGCGATCAGCGAAGGCAGCGCGGTACGCAAACTGCGTGAACGCCTTGCCCGCGCCGTTGGCGATACGTCGAGCGCGGCCTAGACCTTACCCAAAGCCAGCTTCCACCGTGCAATCCGGGCATCCCGGACGCTTTGCGGCATTTGCGGTTCAAACCGGGTAAGCGGGCCGCGCATGGCTGTGGCGGCTTCATCCAGCGATGCAAACCAGCCCGATGCGGTGGCGGCCAGCATGCCAGCGCCCAGCGCTGTCGTTTCCACCATGGCGGGGCGTTCCACCGGCAAATCCAGCAGGTCGGCCAGATCCTGCGCCATCCAGTCGTTGCTGCTCATCCCGCCATCGATCCTGAGCGTGGACCATGGCGCACGGTCGGCGGCAAAAGCCGCCATCAGGTCGTGCGTTTGGTGGGCCATCGCTTCTAGCGCGGCGCGGGCAATGTGGGCGCGCGTGGTGGCAAAGGTCATGCCCGATAGCGCCGCCGTGGCATCGGGCCGCCAGTGCGGCGCGCCAAGGCCGGACAGCGCGGGCACCAGCACCACGCCACCGCTGTCAGGCACCGAAGACGCCAATGCGGCGGTTTCATCCGCCGAAGCGATAAGCCCCATACTATCCCGCAGCCATTTGATAAGGCTGCCCGCAACAAAGACCGATCCTTCCAGCGCATAGCTGCGCCGTCCGGCCTGTTGCATCAGCACCGTGCCCAGCAGGCGATGGCCCGAACGCGGCACTGCATCGCCCATGGTCGCCAGCACGAATGCGCCGGTACCATAAGTCGCCTTCACCTGTCCGGCGGCAAGACACCCCTGCCCGATCGTTGCGGCTTGCTGATCCCCGGCAAGGCCGCGCACCGGAATGCCCACACCCAGCCATTCAGGCAGGGCCGTTCCAAATTCGCCAAGACTGTCGACCACCTGCGGCAGCGCAGCACGCGGCACGCCGAAAAGGGCCAGCAGATCATCGTCCCAATCCGCGCCGTCCAGCGCCAGCAGCAGCGTGCGGCTGGCGTTGCTGGCGTCGGTGACATGGGCCGAACCGCCGGTCAGCTTCCACACCAGCCATGATTCCACGGTGCCCAGAGCCAGCCGCCCTTCGCGCGCGGCCTGTGCAGCGGCAGGTTCGTCATCCAGCAGCCAGCGCATCTTGGTGCCGGAGAAATAGGGATCGAGCAGCAGACCAGTGTGCGCCTGCACCAGCGGCTCGGCCCCTTCTGACCGCAGTTTTTCACACAAGGGCGCGGTGCGACGGTCCTGCCACACGATAGCGCGGGCAAGCGGTTCGCCGCCAATGCGATCCCATGCGACCACAGTTTCGCGCTGGTTGGTGACGCCGATGGACGCAATACGCTCCGCCCCCACCTGCCCCGCCGCTTGGCGCATACAGGCCAGCGTCGCCGTCCAGATTTCCGCCGCGTCATGCTCTACCCGCCCCGGTTCAGGATAGAATTGCGCAAATTCGCGCTGGCTGACCGCATGACAACGCCCCGTTCGGTCAAACAACAGCGCGCGGGTGGATGTGGTGCCCGCATCGATTACCAGCACAAGATCGCCGGTCATGTGTCGCGCTCCCCCATTGCCGCCTTCAAAGCGGCTTTTTCTTCGGCGCTGAACCACAGGCCAAGCTTTGAGCGCCGCCACAGCACATCATCAGCCGTCATCGCCCATTCGCGGCCCATCAGGTGGTCAAGTTCGGCATCGGTAAAGCCCTGCCCGAAATGGCGGCCCATATCGGCCCGGACAAATCCCAGTGCTTCGGTGCCATAGGCGCGGGCAAGCCGGTGCGCGGTGGGGCGCGAAAGGTGCTGTGCCTGCGCCAGAATTTCGTGCTCCAGCGGGGCAAGATTATCCGCTTCGTCCAGCCCATCGGGGGTAAAATCCCCGCCGGGAAGCGGCGCGCTGGCGGTCCATCCGGCATTGTCGGTTATGCCAAGCCGTTCCAGCGCGGCTTCGGCAAGGGTGCGATGCGTGGTGATCTTACCGCCCAGCACCGACAGCAGCGGCGCGGAATGGTGGTCCGGCCCCCGGTCCAGTTCGAACCTGTATCCGCGCGTCGCGGCCTCAGGTTTGCCTGAACCGTCATCGGCCAGAAGCCGCACCCCTGCATACGTCCACACCACGTCCTGCCGGGTCACCTGCCGCCGGAAATAGCCGTTGGCGGCGGCCAGCAGATATTCGATCTCGGCCTCGCTGGCCTGCGGTGGATCAGCATCTGCGCCTTCTTCGCTGTCCGTCGTGCCGATCAGGGTGAAAGCATATTGCCAGGGGATGGCAAAGCAGATGCGACCATCAGGCAATTGCAGGAACAGGGCGCGCGGATCATCGTGCAGGCGCGGCACGACGATGTGCGATCCGCGCACCTTGCGCAGCAGGCCCGGCAACGGGGAATGCGCCGCATCCATCACCTGCCCCACCTGTGGCCCCGCAGCGTTCACCGTCATCGCGGCATGGAACACCTCGCCCCCCGCATCGATCCGCCACAAATGCCCTTCGCGCCCCATTCGGGTAACCGGACAACGGGTGCGCACTTCGGCCCCGCGATCTGTCGCGTCGCGCGCCAGCAACACCACAAGCCGGGCATCATCCACCCAGCAGTCGGAATATTCATACCCCCGCGCAATCTGCGCTTGCAGGCCCATGCGTCCCTTCAGCGGCACCCGCGCGGTGGCAGGCAAAGTCTTGCGCCCGCCTATGCGGTCATACAGCCAAAGCCCAGTGCGCAGCATCCACCACGGACGGCCTTCGGGCACGATGGGCAGCACGAAACGCATTGGCCAGACAATGTGCGGGGCCTGCCGCCACAGGATTTCGCGTTCGTGCAGGGCTTCGGACACCAACGCAAATTCACGATGTTCCAGATAGCGCAGGCCGCCATGAATCAGCTTGGTCGAGGCAGACGACGTGCCCTGCGCCAGATCGCCGCGTTCCAGCAGCAGAACGGAAAGGCCGCGCCCGGCCGCATCGCGTGCAATGGCAGCGCCATTCACGCCACCGCCGATCACCGCGAGATCGTATGGGGTTTCCATCGCGCGTATCCTGATACGGCAGCCGCCATTACGCAAGGTTGCATGAACCCTATGCAATCCCCATAGCATGAAGCCATGGCCCAGATGCCCCCCATACCCGACAGCGAAAGCTGGCCCACCGGACTTTCCGAACAGCTTGAACCGCTGGTGCGCCGCGTTCTTGCACCCAATCCATCGCCCTATACCTTTACCGGCACACAGACTTACATCGTGGGCGCGGGTACCGAAGTGGCTGTGATCGACCCCGGCCCAAACGATACCGGGGTTTCAGGGCATGCCGATACCAATGGCGAAGGGCATGTTGACGCCATTCTGAAAGCGGTGGGCGATGCCAAAATCGTCGCCATCGTCTGCACCCACACCCACCGCGACCACAGTCCCGCCTCGCGCCCGCTGAAGGCGGTAACTGGTGCGCCGATCATCGGATGTGCGCCGCTGGCCATGGATGATGATGGCCCGCGCGCCGACACCGCCTTCGATGCCGACTATGCGCCCGACCGCGTGCTGACCGATGGCGAGCGGATTTCGGCGGATGGTTGGACACTGGAAGCCGTGGCCACGCCGGGACACACCAGCAATCACCTGTGCTTTTCGCTTGTCGAAAGCGGCGCGCTGTTCACCGGCGATCATGTGATGGGCTGGTCGACATCGGTGGTGTCTCCGCCCGATGGCGACATGGCCGCCTATATGCAAAGCCTGCAAAAGCTGCACGACCGCGAAGACCGCGTGCTTTACCCCGCGCACGGCCCGCAGATCGACAATCCGCGCCAATTGGTGCGGGGTATGCTGGGCCATCGTCGCCAGCGCGAACGGCAGATCCTGCGCGTGCTGGAAGACGACGGGCCACATGCAATCCCGGAATTTGTTGGCGCGATGTACAAAGGCCTCGACCCCCGGCTTAACGGCGCGGCAGGCCGTTCGGTGCTGGCGCATCTGATTGATCTGGAACGGCAAGGCCGTGTGCGGGTTGAGGATGAACGATGGATGATACACGCCTGAACACTTCGCCCGTTGCGCCTCGGCATGAAAGCTCGCTGGCGCGTGTTTCCATGCTTCCTTGGGGCCTGTTTCTGCTGGCGCTGGCAGCAACTGCCTTTCTTGGTTGGAAGCTTTGGCAACCCGAAGACATTGGCGATCCGTTGACGACCAGTCTTGTCGCCTTTGAAAAGCAGGACAAACTGACCGTGTTTAGTGCGGAACTCGCCCCCGTCGTATCCAGCAATGATTCGCGCATGTTCGGGCTGGTCAATGCCAAACAGGTGGCGGTCATCCCGGCGCGGGTGGAATATACCATCGATCTGGCAAAGGTTGGGCGCAACAGGCTTGCGTGGAACGCAGCGGAGCAGACGCTGGCCGTGCGCCTTCCGCCTTTGACCGTGAGCCGCCCCAATCTGGACGAAGCGCGAGCGCAGTATCTGCGGGATGGCATCTGGATCAGTCGAGAAGCCCAAGACAAGCTCACGCGCGACAACACCAGGCTGGCTGAAGCGCAAGCGGTGAAGCAGGCTGCAAACCCGGTGCTGATGAACCTTGCGCGACAAGCAGCAAAGGAAGCCATTGCGCAGAACCTTTCCATTCCACTGCAAGTGGCAGGATATGGCAAAGCCAAAGTCACGGTGACGTTTGACCAGTGAGTTTGATGCGCAGGGTATTGCCGCCGCCTGATCGCGCGCTTAAGTCCGCCTGCATCCGGCACGGCCTGCCGGGAATAAGGATTTCGCGATGACTGCCCAGCCCACGAATCTTTCCGGTATCGACCTGCGCGCCGAGATCGAACGCCTGCGTAAAGAGCGCAATGCGGTGATCCTTGCGCATTACTACCAGCGCCCGGAAATTCAGGATCTGGCCGACTTCGTGGGTGACAGCCTTGAACTGTCGCGCAAGGCGGCAGCGACCGATGCCGACGTCATCGCGTTTTGCGGCGTGAAGTTCATGGCCGATACTGCCAAGATCCTGTCGCCCAACAAGATCGTGGTCCTGCCCGATCTCGACGCTGGGTGCAGCCTTGAGGATTCGTGCCCGCCGGACAAGTTCAAGGCGTTCCGCGAAGCCCACCCTGACCATATCGCGCTGACCTATATCAACTGCTCGACCGAGGTTAAGGCGCTTTCGGACGTGATCGTCACGTCATCCAGCGCAGAAACCATCCTTGCGCAGATTCCGCCGGAACAGAAGATCATCTTCGGCCCCGACCGCCACCTTGGCGGCTATCTGAATCGCAAGTTCGGGCGCGACATGCTGTTGTGGCCGGGCGTGTGCATCGTGCATGAAGCGTTCAGCGAAACCGAACTGCTCAAGCTGAAAGCGCAGCACCCGAACGCACCGGTGGCAGGCCACCCGGAATGCCCGCCGCACATCATCGATCATTGCGATTACGTGGGGTCGACCAGCGGTATCTTGCAATATGCCAAGACGATCACCGGCGACACGCTGATCGTGGCGACCGAGCCGCACATCATCCACCAGATGAAACTGGCGATGCCGGGCAAGACCTTCATCGGTGCGCCCGGTGCGGACGGCAACTGCAACTGCAACATCTGCCCCTACATGGCGCTCAACACCATGGAAAAGCTTTACCTTTCGCTACGCGACCTGACCCCGCGTATTGAAATGGATGAGGAGCTTCGCCTTGCCGCGAAGAAAAGCCTCGACCGTATGCTCGACATGGCCAGTGGCACCGTGGGCATGGGCGATCTGGGCGCCAAGCCTTTCGGCGCTTAAACCTTGTTTTCGCCGGCGCGTGCCAGAACCAACGCGCCGGCAACAAGCCCCATGCCCACAGCATCGGCTAGCGCCAGCACTTCTCCGAACGACAGCCAGCCCACCACTACCGAAATGGCGGGCTGGGTCAGCAGGACAAGGCCGATCACGAGTGGCGGAAAGTGCCCCAGCGAATAGACCAGCAGCCCCTGCCCCACGATCTGACTGGCCAGCATCAACCCGATCAGCGGCCACCAGTTTTGCGGCATCACCGGTTCGCCCATGGCAAGCGCGGTGAACAGCAGCACCGGGCAGCCCGCCACGCTGGACCAGAACAGCAGGCTCCACGAGCCGAACCGGTCGCGCAGTCGCTGTACCAGCAGGATATAGACCACGTAGAACAACCCGGCGAGGATGCAGAACAGATCGCCCGCCAGCGTGCGGGCATCGATCTCCATCGACCGGCCCAGCAACAATCCTGCCCCACCCAGCGCCATGGCAACGGCGGCGTATTCGCGCAAATGCGGGCGGCGATGCAGCGCGACAAGACCCCACACCATCAGGATCAGGCTGCCTGAATTGCCGAACAGGGTGGCATTAGCCAGCCTGGTGCGTTCAATGCCGATGTGCCAGCTTGCCAGATCCAGCGCGAAGACCACGCCCGCCGCAATGATGATCCACCAGTCGGCACGAGCATAGCCGCGCATCGGCTCACGCTTGTACCGCCCCAGCAGCCATAGCAGCGGCAAGGCCAGCGTCAGCCGCCACAGCCCTGCGGATACCGGGCCGCTATCGGCAAGGCGCACGAACCACGGTCCCATTGCCAGCGCAACATTCCCTGTCAACAAAGCAAGGAAATGCATTGGCCTGGGCCGAAATGACAAGGCAGCGTCACTTGAATTCGTCATGGGCGCTGCTTAATCCAGTTGCAAAGCGAAACCGAGGTGTTTCGCCGATGTTCCCCAAGGAGGATCTCCTAGCATGCATGAACCGCTGTTCCAGCCCGTTCGCTTTGGTGCAATCGAAGCCCCCAATCGCATTGTCATGGCCCCGTTGACCCGTGGCCGTGCCACTGCCGAAGGCGTGCCCACCCCGATCATGATCGATTATTACCGCCAGCGCGCCAGCGCAGGGCTGATTATCTCGGAAGCCACCGGCATCAGCCGTGAAGGTCTGGGCTGGCCGAGCGCGCCGGGCATCTGGAATGATGAACAGGTGGCCGCGTGGAAGCCGGTGACGCAAGCGGTGCATGAAGCCGGCGGCCGCATCGTGCTGCAACTTTGGCACATGGGCCGTATCGTCCACCCCTATTTCCTGGGCGGAGAGCCGCCAGTTTCGGCATCGGCCACGCGCGCGCCGGGCCACGCCCATACGCCCGAAGGCACCAAGGATTTCGAAACCGCACGTCCGCTGCGGCTGGACGAGATGCCGCGCCTGCTGGACGATTACACCCGCGCTGCGGAAAACGCGAAAGCCGCCGGGTTTGATGGCGTGCAGCTTCACGCCGCCAATGGCTATCTGATCGACCAGTTCCTGCGTGATGGCACCAACTTGCGCGATGACGATTACGGCGGCACCCCGCAGAACCGGGTGCGCCTGTTGCGCGAAGTGACCGAACGCCTGATCGCGGTATGGGGCAAGGAGCGCGTGTCTGTACGCCTTTCACCCAACGGTGATTCGCAAGGCACTGATGACAGCAACCCTGCCGCTACCTTTGGCGAAGCGGCGCGGGTGCTGCAGGAACTGGGCATCAGCTTCCTTGAACTGCGCCAGCCGGGACCGGAAGGCACCTTCGGCAATACCGATGTGCCGCAGCAGGATGCGCTCATCCGGTCGATCTATAAAGGCCCGCTCGTGCTCAACAGCGATTACACCCCTGAAGCGGCCGCTGCGGATGTGGCGTCGGGCCGTGCCGATGCGATCAGCTTTGGCCGCCCGTTCATCTCCAACCCTGATCTGGTGGAACGCATTGCCCAAGGCGCGCACCTGAACCCGAACAAGGGGGTTCCGCAAACGTGGTATTTCCCCGGCGAGGCGGGCTATACCGATTATCCGACATTGGCTGAAGAGGCAGCCGCGGTCGAATAAACAGAAACGGAGAGATGCCGCATGCCGCCCAGATCATGGCTTTTCATTCCCGGTGACAGCGAAAAGAAGCTGGGAAAGGCCCTGACCACGGGCGCGCATGCGGTAATTATCGACCTTGAAGATGCTGTGGCACTGTCCGCCAAACCGCAGGCGCGCGCCCTGAGCCGCGAATGGCTTTGCGCGCGCCGGGTGGAAAACGCAGACAACGGCCAGCCTGCATTATGGGTGCGGATCAACGCCTTCGACACCGGGCTTTGGCAGGATGATCTGGCCACTGTCATGTCCGGCGCACCTGCTGGTATCATGCTGCCCAAAAGCGAAGGACCGGATCAGGTCGCCGAACTTTCGCAGGCGCTGGATCTGCTTGAACAGGAACACGGCATTGCGCCCGGCGCCACCCGCATCCTGCCCTTGGTCAGCGAAACAGCGCGATCGGCGCTGACCATTCCCGCCTATGCTGCCGCCACGCTGCCCCGCCTTGCCGGGCTGACATGGGGTGCAGAAGACCTGTCTGCCGCACTGAGCGCAACGCGCAAGCGTGATGCAGGCGGGTTGTGGACTGACACGTTTCGCATGGTGCGCGCGCAATGCCTGCTGACGGCGCACGCCTGCAACGTCTGGCCGGTGGACACACTGCACGACGATTTCCGCGACGAAGATGGCATGCGCCGCGCCGCCGAAAATGCGCGGGCAGACGGATTTGCAGGCATGCTGGCGATCCACCCGGCGCAAGTGCCGATCATCAATTCAGCGTTCGCACCGACCGAGGCAGAACTGGCCGAAGCGCAGGCCATTGTCGCACTGTTTGCAGGAACTCCCGATGCAGGTACGCTGCAATACCAAGGCCGCATGGTAGACCAGCCACACTTGCGAATGGCGCGGCAGTTACTCGGTCTGGGCTGATGCTGCGGGTGCTTGCACCGGGGCGGCGGGCGCAGCCTCTTCTTCTTCAACTTCAGCCGCCGTGCTGTCAGCAGATTCGGCAGCTTTCGTCGCGGTCGGTTTGACCGGGGCCAGCGGTGGCGACGCGGTGGAGGTATCCAGATCGATCATATCATCGCTGATCGAACCGGGCAGCACTTCGCCGCCCGCAGCCGTTGCCGTGCCTTCATCGGCCTTTTGCCCGCAAGCGGCGGTGGCAATGCAAAGCGCAAGGGCAAAGTGACGTAGCTTCATGCAGACTCCGGCGGGCAAGCGGTATCAAGTTTGGCAAGGAAGCTGCCGAAATGGGCCAGCAGCGCCTCGTCCCACTGGGCGGGTGTAACATCGCGGCCCAGCGCGGCAAGGCTCGTGACGCCAAATTCCTCGATCCCGCAAGGCACGATGCCACCGAAATGCGCAAGATCAGGCGACAGGTTGACCGAGAAACCATGCATGGTCACCCAGCGGCGAATGCGCACGCCAATCGCGCCGATCTTCGCTTCGCGCCCGTCCGCACCGTGGGTCCAGATGCCCACGCGCCCTTCGGCCCGCCATGCCTCCACCCCGAAATCAGCCAGAGTATCGATCACCCAGCCTTCCAGCGCGTGAACGAATCCGCGCACATCCCGCGCCCGCTTGCGCAAATCAAGCAGGACATACCCGATGCGCTGGCCCGGACCGTGATAGGTGTAACGACCGCCGCGCCCGGCTTCGACCACTTCGAAGCGCGGGTCGAGCAGTTCGTCAGGCGAAGCGCTGGTCCCCGCGGTGTAAACCGGCGGATGCTCCAACAACCATACCAGTTCACGCGCACCGCCATCGGCAATCGCGGAATTGCGCAGGGCCATCGCATCCAGCGCCTGCCGATAAGGCACTTGGGTCTGCTCGCGCAGGATCTCGATGCTGTCGCTTTCGGCCATGGCATCCGCATGGCGCGCGCCGTGGCCGCTGGCAAGAGGGCGCGATTATCAGGCGCCACCATCGGCGTTCGACAGACCGGGGTATGCGCTGCTAGGAAGCGCGGATGATGCCTCGCCTCGACAGCAGCCTTGCCTGGAAAACAGCCACTCGACTGGTCGCCACCAACCGCGACATGCTGATGGCGATTGCGGGTGTGTTCTTCCTGTTGCCGGGCCTTGCCTTCGCGGTATTCGTGCCCGAGCCGCAGATGGCACCGGGCACCCCGCCGGGCGAAATGATGGAAATCATCGCTGATACCTGGACCGCATCGATGCCACTGCTGATCCTTGTCACGCTGCTGCAGATGGCGGGCACGGTAAGCATGCTGGTGGTAATGACCGATCCGGCCCGGCCCACGGTGGGGCAGGCGATCCGCCGTGGCTTCATGGCGCTGGGACCATATGTTCTGGCACAGATCATGGTTGGCGGCGCGCTGGGCATGGCCTTCCTGTTGCTGGTCAGCGCAGCGGCATTGACCGGGGTTCAGGCGCTTGCCGCGTTCGTGGTCATCGCCGCGTTCGTCGCCATGGTATGGGGCAGCCTGCGCATGGCGCTGGTCGCCCCGGTCCTGGCGATAGAAGCGCAGCGCAACCCGCTGCAGGCGCTTCGACGGTCATGGCAGTTGACTGAAGGCAATTCGGGCCGCCTGCTGGGCTTTTTCGTACTGGCAGGTCTGCTGTTCGCCGTCGTCTATGGACTGGCGATGATGCTGGTGGGCGTAGTGCTGGTGCTAACCACCGATGGCAGCGTGCAGCATGTTCTGACCGCCGCTGTATCCAGCGCGCTGACATCAGGCGCGCTGGTCTATTTCGTGGCGATGCTGGCAGCGGTCTATCGCCAGTTGGCAGGTGAACCGCGCGACGAAGTTATGGGCGTCTTCGAATAAGGAAACGGCAGCCCAAGCCTATTCCTTCCAGCCCCAGCTAATCACGCAAGGCGGCACGTTGACCGGTTCATAGCCCTTGTCGATATGCCGGAAGAACTGGCCCATCAAATCACGCGCGCGGGCGGTGTATTGATAGACAAGAAACGCGCCACCGGGGCGCAGGACGCGGTGGGTTGCCCCCATGATCGCCGGGCCGACGCCTTCAGGCAGCGTGGAGAACGGCAGGCCCGAAAGCACGTAATCGGCATTTTCAAAGCCGTGGGTGCGGACGATCTCTTCGACATCGGTTGCCGAACCGTGAACCGCGATAAAGCGGCTGTCACCAATGGTCCGGGTCAGATATTCGATGAAATCAGGGTTCGTGTCGATCACGATCAGCCGGGCATCGCGGCGCATTTTTTCCAGAACCGGGCGGCAGAACGTGCCCACGCCGGGACCGTATTCCACGAAAAGGCGGCATTCGTCCCAGTTCACCTTGGACAAAACACGTTCAATCGTGCGGCCCGATGACGGCACGATGGCACCGACCATGGCCGGGTGTTTCAGAAAGCCTTTGAAGAAGATACCGGCTGGGCCGAGCATCCGTTCTGCCTTGCGTTTGGCCCGTTGAAACAAAGGCTCACGCGCCGCCTGGGTCGATGTCATTGCAGGAACAGATCCTCTGCCGGTCAAGCTTGCCATGGCGGTCGCAAATTTGTCACGCCATTGCAAGCGCCCTGCCATCGGCTTACCCATCCCGGATGAACCAGTGGTGGACAACGATGGGCCACATATTGGGAGAACCACGATGACCGAAAGCCCGATTCGCCTGCCAAAAGAACGCATGGCGCTGCTGTTTGCGGTCATGCTGGTGACGGCGGCGGGCAACACCGCAATGCAATCGGTCATGCCTTCCATCGGCACGAGGCTGGGCATTGCCGATGTCTGGGTCAGCCTTGCCTATTCGTGGTCGGCGCTGTTGTGGGTCATCATGGCGCCATTCTGGGCCCGCCGGTCTGACCGGCGGGGGCGCAAGGCGATGATGGCGCTGGGCATCATAGGCTTCATCCTGTCATTCACTTTCTGCGGGGCAGTCCTCCATTTCGGATTGGATGGTTGGTTTGGCGCGGTACTGACGATGAGCCTGTTTGCCATGGCACGGTCATTCTACGGCCTCTTCGGCTCAGCCGCCCCGCCTGCCGTGCAGGCCTATGTCGCCAGCCGGACCGACAGGACGGAGCGCACCAAGGCACTTTCGATGGTGGCCTCCAGCTTTGGCCTTGGCACGGTGCTTGGCCCGGCGCTGGCCCCGCTGATGATTCTGCCGGGGCTGGGTCTGGTGGGGCCATTCGCGGTCTTTGCGCTGGTCGGCGTGATCGTGCTGGTACTGTTGCGCACCCGCCTGCCCGATGACGATCCGCGCTTTGCCGCGCGGGGTGAAGTTATGTCGGCCCCGTTCAGCGCATCGTCCAACCCGCGCATCGTCGAAGAAAATCCCGATGCCTCGCCCGATGAACTGCCTGAAGCCGAACCGCAGCATGACGGAGCGGACAGGTTGCGCTGGTCCGACCGCAGGATTCGTCCATGGCTGATCGCAGGGCTGATCGGCGGCCATTCGCAGGCGATGCTGCTGGGCATTATCGGATTCCTGTTGCTTGACCGGCTTGGCCTGCGAGGCGATCCCAATGCCGGTGCAGGGCCGGTGGGGCTGGTGCTGATGTCGGGTGCCATTGCCACGCTGCTGGCGCAGTGGGGCCTTATCCCGATGCTGGGCCTTGGGCCGCGCACATCGACCCTTTGGGGCATGAGCCTGGCTGCTGTCGGCATCATACCGGTGGCGCTGGGGCAAGATCTGCACACTATCGCGCTTGGCTTTGCCGTCGCTTCGGTTGGCTTCGGGCTGTTCCGACCCGGCTTCACATCGGGAGCAAGCCTTGCCGTGTCTCCGCGCGAACAGGGGCAGTCTGCCGGCATCATCGCGGCGGTCAACGGAGCAGCATATATCACCGCGCCCGCCATCGGGGTGTGGTTCTACAACCATTCGCAATGGCTGGCATGGGGGGTGATGGAAGTGCTGGCGCTTTCGGTCGTGGTGCTGTGCCTTGTAGTTGTGGACAAGGACGAAGACACCGCAGGGACAAGGCCGCGCCGTTAGGCACGCCTCCCCGCACGCTTCGCAAACGCGCTTGCCAAGCCGCATTTTCCGGGCCAATCGGCGCACCATGTCGCCGCACAGCACTCCCCAGAAGGTCATTGCACGCGGCGTCGGATCAAACGCCTTCAGTTTCGTAATCCGTTTCGCCGCACGCGCCTCGTTCCTTTATGTCGGGGCGCGGCTTTATGGCGCGGTAAACTATGGCGTGTTCACCATGGCCAGCGCCATGGTCGAACTGGCGGTGCCGGTGGCCAGCCTGGGGCTGAAGCGCATGATCTTCCCCTGGCTGGAGGAAGAAGCGCACGGCGATGCGCCCCGCCCCGCCACACATGTCCTGCTGGATGCTCTGCTGCTGGCCGCGATTGCCGGAATTGGCGTGGCACTGCTGCTGATCGCGGCGACTCAGCTTCTGCCTTCGGCCATGGTATCTGACCAGTTGCGGATGGCCTTTCTCCTGCTGGCGCCGGCCGTGCTGGGACAGGTGGCAGGCGATATCGCGCTGGCCGCCACGCGCTGGACGCATAAGATGCGCTACGAAGTGATCGCGCGCGGCATTGTCGAACCTTATGTCCTCACCGGTGTCGCGTTGATCGCATGGTATGCCGGGATGGGCGAAACCGGCATGTTGTTGGGCTATTGGGCAGGCTCCATCGCGCTGGCAGGATTTTCGCTATGGAGCGCGCGGCATTGTCTGGGTTCGCTGCAATTGCGGCGCTGGCGCCCGCAGGCCACCGTGCTGATGCAACGCGCACGATCGTTGATTCCCGCCAGCGGCAGCGATTTCCTCACCAATCTTGCCCAGCGCATCGACCTGTATCTTGTCGGCTTCTTGCTGGGCGATGCAGCGGTGGGCGTCTATGGCGTGCTGCGCCAGTTGCGCACACCTATTCTGCAAGTGCGGCAGGCCTTTGACGGCATCCTGACCCCGCTGACCGCACGCACCATGAAGTCCGACGGCGATGTGACCACGGGCGAGGCAACGGCGGCAGCAACCCGCCTGATCCTGACCATCCAGCTGGGCATCGTGCTGCTGATGGCAGCGGCGGGCGATTCCTTGCTCGACCTGTTCGGCGCGCATTATGCCACTGGCTATTCCGCACTACTGGCCATGGTTCTTGCCGAAACGATCAACGGCGCGTTCGGCGTGTCGGAACTGATCCTGTATTTCCGCCGCCCGACCGTGGCCTTGCAGGTGAACCTGATCCTGATCGTGATTGCGGCCATCGCCATTCCGCTGCTCACGCCACAATACGGCATTCTCGGCGCGTCAGTGGCGATGCTGGTGGCAGCGATCGTTGCAGCCATCGTGCGCCGCCACTGGCTGGCGGGCCTTGGTGTGCGCCGCCCGCTGTTTCACGCCGCCGCACCCGCACTTGCCGCCGGTATTGCCGTGCTGATCGGCGCCTATGCCGGATGGATATTACGGATGAGCCTGCTGCAAGGTGCACCTGCAGGCGTGTTGAAAGCAACCCCGCCGCTGCTGGCGCTGGTTGTCTATGTCGGCTTCGTCATGGCTTGGCGAAAGGCGCGCCCCGGCGTGCTTTCGCTGGATCGTTACCGCGTCAGCTAAGCGCTGCTGCGGATGGAACCCCGCCATCAATCCTGCCCGCAGTAGCAATGGCAGCCTTGTTGTGCAGCCGCACCGACACGGCGAGCAACACGTTCAGCACCACTGCCTGATAGAAGAAATACCACACCGGACTGCCCGCAATCATCGCCAACCCCAGCACGATTGCACGCGGATTGGGACCAAGCAGCTTGAGGAAGTTGAGCAGGGGGCGCTGTTCACGCGCCACTTCGGCCCGAATCGAATCAAGGCCCACGGCATCGCCCCGCGCCATGGCATCAGCCACGGCCGTATCGATCAGGCGCGCATGCGGCGTCATCCCGGCGGCCAGCCGCAGATATGCCTGCGCCACAGGTTCAAACAGGCGGGCAACGAAGCCCTTGTCCTGAAACGGCCCCGCGCCATTATTACGCGCATTGTTCAGCCATGGGACGCCATAGGTCCAATACTGGTAGAACCGACGCTGCACTTCGACATGGTTGGACTGCACGATGTGCGATGCCCCTGCGGCCAGCGTCCACGCCCAGGCCGGACCCGAACCGATCTGCCGCGTCAGAACAAAGGCCAGCAGCACGTAAAGCACGATATGGCTGACATAATCACAGATGCCGTCGACCATTTCGCCAATCGGGCTTGATTTGCCGGTAAGCCGTGCAAGATCGCCATCGGCACCGTCGACCACATGCCAGCTCATGTGCAGTGCCATGCCCAGCATCGCGCCCAGCGGCCAGCCCAGCATCCATGTGCCGCCGGTCGAATCCATGTTGAAATAGACAACGCCCGCCGCAACGACCAGCAGGCCGCCCAGAACCGAAACCATGTTCGGCGTGATCGGTGTGTGCGCAAGACCTTTGGCCAACCGCCATGCCAGCGGATGGTAGAGGTGGAAATTCAGGCCATCCTGCATTTCGCGCGGGCGCTTGGGGCGCTTTGCGTCCCTGGCGTCTGCGGACCTCGTCATTTTGCGCACTCCTCATCGGTCATGGCTTGGCGACCGTCCCTCACGGCTATATAAATCCGCCGTCCGGGTAAACAGGGTGGGGACATAAGTTTGCACCGGAACCGTGTTCGGCACTGGAATTGCGCCCGACACCACATAGATAGGGGCGAATTTCCCGGGGGCGGCAAAACATGGGGCGTCGTTTTGCTCCTGGACACAAGGTGATCGGTCATTTCCACATCGGGCCTAATCGTATTTTCCGCTGGTCGGGATGCAGACCAGCTGGTTGCCGGCATTCCTGCTGTGGCGCGCGTCGTGCGCGAAGCGAGGCTTGCCGGGCTGGTATCGTGTCAGGTCAGCGGCGGTGCAGACTGGCAACCCAGCGCGTCAACCCGCGAAGAGGCCGCACGCCTTGGCGGATCTATGCCGGTGCTGTTTGCACCATTTATCGCCAGTGATTACGCAATACATCCCCGCGTGGCCGTGATCCGGGGCGATGCGCTTCCCGGCGCACAGGCGATTGCCGACGCCGTAGCAGGGCATAATGAACCGTTCGACGGAATCGAAATCGCCAGCGGGCATGGCATCGAAGAAGCCGTTGACCGCGCCGTTGCCGCCGGGCGCTATGCCGCAGGGCGGCTTCAGGCAGCTGGCCGCTCGATTCTGCGCAGCACCGCCAAACCCACCGACGGTATCGTATCACGCCATATCAACCGCCCGATATCGCAGGCGATATCATCGGTTATGCTGCGCATTCCCGGTTTCCGGCCAGTCCACGCCACCATTGGTACCGCATTAATCGCCCTAGCAATGTTTGCATGCCTGCTGTTCGGGGGGGAATGGGGACTCGTGGCAGGCGCGTTGCTGTTTCAGGCTGCCTCCATCTTTGACGGTGTGGATGGCGAGGTTTCGCGGGCCACATGGCGCACTTCTCTGGAAGGCGCGCGGATGGACAGCCTGATCGACGCGGCAACGAATCTTGCCTTTCTGGGCGGAGTCGCGCTCAACCTGCAAATGCAGGGACGCATTTTTGCTGCAAGTCTGGGCTACACAGGGCTTGCACTTCTCGCTATCGGGCTACTTCTGATCGGACGAGCAGCGGCGCGCAGTAATGCTCCGTTCAGCTTCGATCTTGTCAAGGAGCACTATCGGGCCAAGGGTGCGGCAAAAAGCCGGTCTGTCGGCAATGATGGGGCCAATGATGCCCAGTCACCGCAGATCGTGCAGTCGCAGATCATGCAGTGGCTCACATTCATGACCAGCCGGGATTTTTTCGCGCTGGTCTTCGCACTATTGATCGCATTGGGGCTTGCAGCGCAGGTTCTGGCCCTTTTTGCGATCGCTGCGGCGGGGTGGCTGGTAGCAGTCATTCTCGCTCTCGTGCCTAAGCAAGCTTGACGAGGGGGATTCTTCTTGCTTTTGGCGCGCGATTTAGAAATGAGGCTTAATCGTTACAGCCGCCCCTGGGCGCCTGTGTGAAGGGATCTGAATTCATGAAGCCAATCAAGGTCGCCGTGATCGGCGTGGGCAACTGCGCTAGCTCGCTGGTGCAGGGGGTTGCCTACTATCGCAACAACAACTCGTCGCAAGGCCTGATCCATGACCGGATCGGTGGCTATGGTGCGGGTGACGTGGATTTCGTGCTCGGCGTTGACGTCGATGCGCGCAAGGTCGGCAAAGACATCGCAGAAGCGATCTTCGCCGCGCCGAACAACACCGCCGTGTTCCAGCCCAACGTGCCGCAGACCGGTGCCAAGGTTATCATGGGTCGCGTGTCGGACGGCGTTGCACCGCACATGACCACGGTTGGCGACAAGGGCTTCATCGTTTCCGATGCTGCCGAAGCCACCCAGGCCGACATCGTCAAGGCTCTCAAGGACTCTGGCGCGGAAGTTCTCCTCAACTTCCTCCCCGTAGGTTCGCAGCAGGCCACTGAATTCTACATGGAATGTGCGCTTGAAGCCGGCGTTGCCGTCGTCAACTGCATGCCCGTGTTCATCGCTTCGACCCCGGAATGGGAAGCGAAGTTCCGCGAAAAGCGCATCCCGATCGTGGGTGACGACATCAAGGCACAGGTTGGCGCCACCATCGTCCACCGCGTCCTGTCGAGCCTGTTCGCGGCTCGCGGCGTCAATGTTGAGCGCACCTACCAGCTCAACACCGGCGGCAACACCGATTTCATGAACATGCTCGACCGTCAGCGTCTGGGCAGCAAGAAGGAATCGAAGACCGAAGCCGTGCAGGCAATGCTTGCCCAGCGCCTGGATGATGAAAACATCCACGTCGGTCCTTCGGACTATGTTCCTTGGCAGAAGGACAACAAGCTGTGCTTCCTCCGTCTGGAAGGCCAGCAGTGGGGCAACGTGCCCATGAACCTCGAACTTCGCCTTTCGGTTGAAGACAGCCCCAACTCGGCGGCTTGCGTCATGGACGCGATCCGTTGCTGCAAGGTTGCGCTTGACCGTGGTGAGGGCGGTGCGCTGATCGGCCCATCGGCCTACTTCTGCAAGCACCCGCCGCAGCAGTTCAACGACGACGTCGCAGCTCAGATGGTCGAGGAATATGCCTCGGTCGAAAAGCTGGCCGCTGAATAAGCGACCTGCCTGACTGATGGAAAATGGCCGACCGGGCAGATGTCTGGTCGGCCTTTTCATGTTTGATCCCTTTTTCGCTAGAGACTCGCGATGGACGCCCTGATTATTGCCGCCGGATATGGCAGTCGCCTTGCCGATCTTTCGCCTTCCAAGCCGCTGACGCCAGTGGCCGGCGTGCCGCTGATCGAAATCGGCGTGCGTCAGGCCATGCAGGCGGGGGTGACTCGCGTCGTGGTGGTCACTGGCCATCGCGCCGATATGCTCGAAGCCTTCCTTGCCGATCTTTCGGTGCAGGTGGGAATTGATATCGTGCCGGTGCGTCTGTCGGACTGGTCCACCCCCAACGGCCATTCAGTCATGGCCGGGGCGACGCGGTGCGAAGGCAATTATCTGCTGATGATGGCAGACCACATGTTTGAAGCGGACATTCTGGCCCGTCTGCTGGAAGAGGGCAGTGCCGACCGTGGCGTGACGCTGGCGATTGACCGCCGCGTCGACAATCCGCTGGTCGACCCTGACGATGCGACTTGGGTAAAGATGGATGACCAAGGCCGGATTACAGCCATCGGCAAGACCATCACGCCATACGATGCGGTCGATTGCGGCGCATTCCTTGCTACGCCAGAACTGGCGCTGGCTATTCGCGACGCCATTGCCGAAGGCAAGCCCGGCAGCCTTTCCGATGGGATGCAGCGTCTGGCCGATGCTGGCCGTGCAGGCACCATGGATATCGAAGATGCGTGGTGGATGGACGTGGACGATCCGCGCGCCCATGCCTTGGCTGAAGAACTGGCCCCATGGCACCTCGCCCACACCTTCGGCGCGTTTCAGGCCACGGCTAACGAAGGCTGAAAGCGGCTATCCGGGGGCATGATACATGCCCCCGAAGCAGCGTCAGATCACGGATATTTCAAGTGAATCCGGGTTGAAAGACCCGACTTGGCAATGTTGATCCGCACCGACCGGAACGAGGGAATGCTCGCAATCGTCGGCGGATTGTTCGAAAAGCCAAAACCTTCTTCCGGCAAGCCCAACACGCCGCTGCGCTTCAGATTCCGGCTCGAATCTTCGTCATGGTACACCGCCAGCGCATAGACGCCGGGCTTGGGCACGAAGAGACACATCTTCGTTTCATTGGCGGTTGCGTCCACGCGGCCGACATACATCGACCCCTTTTTGACAAGGAACTTGCGCGGTTCGTCCGCATACAGCGTTACCGCCATCAACCCGTTGCCGTTACGCGCACCGTCGATGGTGACATTGATCCAGGTATCGCTGACCGGCCCCGCACAATTCGGCGCACTGGCGATGGCCGACGTGCTGCCCCCAAAAAGAGCAACAGCAGCAGCGACAGTAGCAATGGCCGTGGCGCGCATACGTCTCGGCATGGTCATGATAAAAAAGCCCCGATCTCGATGTGTTTCATCGGCAACGCACCACTGGATTTCACTGCGAAGGATTCACCGCAAACTCCGGCCCTATGTGGTTCCGACCTGTTTAACGCCGGTGACATACCGGCAGTTCCGTGCCTCGTTAAGTATGATTCGTGCCGTGAATAGCCGCTGAATTGGCACGATGTCCCCCATTCATCCGCCATCCCGCCCGATTCGCCGGGCAGGGACACCTCCAATGCGGGACATTCCGTGTGGATAAGCGCAATGGAAATGCTTGTTCCACCGATTCGCGGCAGGTAAGCGAAACAGGTGGGGTGGCCGTTTGCAGGCGCCAAAGCGTGCATGAATGTTCCTGCCACCCGATGCAGGATGACGCCACCAGATGACTCCGCTGATCTCCCCTTCGATTCTCTCCGCAGACTTTTCGCGCCTTGGCGAAGAAGTGCGCGCGATTGATGCCGCTGGCGCCGACTGGATTCACGTCGATGTGATGGACGGCCATTTCGTCCCCAACATCACCATTGGACCGATGGTGGTAAAGGCGCTGCGCCCGCACACGACCAAGCCGTTTGACGTGCATTTGATGATCTCGCCGGTGGACAGCTATCTTGAAGCCTTTGCCGCAGCGGGCGCGGATATCATCACCGTCCATCCAGAAGCAGGTCCGCACATCCACCGCACCGTTCAGGCGATCAAAGGCTTGGGCAAAAAGGCGGGCGTCTCTCTCAATCCGGGAACGCCAGCCAAGATGCTCGATTACCTCATCGATGACATTGATCTGGTTCTGGTGATGAGCGTGAATCCCGGCTTTGGCGGGCAAAGCTTCATTTCCAGCCAGCTTCGCAAGATCGAGGCCGTGCGCAAGATGATCGACAAGACGGGCCGCGATATTCACCTTGAAGTCGATGGCGGGGTAGACCTTTCCACCGTGCGGTCCTGCGTTGATGCCGGGGCTGACGTGCTGGTGGCGGGCACGGCCACTTTCCGCGGCGGGCCAAGCAAGTATGCCGCCAATATTGCCGGACTGAAGGGTCTGGCCTGAGATGGGTGTGGACGGCTTCGCAATGGTCGAAGGCCGTCCGGCAGGGGACGCGAGGCCGCCAAACCCCGCGCTGCCGCTGAACACAACGCAGGAGGAACCGCTGGCCGATCTGAACGACAGCCCTCTTCATGTTGATGAAACACATGCGCGCGCGCCAATAGCCAACCCCGACATGATCGAGCCGGGCGTGGTCGAGCCGGGGCGGGCCTTGGCGCTGGCCGATTTTGCACCGCCTGCGATTGGTGCAGGCGACCGGCTGGTGCGTTTTGCCTATCGGCTGGGCCTTTCCCACCCCTTCCGCAAGCGCAGCAAGACGCGGTTGACGGCCACCGTGATGAACCCGCTTCCGGGCGATGCGGCGGCTGGTAAAGCATTGCGTTCAGGACATTTTTTGATTCACGGGTTTCGTTCGGCCATTGCCGATACGGCCTTTTCCGGCCCACGCCTGCCGCCCCCGTTCGAACGCTTGGTCCATGGCTTTCGCTGGCTGCGCGATCTGGAATCGGGCGGCACCCGCGCCCAATGCGCACAAGTGGCCGAACGCATTCTGGCGACATGGCTGACCGCCAATCCCAAGCCTGATGGCACGCCCGCGTGGGATGTGGGGAATGTCGGGCATCGCCTGTTGAACTGGATCACCCACGCGCCGCTGCTGCTATCGGGACAGGACCGCGCGTTTCGCAGCAAGGTGCTGCACACGCTGGAAGATACGGCCCGCTGGCTGGACCGGCATGTCGGCAAGGCAGAGGACCGTCTGGCGGAAGTGGCAGGCTGGGCCGCCATTACCGCCACCGGCCTGATCCTGTCCGATGGCAAGGCCCGGCGTCTTTATGGTGAAGCCGGACTGGTGCGGGCATTGGGCGAACTGGTCGGCGACGATGGCGGGGTGCTGTCGCGCAGCCCGCTATGCCAGATCGAGGCGATTGAGCTGCTGCTGTCATTGCGCGCCTGTTACGAGGCTGTGCGCGCCGAACCGCTGCCGCAGATCCAGACCATGCTGAACCTGCTGCTGCCACCGCTGCTGGCGCTGCTGCATGGCGATGGCGGGCTGGGCAACTGGCAGGGCTCGGGGGCGATTTCTGCCCAACGCATCGACGAGCTGGTCAAGGCCAGCGGCGTGCGCACGCGGCCTTTGCGCGATGCCCGGCAATGGGGTTATCAACGCGCCACAGCAGGCCGTTCGGTATTACAGTTCGACGCAGGGCCGCCGCCAGCGGCCCGGCAAGCGCGCGATGGCTGTGCATCGACGCTGGCCTTCGAATTCAGCCATGGTGCAGATCGGCTGATCGTCAATTGTGGCGGCGCGGCTTTTGCCGGCGGAATGATTCCGCTGCGGCTTGAACAGGGCCTGCGCGCCACTGCCGCCCATTCCACATTGACCATCGACGATTTTAATTCCACCGCAGTGCTTATCAACGGGCGTCTTGGTTCAGGCGTATCCGAAGTGGAAGTCGACCGCCGCACGCTGTCGCCCGATGGCAATGGTCCAGGTGCAGCCGGATCGGGCGCAACCCGCATCGAGGCGAGCCACAACGGCTATGTCAGCCGTTACGGCCTGACCCACCGCCGTATCCTGATTCTGCGCGACGACGGGACGGAGCTGCGCGGCGAAGACCTGCTTGTGCCCGCAGGGCGAAAAGGCAAGCGCGGGATGATCGGCGTTGCCTTGCGATTCCATCTCGGTCCGCATATCGAGCTGGCCGTCAGCACGGACGGGAAAGGCGTGACGCTTGCCCTGCCTGATGGCAGCCTGTGGCAGTTCCGTTCGGGCCGCGATGCGGTGACGGTGGAAGAAAGCCTATGGGCAGATGGGCAGGGAAGGCCGCTGGGCACACGCCAGTTGGTCATCGCCGCCAAGGTTCCCCGCAGCGGAGAAAGCTTCTCCTGGCTGCTCAAGAAGATGAGATAGGATAAACCACGTGACCACGGTTACCATCAAGCGGGCGCTGCTTTCAGTGTCCGACAAGTCGGGCCTTGTCGATTTGGGCAAGGCACTGGCCGCGTGCGGCGTAGAACTGCTGTCCACCGGCGGCACCGCCAAGGCGCTCCGCGATGCCGGGCTGACGGTAAAGGACGTGTCCGAACACACCGGATTCCCCGAAATGATGGATGGGCGCGTCAAGACGCTGCACCCCACCATCCACGGCGGGCTGCTGGCCGTGCGCGACAATCCCGAACATGCCGCCGCCATGGCTGAACATGCCATTGGCGCGATCGATCTGGTGGTTGTGAACCTTTATCCCTTCGAAGCGACCGTCGCCAAAGGCGCGGAACGCGATGAAGTGATCGAGAACATCGACATCGGCGGCCCTTCGATGGTGCGTTCGGCGGCCAAGAATCACGATTACGTGACCATTCTGACCGACGCTTCCGATTACTCCACGTTCCTTGGCGAACTGGAACAGACCGGTGGCGCAACCACGCTGGCGTTCCGCCGCAAGATGGCGGCCAAGGCCTATGCGGCCACCGCCGCGTATGATTCGGCCATTTCTCAGTGGTTCGCCACGGTGGATCAGGCCGAACACTTCCCGCCGGTGCTGGCCAGCGCGTTTACCCGCGTGACCACGCTGCGTTATGGCGAAAATCCGCATCAGGATGCCGCGCTGTATGTGCCGCGCAATCCCGCCACACCGGGTCTGCCGCAGGCAACGCAGATTCAGGGCAAGGAACTGTCCTACAACAATTACAACGATGCCAATGCCGCGCTGGAACTGGTGGCCGAATTCACCGGAGCCAAGCCGACGGTGGTGATCGTCAAGCACGCAAATCCGTGTGGCGTTGCCACGGCGGACACGCTGCTGGATGCATGGAAGGACGCGCTGGAATGTGATTCGGTTTCAGCATTCGGCGGCATTGTTGCCACCAACGTCCCGCTGGATGGTCCCACCGCCAACGCGATCTGCGAAATCTTCACCGAAGTTGTTGTCGCGCCGGGTGCTGATGATGCCGCAAAAGAAGCCTTTGCACGCAAGAAGAACCTGCGCCTGCTGCTGATCGACAGCCTGCCCGATGCCAATCGCAAGGGCCTGATCACCGTGCCCATCGCAGGCGGCCTGCTTGTACAGGACCGCGACAATGGCAAGATCGACAAGGCCGATCTGAAGGTTGTAACCAAGCGCGCGCCTACTGAACAAGAACTGGCCGATGCCCTGTTTGCCTGGACCGTGGCCAAGCATGTGAAGTCGAACGCTATCGTTTATGCCAAGGACGGCGTGACTGCAGGTATCGGCGCAGGCCAGATGAACCGTCGCGATTCGTCGCGCATTGCCGCCGCCAAAGCCAAGGAAGCGGCTGAAACGCATGGCTTCGCACAAGTGCGGACGACGGGTTCGGCTGTGGCGTCTGACGCCTTTTTCCCGTTTGCGGATGGCCTGATGGCGGCTGTAGAAGCAGGCGCGACCTGCGTGATCCAGCCGGGCGGATCAATCCGCGATGAAGACGTCATCAATGCTGCAGACGAAGCGGGCCTTGCCATGGTCTTTACCGGAATGCGGCACTTCCGCCATTGATGAAGGTATAGGAGGGCATTCGCTGCGGCGGGTGCCCCATGGCTTGCCAGCAAAAAGGGCCGGTTCCACTGCGGACCCGGCCCTTTTTGCTGACTGACGGAAGTTCCGTTCAGCGATAGAAGATGTGGCTGTCGACCTTCGCCATGCGGGTTTTACCCCAGCGCGGCGAAACATGCGCGGCGTGGAAGAACATTGCGCCTTCGACAGGGCTTTTCCACAAACCTTCGTCTGCGATCACCGCAATGCGCACGGCACGCTGCCATGCCTCACTGGCACGGTTGATCGCAGGCATGGAATGGCCGCGCACAAACGAGAATTGTGAAGGCTGATACACAACCCCGCAGTACGATGACGGGAAGCGGCCTGAAGCAGCCCGCGCGATGACCACGCGGCCAACAGCGAGCTGGCCTGCCAGCGATTCGCTTTTCGCTTCAAAGAAGATGGCGCCGGCGAGGCATTCCATTTCATCGGAGAGTGCAGCGGGAATTTCGGTCTGCTCAACCAGCTCGGCAAGCGAGGAAGCGTTATCGGCGTCAGCATCGTCCGGCGTTGCAGTGGCAACGGCCTGGATCATTGTGGCCTGAATCACGGGCTGGGAGATGAATGTCGTCGTAGCGGCGACGGGGGCGTTAAAGCCCTGTGCAACTGCGGGGGAACCGCCGGTGCTGAAAAGCGTTGTCGCAAAAGTAGCAGCAATGCTGAATGCTGCAGCGTAACGGAATTTCTTACTCATTTTTGTTCGTCATTAGGCGGTGAACTTCCGGCCATGGCGCGACAAGAGGCCCCTTTACCCAAAGCGAACCTTGGGTGAGAGCCTTATGCCGAAGGGCCATGTCGGTTGCCCCCCGTCTGCGTGCCAATGCGTTCGGCCTTGCTGCCTCCCGTCACCGCCTGCGCAAAAATCGGTAGCGCGCCTTTATTGTGCGGGAGCGAAGAGTCAAGCCCGCGTTCAGGCCGGCTTCAGGGTTTGCTGGACGAACCGTTCCCGATCCGCGACAGTCAGTTCAACTATCCACACATCGCTGTCCTGCCGTGTGCGACGGTCCAGATAGTCATCAAAATCTGATTTATTCTCAGATACTTGATCCTTTACGCGGGTCCATTTACGGCTGCCATCAAGCTGTGGCATCCGTTCATACAGAACGCCAAGACCCTGATTTTCAAGGATAACGACAAGTATAGTTCCGCCATCCCGCTCCCCCTTGTGGAGCACCATGGCAAAGCCGCCATCGGCTTGTGTTGTGCGGAGCAAACCAGCAACTTCAAGATGAGCAGGAATACGGGTTTCCATCACGCGGGCAATCAATCCCCTGATGGATCGAGCGCGGCGCGCAAGCCTGCATTATATCCATCCAGACTGGACAGCGCGATGCGCGAACGCTGAAACGTGCCGGTGCCACGCCCAACTTCTTCGCCCGCTTCATCGATCAGGCGGGATTCAGCCACCAAAACCCGGCGACGGCCCGAAACCCAGCGCCCTTCGGCAATGATCCGGCCTTGGTGGATCGGGCGGCTGAAGAACAGATTGAACGAGGTGGTGAGCAGGAAACGGTCTGTCACGAGGGTATTGGCGGCGTAGAATGCGGCATCATCGAGCATCTTGAAATAGATGGTGCCATGCGCAGCGCCGGCCGCGTGAAAGCATGACGGCGTCACATCGAAATGGATGCGCGCAAGACCTTCGGAAACGACTTCAAGCCGGGATTCGAACAGGTGATTGACTGGAGCAGAGCCATACAGCCCTTCGAGCGCGCGCCAATGCAAGCTTGCGCTGCTGTTTTCCGCTTCAGGCGGCATCGCGATCCAGCACGTTGACCAAAAGACCATAGATGGCTTCAGCATTGGGGGCCGAGACAAGCCGCTCATGCATGCGTTCATCGCGCATCAGCCGCGAAATGCCAGCCAGCGCCTGAAGATGCTTGGCGCCGGCATTGGCGGGCGACAGCAGGCCAAACACACAATCCACCGGCATGCCATCAGCCGCCGCGAATTCTACGGGGTTTTCCAGACGGAAGAACGCGGCCACTGGCTTTTCCAGCCCGTCGATACGCGCATGGGGAATGGCGACGCCGCGCCCGAAGCCGGTGCTGCCCAGCTTCTCCCGCTCTTCAATGCCATCAATCACCACATCAGGCGCAAGCGCATAAACGTCAGCGAAGCAACGCGACAGATCGGCAAGGATCTGCTGCTTCGTATCCGCGCGGATCACGCGCACTGCCAGGGGATTAAGGGTAAAGAGAGCCGACATACGGGTAAAAACAAATCACAAAAGTGCAAATGCACGGTGAATTGGGGCGCGCAATGCGCTTGAATGACAACGAACGCAAGTCCAAAGCGACCTTTTGCCGTTGCTTGGCCGGGCCAACAAAAAAGGGGGAAACACGTGGCTTCCCCCCTTCTTCAATCCTTATCGGAGGGCGCGATTATTTGGGTTCGACCCAACCGATCGAACCATCACCACGGCGATAGACCATGTTGTGCAGGCCAGTGCCCGCGTTCTTGAACATCAATGCGTTGGTATTGCGCAAGTCGAGCATCATCACCGCGTCGGACACGGTGGCGGTGGGCACATCGACGCGGGTTTCAGCGATGACCAGCGGCGCATCGACAGGTTCGGCATCGCCGCCATCGTCATGGGCGAAAACGGTGTAGGCTGCTTCCTGCACCGCGAAATTGGCGTCATCGGCCTTGCGAGCGTGATCGGCGCCTTCATGGCGATCCTTGAGGCGGCGCTTGTAGCGGCGCAACTGCTTTTCGATCTTGTCGGCCGACTGGTCGAGCGCGTTATGCGCCTCCTGCGCCACGGCGCTGCCCTTCAGGATCAGCCCGTGGGCAACATGCGTGACGATATCGCAGCGGAATCCGCCATGTGGGGCTTTCCCCAGCGTCACTTGCGAGGAAAGCGCCCGGGAGAAGTATTTGTCGACGATAGCGGCAAGGCGCTCCTCGGCGTGAGACTGCAATGCAGCGCCGGTATCGACCTGGTGTCCCGAAACGCGAATATCCATAGATCACTTCTCCTGTCACTCGGGCGAGCCGCCCTGAACGCGTTCTACCGCGACCAGATCGGATCGCTGAAACCCGCCATGAATTCGCCATGGCGGGCCTGCTCCTCCACGCTCGCGGAATGCGGGCGGGGGGAACGGAATACGCGGGTGACCGTCGAGGTGACGGCCACGACCTGTTCGGTCATGGTACCTTGCCGACCGAGGGATGCCTCGGCCGCCAGTTCCAGACCGATCTGTCTTCCGCCCTGCAGCTCAACATAAAGCTGCGCGAGCAGTTCCGCGTCCAGTAGCGCCCCGTGCTTGGTGCGGTGGCTACGGTCGATCCCGTAGCGCGAACACAAGGCATCGAGGCTGAGCTTGGCGCCGGGGTGTTTGCGGCGGGCAATTGCCACCGTATCGACCATCCGGTCCCGGCTGACAGGCTCCAGCCCGCACAGCTCCAGCTCATTATTGATGAATCCGAAGTCAAACCCGGCGTTGTGCGCGACCATGGGCGAATCACCGATGAAGTCGAGAAACGCCTGCGCATCGGCGGCAAATTTGGGTTTATCGGAGAGGAAGGCGATGGACAGGCCGTGCACGGCCTCAGCCTCGGCAGGCATATCGCGTTCGGGGTTGAAGTAACGATGGAAAACCGAACCCGTGGGCACCCGGTTGACCATTTCGATGCAGCCAATCTCTACCAGCCGATCCCCGCTTCTGGGGTCCAGCCCGGTCGTCTCGGTATCGAAAACGATCTCACGCATGGGAGATATGTGGACCCGCAATCGGGCACTGGCAAGGGGGTGGGAGGATTACCGCAGCGGGTTTTTTTCCCGGATAGCCGCGACCAGCGCCACGACCTGCGCGCGGGTTTGCGCCAAAGGAAGACCAGTATCGATCACATGATCCGCCCGCGCCCGCTTTTCAGCGTCAGGCACTTGTAACGACAGGATATGCGCAAACTTTTCGGGCGTCATGCCGGGACGGGCTAGCACCCGAGCCCGCTGCACCTCTGCCGAAGCCGATACCACGGCCACTGCATCCAGATCCGCGCCGTGGCCCTTTTCGAACAGTAGCGGAATGTCGAACACCACCAGCGCTTCGCCCATGTGTTCGATCATGAACGATTCGCGCATCCGTGCCACGGCGGGATGGACGATGGCTTCCAGCCGTTTGAGCGCGGCGGCGTCGCCGAAGACCTGCTCGCCCAGTTCCTGCCGCTTTACCCCGTTCGGCCCGGCGGTGCCGGGAAATGCGGCTTCAATTGCAGGCAGCAGCGCGCCGCCCGGCCCTTGCAGGTGATGCACGGCGGCATCGGCATCGAACACCGGCACGCCCAGTTCGCGTAGCATGGTGGCCACGGTGGATTTGCCCATGCCGATTGATCCGGTCAGGCCCAGAATGAAGGGGCGGCTCATGCCAGCAGCCTTGCGCGCAGATTCACATCGGCTTCCCCGCGCGGCGGCACCGCACCGAAGAAGCGGCGGAAGGCATGGTCAGCCTGTCCGATCAGCATCGCCAACCCATCCACCGTGCGAAATCCTGCCGCCTTGGCCGCGTTCAGAAAATTCGTTTCCAGCGGACTGGTGACGATATCGTAGAACACCGATCCGGGCGGGGCGTGAGTCATGTCAAAAGCCAGCGGAGGCTGCCCTGACATGCCCAGCGAGGACGCATTAACCACCAGATCGAGGCAGCCTTCACGGTCATCAAAGTCAAAGTCGGTGGCATCGGCAAAGTGATCAAGCGAGGCAACGTGATGTTCACCCGCTGGATCGAGTTCGTCGAGCAAGGCCCGCGCCTTTTCCACGTTGCGGCCCGCCGCCACAATCACCATGCCTTCACCCGCCAGCGCGGCAATGATGGCGCGCGCTGCCCCGCCAGTGCCAAGCACGCGGGCCATGCGGAAATAATGGGTCTGGTCCAGCAAGGGGCGCAACGGTTCGAGAAAACCCGGCGCATCGGTGTTGTAGCCAACCAGTTCGCCATTTTCAGGTATAATGGTGTTTACAGCGCCAATCCGCGCGGCCAGCGGATCAAGCCGGTCGATCAGCGCGATTACCGCCTGCTTGTGCGGCATGGTCACATTGCAGCCGCGCCAGTCAGGATCGGCGCGACGCGCGGCAAGATAATCGGCAAGACCATCGGCCTTTACATGCGCGCGGCGATAATCACCCGCGATGCCTAGCTGTTCCAGCCAGAAACCATGGATGACCGGCGATTTGGACTGGATGATCGGATCGCCGATCACTTCGGCATAAGGCACGTTCAAGACGGCATCTCTCCCTGCGCGCGCAAAGCACCAAGCAGCGCCAATAGCGGCATCCCCAGAACGGTGAAGTGGCTGCCATCAATCGCATCGAACAATTGCACGCCCAGCGCTTCGATCCTGAACACACCAACGCAGCCGGAAACGGCGGGCCATTCCCTGTCGAGATAGCTGTGAATAAAGCTGTCGGAAAGCGTGCGAACCTTGAGTTTCGCGCATTCGACATGCTGCCACACACACAGTCCATCGCGCATCAGCACGGCGGCGGAATGGAGATGCATTTCCTGCCCTGAAAAGAAGCGCAAATGTTCTGCCGCATTGTCGCGGCTGACCGGCTTGTCGAACAGCCTTCCGCTGACATCGACTAGGGAATCTCCGCCCAGCACCAGCCGCCCCGAGGCGCCCTGTGAAACAGCCAGCGCCTTCGCCTCGGCCAGAGCCAGAGCGATGTCCCCCGGAGAAACCCCGATCAGTTCTTGCTTGATCGCGCCTTCGTCAACATCGGCGGCCTGCGCTTCGAACGGCACACCTGCCGCTTCGAGCATGGCCTTGCGCGATGCGCTCTGGCTGGCGAGAATGATAGTCATATCGGTTTAACCCCGTCGCCGCTTCCGCCTGCGGCCTGTCGCTCGTTGTAAAGGTTGATCACTGCCGCAGCGGTTTCCTCGATCGAGCGGCGCGAAACGTCGATCACCGCCCAGCCATTATCGGCAAACATGCGCCGGGCATATTGCACTTCGCGGGTGACTTGTTCGTTATCGACATAAGCCGTTTCGGGCGCCTGATTGAGCGAAAGCAGGCGGTTGCGGCGCACCGCGATCAGTCGTTCGGGGCTGGTGGTCAGCCCCACTACCAGCGGGCGGCGCAGCGAAAACAACATCGACGGTGGTGGGCTTTCCACCACGATGGGGATGTTCGCCACCTTGTATCCGCGATTGGCGAGATAGATCGACGTGGGCGTCTTGGAACTGCGCGAAACGCCTGCCAGCACAATGTCGGCCTCTTCCCAGTTTTCCCACCCCACGCCATCATCATGGGCAATGGTAAACTGGATGGCATCGACGCGGGCGAAATAAGCTTCGTCCATCATGTGCTGGCGGCCGGGGCGGCCCTTGGCCTGAACGCCAAGCTGCTGTTGCAGGGCGTCGGTCACCGCATCCAGCGCAGCGACACCCGGCAGGCCCAGCGTGGCACAGCGCTGTTCCAGCCTTTCACGGGTTTCGGCATTGACCAGTGTATAAAGCACAAGCCCAGGATTGGCCGCGATTTCGCCCATGATACGGTCAAGGTGCTGCATCGAGCGGACCATCGGCCAGAAATGGCGCACCACATCGGCACCATCAAACTGGGCAAGCGCAGCCTTGGCGATCATTTCCAGCGTTTCACCGGTGGAATCCGACAGCAGGTGAAGGTGCAAACGCTGCATTCAGACGCCTTTTTGCAAGGATGGTAGAACCCTGTGGAAACAGGGCCGATAAACCACGGGATAGAACCGGGGACAAGTTCAACGGTCGATTTCACCCTCGTTTCCTGCCCCTACCTCCCCCGGTTGTGGACAATTGGACAGTGTTTTCCCCAGCCTGTGGAGAGCGGTGACAAGTTTGGTTTGACGGGATTCCATGCAGAGTCGCAGACGGCAAAAACAGTGGAAGCAGACTCACAAATCGGGCAGAGCGCGGCCATCCCCAGTTTCCACAGGGCCAACAAACACCATCAACCTGATTCTAAGAATCTATTTATTTGGATTGGATCGACACCGCGATGCCCGGCCCGCTTCTCGAAACCCTGAAAGGCGCAAATCTTCCACGCCGGCCGATCTGGCTGATGCGTCAGGCTGGCCGCTATCTGCCCGAATACCGTGCGCTGCGGGCTGAACGTGGCGGTTTCCTCGCACTGGTCTATGATACCGATGCTGCTGCCGAAGTGACGGTACAGCCGATCCGCCGCTTTGGGTTTGATGGAGCGATCCTGTTTTCCGATATCCTGATCGTGCCTTACGCGATGGGTCAGGACCTGCAGTTTCTGGCAGGCGAAGGTCCGCACCTTTCCCCCCGGCTGATCGATGCCACGCTGGAAAGCCTCAGCGCAGTGCCTGAGCGGTTGTCGCCGATCTATGATACGGTCGCCAAGGTGAAGGCCCAGATCAGCCCTGAAACGACACTGCTGGGCTTTGCGGGCAGTCCTTGGACCGTGGCGACCTATATGGTTGCGGGCGAAGGCAGTCGTGACCATCACGACACCCGCGCCATGGCCTATCGTGATCCGGCCGCATTTCAGGCGATCATTGATGCGATCACCGACGTCACCATCGAATACCTGTCAGGCCAGGTGGAAGCAGGTGCCGAAGGGCTGCAACTGTTCGATTCATGGGCGGGCAGCCTTGCCCCAGCACAGTTCGAACGCTGGGTGATCGCCCCAAACGCGAAAATCGCAGCCGAAATGCAGCGCCGCTATCCGCATGTGCCGATCATCGGGTTTCCCAAGGGTGCTGGCGAAAAGCTGGCAGCTTATGCCCGTGAAACCGGGGTCAACGCGGTGGGGGTGGATGAAACCATAGATCCGTTGTGGGCCGCGCGCGAGATTCCGGCGCATCTTTCGGTGCAGGGCAATCTTGACCCGTTGCTGCTGCTTTCGGGTGGGGCTGATCTGGAAAAACAGACGCATCGCGTGCTTGATGCTTTTGCAGACCGTCCGCATGTATTCAATCTGGGCCATGGCATTGGCCAGCATACGCCGATAGAACACGTCGAGCAGCTGTTGAAGATCGTGCGCGGCTGGTCGCGATGATTGGTGAAGACGGCTTGCAAACAGGTGTTTACGCGACGACATAGCCCGCTGGGGCGTATGTGCAGGCGGAACCGCAACTCATGCAGCAGGTACTGGCGATGATCTATCTCTGGCTGAAAGCTGGCCATCTCATCTTCGTGATCTTCTGGATGGCCGGCCTGTTCATGCTGCCGCGCTTCTTTGTGTATCATCAGGAAGCGCCGGAAGGATCACCCGAAAACGCCGTGTGGGTGGAGCGTGAAGCCAAGCTGATGAAGATCATCATGTGGCCTTCGCTGGTGGTCGTCTGGGTGCTGGGCCTTGCCTTGGCGATGAGCATCGGCGCGTTTGCGCAAGGGTGGTTTCATGCCAAGCTGGCACTGGTTCTGGCGCTGACGGCCTATCATTTCTGGCTGGCCAACTATGCGCAACAGCTTGCCGCCGGGGTGCGCAGTCTGACCGGCAGGAAGCTTCGGATGCTGAACGAAATTCCTGGTGTTGCGGCCGCGCTGATCGTCATTCTGGTGATCGTGAAACCGTTTTGAAGCGGTCAGCTCCGTAAGGTCCTGAGACTGTCTCGCATGGCGTTGCGGAGTACCCGCAGCGGCGCGCGGGGAAGGTGTTTCCACTGGCTGCCCCAGGCGTTGTCGCGCAGGGGTTCAGCTTGCATGCGCGGAAACGGCGGGCGTTGGCGTTGCAGGCGGATCATCATGCTCTCCTTCGGCCAGGTTATATTCCCGGCCACGAAGCCGGAACGCTTTTGCTGCCGATTTGTTTCCTGATTGACTAAGCACGGGCGCGGGAATATCCCCGCAGCCGACCGGACATAGCTGCAGCGCATGAGTGCTGCGCGACCTTCGCTTTCTCCAAGCCCTTCAAGGCGTTCCGGCTATCCCAGCATTCCCATTGGAATCCAGTTACATGCACCTGAAAGACCTTAAAAAGACCCCACCTGCCGAGCTGGTCCAGATGGCCGAAGAGCTTGAAGTGGAAGGCGCCAGCACCCTGCGCCGTCAGGATCTGATGTTCGCGATCCTGAAGGAAATGGCCGAAGATGGCGAGGAAATCCTCGGAATCGGCACGATCGAAGTGTTGCCCGATGGCTTCGGTTTTCTGCGCAGCCCTGAAGCGAACTACCTTGCCGGGCCGGACGACATTTACGTTTCGCCCAACCAGGTCCGCAAATGGGGACTGCGCACCGGTGACACGGTGGAAGGCGAAGTGCGCGCCCCCAAGGATGGCGAACGCTATTTCGCAATCACGCGGCTCATCAAGGTCAACTTTGACGATCCTGAAGCGGTGCGCCACCGCGTCAACTTCGACAACCTGACCCCGCTTTATCCGAACGAACGTCTGACGCTCGACACGCTGGACCCTACGGTCAAGGACAAGTCAGCCCGCGTGATCGATCTGGTCAGCCCGCAGGGCAAGGGCCAGCGCGCACTGATCGTCGCGCCGCCGCGGACCGGTAAAACCGTGCTGCTGCAGAACATGGCCAAGGCCATCACCGACAATCACCCCGAAGTGTTTCTGATCGTCCTGCTGGTCGATGAACGCCCGGAAGAAGTCACCGACATGCAGCGCAGCGTGAAGGGCGAGGTTATTTCCTCGACCTTTGACGAACCTGCCACGCGCCATGTCCAGGTTGCCGAAATGGTGATCGAAAAGGCCAAGCGTCTGGTCGAGCACAAGCGCGATGTGGTGATCCTGCTGGATTCTATCACCCGTCTTGGCCGTGCCTACAACACCGTGGTCCCGTCCTCGGGCAAGGTGCTGACCGGCGGTGTCGACGCCAACGCCCTGCAGCGGCCCAAGCGCTTCTTCGGTGCCGCTCGCAACATCGAGGAAGGCGGTTCGCTGTCTATCATCGCCACCGCGCTGATCGATACCGGCAGCCGCATGGACGAAGTGATCTTTGAAGAATTCAAGGGCACCGGCAACTCGGAAATCGTGCTGGACCGCAAGGTCGCCGACAAGCGCATCTTCCCTGCGCTGGATGTGGGCAAGAGCGGCACCCGCAAGGAAGAGCTACTGGTTCCCAAGGATCAGCTTTCGAAGATGTGGGTGCTGCGCCGCATCCTGATGCAGATGGGCACGGTCGACGCCATGGAATTCCTGCTCGACAAGATGAAGGATTCGAAGACCAACGAAGACTTCTTTGCCACGATGAACCAATAAAGTTCTGTCAGCAGACGAGGATCGAGGGCGGGGATAAATTCTCCGCCCTTTCTTGTTTCCGGGCGCGATGCCCGCCACATTCCTGGCCATGGCCCATCGCTTGCCCGCCCAGCCTCGCAAGAACAGCCACAGCGGTGTGGTCAAAGCGGTGCTTGGCCCGACGAATACGGGCAAGACCCATCTGGCGATCGAAAGGCTGTGCGCCCATTCATCTGGTGCCATCGGTTTTCCGCTGCGCCTGCTGGCGCGCGAGGTTTATGACCGGGTTTGCGCAATCAAAGGGCCTGAACGGGTTGCGCTGATTACCGGTGAGGAACGGATCGAGCCGAAGGATGCACGTTGGCTGCTGTGCACCGCCGAAGCCATGCCTTCGCGCCCGGACCTTGCCTTTGTCGCGCTGGATGAAGCTCAGCTTTCCGCCGACCCCGAACGCGGCCACATCTTTACCGACCGTCTGCTGCACACGCGCGGGCGTGAGGAAACGATGTTGCTGGGGTCGTCCACGTTGGAGCCGATGATCCGTGCGCTGGTGCCGGAAGCCGAGATCGTTACCCGCCCGCGCTTTTCCACCCTCACTCATGTCGGTGCGAAAAAGCTATCCCGTATTCCGCCACGTAGCGCGATTGTCGCGTTCAGTGCCGAGCAGGTCTATGTCATGGCTGAAATGCTGCGCCGTTTCCGAGGTGGCGCAGCCGTGGTCATGGGCGCCCTTTCGCCGCAGACGCGCAATGCCCAGGTTGCGATGTATCAGGCGGGTGAAGTGGACTATCTGGTCGCTACCGATGCCGTGGGCATGGGCCTGAATCTTGATGTCCACCATGTCGCATTTGCAGGCCTCTCCAAATATGACGGTCATCGTCAACGCCGCCTGACCACGGCGGAAATGGCGCAGATTGCAGGGCGTGCAGGCCGGCATCAGCGTGATGGCACATTTGGCACGCTGGCAGGCATGGGCGGAAATGACCCGGAATTTACGCCCGAAGAAATCTACGCCATCGAGGAGCACCGTTTCCAACCCATCACCAGGTTGTTCTGGCGCGAGGCAGAGCCACGGTTCGACAGCCTTGGCACTTTGATCGACGATCTGGAAAGCCTGCCCCCCAGTCCCGAACTGGCTACACCGCCACAGAGCATTGATCTGGCGATCTTGAAACATCTGGCAGAAGATCCCGAAACTGCCGCAAGTGTGCGCGGCGCGCGGTCGGTTCAACGCTTTTGGGAGGTGTGCCGGCTGCCCGATTTCCGGCAGCAAGGTTCCGAAACGCATAGCCGCTTTGTTGCTCGGCTGTGGCAGGATCTACGTCATGGCTATCTGGGCGCGGACTATGTGGCGCAGGCCATTGCCCAGCTTGATAATCCATCAGGTGACATCGACACCTTGCAGGGTCGCATTTCGGCGATCCGGTCATGGGCCTATATCGCGCAGCGGCCCGATTGGGTGCTGGCCAAGGATGAGATGTCTGCCCGCGCCCGCGCGGTCGAGGCGCGGCTTTCGGATGCGCTGCATGCCCGGTTGACCGAACGCTTCGTCAATCGCCGGACGACAGTCTTAATGCGCAAAGCAGGGGCCGATGCTGGCTTGTTGCCGGTCCGGGTGGCTGATGAAGGCGCGGTGCTGGTGGATGATGAACCCATCGGTCATTTGGAAGGATTCCGGTTTGTGGTCGACCCGTTGGCACGGGCGGCAGATCGCAAGCTTTTGCTGGCTGCAGCTGAACGTCATCTGCCCGGCCTGCTGGCCAGTCGCGCTGCCGCGCTTGTGACGGCGGCGAGCAAGGCTGATGGCATCACTTTTGAAGATACCACGCTGATATGGCAGGGCATTGTCGTCGCGCAGCTTGAACGCGGCCGTCGCTTGCTGGAGCCGCGACTGCGCCCTGATCCTGCGCTCGACCGACTTGCCCCACAAGACAAGGTTCGCGTGATAGCTGCGCTGGAACAATGGATCGAAGTTCATCGCACTGTGCATCTTGCTGCGTTGCTGACTCTGGATGCCGCCAGTCGTGATCCTGTATCCGGGCCGGACTTGCGCGCACTTTTGCTACATCTTGTTGAAGCCGGTGGCGTGCTGCCGCGCGATAGCTGTGCGGTGGAGCGGCTTGATACTGTCCAGCGCGCCCGGTTGAAGCAACTGGGCGTACGTATTGGTGGGTTGGACCTGTTTGCCCCCGCAGCCTTGCGCCCTTCCGCCATGCTTGCCTGGCACCGGCTTGCAGGGCTGTGGTGCCAGCCTGCACCGCTTCCGCCCGAAACTATGCAGCCTGTGGTTCACAACAAGCTGGCTCCAGCGGGATATCGCAGGCTTGGCGCGGAATCACTGCGGGTTGATCTGGCAGACAAGCTTTTGCAGGCGGCCCATCGCACGCGCCTTGGTGCGCGCAGTCGCCGGGTGTTTCTTGATCCGGGACTGGCCCGGTCGATGAATCTTTCGACCGCGGCCTATTCGGCGCTGCTGCGCATGGGCGGCTTTCGTGTTCATATGGGCCGGGCTTTGCCAGACAATTGCTATGGTCCGCCTGCTCCGCCCTTGTGGGAATGGCGACCGCACCGGACGGAGGTTCAGCGCGACGAGCGACCAAGGCAGGTGTCAGGAGTTTTTGCGGCGCTGGCCGAACTGGTCGCGCGATAGGGAAGGAGAGCCAGACCTTGCGCATAGACAAGCTGCTGTGGTTTCTTCGTTTTTCGTCCTCGCGCGGGTTGGCGCAGGATTGGGTCGCCGATGGTCACATCCGGCTCAACGGACGGCGGATCGAACGATGCAGCGCCGATGTGAAATGCGGCGATGTGCTGGTCCTGCCTCTGCCCAATCGGGTCAAGGTGATCGAGCTTCTGACACTTCCTGCACGGCGCGGACCTGCAGTAGAAGCGCAAGGCTGTTATCGGGTGCTTGACGATGCGGGGGCAACGCCTCTAGCACGGCCTCAAATAGATACCTGAGGGATCAAATCGCCATGACCTATGTCGTCACCGACGCCTGCATCCGCTGCAAATTCATGGACTGCGTTGAAGTATGTCCGGTCGATTGCTTCTATGAAGGCGAAAACATGCTGGTAATCAATCCCAGCGAATGCATCGACTGCGGCGTGTGCGAACCGGAATGCCCAGCTGAAGCGATTCTGCCCGATACCGAATCCGGCCTTGAACAGTGGCTGGAACTGAACGCCAAGTATTCGGCTGAATGGCCGAATCTGACCGCCAAGAAGGACGCGCCTGCCGATGCGGACGAGCACAAGGGCGAAGAAGGCAAGTTCGACAAGTACTTCTCGGCCGAACCCGGCGAAGGCGATTGATTTCAGCGGCTTGGGCGCGGGGTTTTCAGCGCGCCTGGTCCTGCCCTGACACCTGAAAGGTGCGGCCTGTTGCCCCTATTGTAGGGGCAGCAAACGATTTCCGTTGCGCTGCAACCGTTCGGGGCTGGTAATTTTATTGCCGAAGTGTTATAAGCCCCGCCAAGCGCCGGTGGGTTCATGCCTGTCCGGCGTCTTTTCACCACGAAAAGGCAGGACAAAAAAGCAAACGGATCGCTGGGCCTCGCAAGACCGCCTGTCAGGCGGCCATTTGCCAATTCTCCCCGAAAGGCCCCCTGTTCCTGTTCGCCGGTTCTGCCCGCGTCGAAAGGATTACCAATGGCAGTCAAGGCTCTCGCCTTCGATGTTGGGGACTACGTAGTTTATCCGAAGCATGGTGTCGGCCGGGTGGTCGAACTTCAGGACGAAGAAATTGCTGGCATGAAGCTGCAGCTTTACGTGCTGCGCTTTGAAAAGGAACGCATGACGCTGCGCGTTCCGGTGAACAAGGTTGAAGCCATCGGCATGCGCAAGCTGTCGTCTGACAAGACTCTGCGTGAAGCGCTCGATACGCTGAAGGGCAAGCCCAAGGTCAAACGCACCATGTGGTCGCGCCGGGCCCAGGAATACGAAGCGAAGATCAATTCGGGCGATCTGGTTTCCATCGCAGAAGTCACGCGCGATCTGTTCCGCGCTGACGATCAGCCGGAACAGTCCTATTCGGAACGCCAGATCTTCGAAGCGGCTTCGTCACGCCTTGCCCGCGAACTCGCGGCGATGGAAAAGACGGACGAACCGGCTGCTCTGAAGAAGATCCTTGCGATCCTCAATGAACACGCGCCGAAGTATTACGAGACGGCCTGATCCGTTCTCGCGCTTTGACGCAGGCAAAAGGGCCTCCGGAAAACCGGGGGCCTTTTTCGTTTTGCCGATAGGACGGTTCTCCGACCAACGCGCTTTCGTATTCCACGAACGACTTGGCCTGAATCGTATCACCGTGTTATAACGGCAATACAGTCAAGAGAGAGTTCGTCATGCTGCATTCCTTCCTTCGTGCACCCCTTGTTCGGGCGCTGGCCGGTGTGGCCGTGCTGGGCCTCGCCACCGCGCTGGGCGGTTGCGACGGTGCTGACGTGTCGTTCAATGGCAAGAAGGGCGTGCCGTTGTCCGAACTGGACATGACCGGCCCTGCCCCGACCATGGTTACGCTGCTTGGCCCTGATAATGTGCGCATCGTGCGCGGTGACAAGCTGGCGATCACCGTGGATGGTGACGGTGCGAACAAGCTGCGCTTTGCCCTTTCCGAAGGGCAATTGGGCATTGCGCGGGAAGATTGGAAGCTGGGTTCGAACGAACGCACCGCCACGATCAACGTGACCCTGCCGGTTTTGAGTGAGATCGTGCTGGCTGGCTCGGGCAATCTGACGGCTGACCAGATGGGCGGCAATGAAGCCAAGATCGTTGTGGCCGGATCGGGTCTGGTCGAAGCCCGCGCCATTGACGCGCCCAAGCTGAATGTCGACGTTCTGGGGTCTGGTAAGCTACGTGCAGCGGGCAAGGCCAAGGACCTGAAGATGACCGTGGCCGGCAGCGGTGATGCCGAAATGGACGGGCTGACGGCGGACAATGTGAAGATCGACGTAGCCGGGTCGGGCAATGCCCGCTTTGCTTCGAACGGCAACGTCAATGCCAATATCATGGGATCGGGCGAAGTGCGCGTGTTTGGCCGCGCCACATGCAAGGTCAGCTCGGTTGGATCGGGCAAGCTGGTTTGCGAAAACGGCGTCACGCCGGAAGACAACAGCAGCGAGGCGGCGGACGAACAATAAGGTGGATTGATCCGCTGCGAACCGAATCGTCCTTGCCAAGGCATTCAGCCCATGGGATTTTCTGGAAAGGGAGATCCCGCATGAATCTGCGCTATCTTGGGCTGCTTGCCATATTGCCATTGCTGCCAGGTTGCGTCGCGAAAAGCGCGTTTGATCTTGCCACGGCTCCGGTGCGGGTCGGCGCGCGGGCAGTGAATACCACGGCTGATGCCTATGATCGGGTGACAGTCAGCGATTCGGAGCGGGATCAGAAGCGGGGACGCGAAATCCGCCAGCGTGAAGAACGCTATGGCCGTCTTTCTCGCGATTATGACAAGGCCAGCCGGGATTGCCGCAAGGGTTATGACGATGCCTGTGACGATGCGCGGCGTATTTATCGCGACATGGACATGATGCGCGCTTCGGTCCCTTACGAAGTCGACCGATAATCAGGCAGCGGCCCGGCGCAACCGGTCGTTGATGGCAGTGCCAATGCCGTGATCCGGAATAGGTGCTACGGCGATCAGGGCTTTCGGTGCAGCAGCAGCCAGATGCAGGCAGGCATACAGCCGCGCTGCCGCTTCGGCCAGATCCCCGCCGGAGGACAGGGAAACGTCGCCCATAATCGGACCAAAGCCAATCAGGTATTCGCCTTCGCCCGCTGCCTCCGCGTTCAGGCGGACAGGCTTTCCCGGCGCGTAATGGCTGGCAAGCTGGCCGGGAGCTTCGATTTTGACCGACATTACCGCATTGCTGGCACCGCCCAGCACGTCGGCAATTTCGTGTTCGGTAATCGGACCGGGGCGCAATATGGCCCATGAACCGTCGTTGCGCAGGCCAACGATGGTGGATTCGATGCCGCGCTGCGTTTCGCCGCCATCGAGAATCAGGTCTACCCGGTCGCCCAGCGACGCGGCGACATGCGCTGCGCTGGTCGGGCTGACCCCGCCGCTGCGATTCGCGGACGGCGCCGCTAGTGGTAATCCACAGGTTTTCAACAGGGCTTGCATTACGTCATGGGCGGGGCAGCGCAGGGCCACGGTGGGCAGGCCCGCGCTGACCGCAGCGGCCAGCGCTACGCCTTCGCGCCGGGGCAGGACCATGGTCAGCGCGCCGGGCCAGAATGCAGCGGCCAGCGCATTTGTGCGGGCGTCGAACACGGCCAAAGCCTGCGCTGCCGTAGCGTCGGGCACATGCACGATCAGCGGGTTGAAATCGGGCCGTCCTTTGGCACGATAGATGCCGGCCACCGCCGCATCGTCATCGGCACGGGCGGCAAGGCCATAGACGGTTTCTGTAGGCACAGCGACGGTGCCGCCCCGCATGATAACCGCAGCAGCGGCAGCGATACCTTTATCGTCAGGCAGATGCACCTTTGAAGGCTTTGTCCGGTCCATGGGCTTTCGCTATAGGGAGCGCGCAGGCTCGCGCAAGCGGGTCGCGCCACAGGAGAGGACGACGATGACCTTCACCCCGCCGACAGCCGACCAGATCCTTGCCATCAAGGTCAGCGCCGGGATTGACGAAATTGCTGCGCATGATCGTTTTGCCGCTGCCACGCCCGATCTGGTGGAAGCCATTGTCGAAGGCATCGGGGCATTTGCCGCGGGCGAATGGGCGCCACTGCACCGCGCAGGCGATCAGGTAGGGGCAAAGTGCGCCGATGGCACTGTCACCCTGCCTGCTGGTTATGTCGAAGCGTACAAGGCGTTTGTAGAACAAGGCTGGGGGTCGATTACCGGGCCAGAAGCCTTTGGCGGACAAGGTCTGCCCTTTACGTTGGCGACGGCGGTTCTGGAAACACTGGGCGCGGCCAATATGGGCTTCACCCTGCTGCCGATCTTGACCGTTGGCGCGATCGAGGCACTGGACCATCATGGCAGTGCAGACCAGAAGGCGTTTTACCTGCCCAAGCTGATTAGCGGTGAATGGTCTGGCACGATGAACCTGACCGAACCGCAGGCTGGGTCTGACGTGGGCGCGCTGCGCAGCACTGCGACGCCGATTACCGAAGGGCCGCACGCGGGCAAGTATCGCATTGTGGGCACCAAGATATTTATCACCTTTGGCGAACACGAAGCGGCAGAGAATATCATCCACCTTGTGCTGGCGCGCACCCCCGGCGCGCCCGAAGGGTCACGCGGGATTTCGCTGTTCATCGTGCCGAAGTTCCACGTGGAACACGATGGTAGCCTTGGCGCACGCAACGATGTTCGCTGCGTTTCCATCGAACACAAGCTGGGCATTCATGCATCGCCCACTTGCGTCATGTCGTATGGCGACAACGGCGAATGCATTGGCGAGATCGTGGGCCATGAAAATGGCGGGTTGCGCGCAATGTTCACGATGATGAATTCTGCGCGCATCAATGTCGGTAGCCAAGGCGTGCAGATTGCCGAACGCGCGTTTCAGCAGGCGCGCGGCTATGCCCGTGACCGTATTCAGGCTGCACGTGCGGGATCGCCCAGCAAGGCTTCGGTGGCGATTGTCGAACACCCTGACGTGCGCCGCATGCTGATGCGGATGCGTGCCTTGACCGAAGGCGCGCGGGCGCTGCTGTATTACACTGCCGGTCAGGTTGATCGCGGTGCGCTGGGTGATGAGGCCGCGCAGAAGCGGGCTGAAACGCTGGTGCCGATGCTGAAGGCCTGGGGCACCGATATTGGCTGCGAAGTGGCCGATCTTGGCGTGCAGGTGCACGGCGGCATGGGCTTTATCGAGGAAACCGGCGCGGCGCAGCACCTGCGGGATGCCCGCATCGCCCCGATCTATGAAGGCACCAACGGCATTCAAGCCGCCGACCTAGTGACGCGAAAGCTGGGGTATGATGGCGGTGCAGTGCTGCAGGGCCTGATGACGCAGATTGCCGCCGAGATGGAGGATGTGCCGGAAGTGGCGGCACTGGCCAAGGACGCTGCTGCCATCGGCCAGTGGATGAGCACGACCGCTTCGCTGGATGACAAGCTGGCAGGGTCTGTTCCCTTCACCACGATGTGCGCGGTGGCGGTGGCAGGGTGGCAGCTTGGCCGTCAGTCGCGTGCGTCTGACCTTGCCGCCAAGATTGCGGTGACCAAGTTCTTCAACCGCGTGATCGTGCCCGAAGCGCGCGGGCTGGGATCGTCGGCCATGGCAGGGGCGGCGCTGCTCTATGATCTCGACACGGAAACGCTGGCCGGATAACCGGGCGGCATGACCACCGAAATTCTGCTCGCCCGTATTGCGCAAGCGCTGGAAAGCCTTGTCCCGTCGCGAGCCGATGCGGCGGACTGGCTGTCCTTTCCCGCCTATGTATGGGATGGCAAGGCTGCCCGTGGGATTGACCGGCTCGAGGCGCCCTCGCTTGATCTGATGCAGGGCATCGATAAGCAGAAGGTGGCGGTGGTTGAAAACGTCGCGCGGCTTTCGCGCGGAGCGGCAGCACATGATATGCTGTTGTGGGGATCGCGCGGCATGGGCAAATCAGCCTTGTTGCGCGCCGCCACGCTGGCCGCCCAAGATGCCCTGCCCGGTTCCATCGCACTGGTTCAGGCCGGGCCTGATGCGGGGCTGGCGGATCTGTTCAGCACCCTGCGCAGGATCGACCGGCGCTTTTTGGTTTTCCTTGACGATCTGGGTTTTGATGCCGGCGATTCCGGCGGTGCGCGCAAGCTGCGGTCATGGCTGGAAGGAGGGGTGGAAGCGCGCCCGGCCAATGTGCGCCTTGCGGTAACGTCAAACCGCCGCGCCATTGTGGAACGTCACGCATCGGAACAGGACGATCCGATCAACCCGCGCGACGTCGTGGATGACAGGCTGGCGCTGGCTGATCGCTTTGGCCTCAGCCTTGGCTTCCACAACTGTTCGCAGGATGATTACCTTGCGATCATCGCAGGGTATGCCACCCATTATACCCTGCCCTTTGACGAAGGCGATGCGCTGGAATGGTCAAAGCGGCGTGGTGGGCGTTCGGGCCGCGTGGCCTGGCAGTACGTCAACGAACTGGCAGGTCGAGCCGGCCGGGCGCTCTAAGCGGAGTTAACCCTGCCCCATTAAACTGAATGGCCCGCCTTTGATGTCGGGTCCTTCCTCACGCTCAGGATGAACTTCAGGCTATGCCTGAAGTCGAGACACGCGGTGCTGCGCCAAGTGTCTCGACAGGAGCAATCCGGTTCAGTTCCCCGGCTGGTTCAGCGATGAATCTGCATTGGGCTTCATAATCAGTTTGCCGGTCATCTTTGGTTGCGGTGGCGCGGTGCGCTTGGGCAGAGGCTTGATTTCTGCCGCAGGCGCAGCGCCCGGTGCCATGACTCGCCAGATTACCCCGCCCGTATCGTCGCTGACCAGCAGCGCGCCGTCTTTGGCAAAGGCGACCCATGTTGGTCGGCCATGCGCGCGTTCGTCGGCGGTGAGGAACCCGGTCAGCACAGGCACGGGCGGTTCTGGCAGGACATTGCCCATGGCGTCAAAGCCGATGAACACCACGTCATATCCAGCCAGCGGGCGGCGATTCCATGATCCGTGCCGTGCAACGAAAGCGCCCTGCTGGAACTTTGTACCCATGCGGTTTCCAGCTTTTGCAAAGGTCAGACCCAGCGGAGCGACGTGCGCGCCAAGGGCGTATTCCGGCTTGCGCACGTAATCCAGCATGTATTCGGGCATGGGTTCCTTCACCCGCCAGTCGAGGTTCCTTTTCCAATAGACCCACGGCCAGCCATAGTTGGAACCGAACGGCACATTGGTCAGGTAATCGGGCACAAGGTCCGATCCCAGCATGTCGCGTTCATTTACCACGGTCCACAGTTCTTCGCTGTGGGGGTTGAAATCCAGCCCGTTGGGATTGCGCAGTCCGCCTGAAATTTCGCGGCTGGTCTTCTTGGCGAAGTTGTAGGCATGAATGGCCGCACGGCCACGTTCAGCCGCAATCCCCCCTTCGGCAATGTTCGATGCGGACCCAACGGTGACAAATAGTTCGCTACCATCCGGGCTGACGATCAGGTTGCGCGCCCAATGGTTGCCTCCACCCGGTAGATCCATCAGCTTTTCCGGCTTGCCGGTCAGTGTGGTCTGTCCCAGCGCATAGGGAAAAGACAGGACGGCATTATGGTTTGCTACCAGCAGATGTCCATCATGGAATGCCATGCCGAACGGTGAGTTCAGTGCCGGGTTTTCCAGCGTGAAGCGTTGTTCCGCCTTGCCATCGCCATCACCGTCGCGCAGCAGAACCAGCGTGTTGGGCGATGGCCCGCCTGCCCCCACCTTGCGGAACAGATAGCCCATGACCGCGCCGGTAAGGCCGCCTCCTTCACGTGGCGGCGAATTGGTCTGCGCCACCAGCACGTCACCATTGGGCAGAGTAAACACGGTGCGCGGATGGTCCAGCTTGTCGGCAAAACGGCTGACCTGAAGGCCCTGTGCCGCCACTGGCGCTTCACCGTCCTGCCAGCCAATCGGATCGGCCGTGCGCACGGTGGGAATGGTCTGTTCGTCTGGGTCGGCTAGTTTGGGCCGCGGCCCGGTGGTTTCCTGCAGCGGAAATTGGGCTGCGGGGCCACGTACTGCCCAGGCGACATAAGCGCCAATCAGTACGGCAATCGCGACCAGCGCGATCAGGATTTTCTTGAAAATGTTCATGGCACCAAATCTATTCTGCACCGTTGCCAAGGGCAATGCTGCAAATTTGGCGGAAGTTGCGCCGCGCGACTTTGGCGAGAAGTTGCGATATGACCATCGGCATGTTCACGTTTGCCCCCACCCACGGCCAGCCTAAAGCCGAACTTCTTGCCGATCTGGTCGAATCCGCTCGCGCGCTGATTGATGGAGAGCCGGACGGCATTGCCAATATGGCCAATGTTGCTGCGCTGATCTGGCAGTTTCTGCCCGATCTGAACTGGGCCGGATTCTATCGCATGGTTGATGACGAACTGGTGCTTGGCCCGTTCATAGGGAAGCCTGCCTGCATCCGCATCGCACTGGGCAAGGGTGTATGTGGTACGGCCGCCGCCAGCGGGCAGACGCAACTGGTGCCCGATGTTCACGCCTTTCCCGGCCACATTGCCTGCGATGCGGAAAGCCGGTCGGAACTGGTCGTGCCGGTGATTCGCGATGGTGCTGTAATCGCCGTGATCGATCTCGACAGCCCCAGCCCTGCCCGGTTTGATGATGAAGACGCCCGCGGGATCGAGGCTTTGGCGCGCGCTGTGGCCAATCGCATCTGATTCCTGCCCCGATTCGGGACAGCACGGACTCTCCGCCCTTGCAAACCTTGGTTTCCTGCGGGGTCTGATGGTAAGTTTGCGGTTAATAACGGCGCTGTCCTGCGCCGTCCCCTGGGGGATACCGCATGATGCTTCGTAAGCTCACACTCGCTGCTCTGGCCTTTTCCGTCACCGCCGCACCGGCATTGGCCGGTGACCGCCACCCTGATCGCCATCCGGCGCAAGGATATGGCAGCTATGGCCAAGGCCCGGTTTACTATCCGCCGATGGTCGGCGCGCCTTGGCCGACTACGGTAATGGTTCAGCCGGTTGAGGGGCAACCGGGCTATGCACCTCAAGGCTATCCTCAGGCCTACCCGCAAGCCTACCCTCAGGCCGATCCACGTTGGAATGAAATGAACGAGCGTTGCCGCAAGGTCTATGGCGACAAAGGCGTCGGCGGCACGCTGTTGGGCGGCGTGGTCGGTGGTGTTGTCGGCAACCGGGTGGCGGGCAAGGGTGACCGCGTGCTTGGCACGGTTGCAGGGGCCGCAGTGGGCGCAATTGCGGGTAACATGATTGATAAGGGCGAAGACAAGGGCCTGCGCCGCGAATGTGATGATTATTTCGCTTCGGCACAGCAGGGGGGATATGGCCAGCCCGGTTATGGGCCGGGTGGCTACGCGCCTTATGGCTATGTGATGGTTCCGGTGATGGTACCGTCGCAAAAGCCCTGTGTGGAAACCACGGTCGTCACGGAAAAGTGGGTGGATGAACCTGCCCGCCGCCGTGTGGCCCCTGCCCCGCGGCGTGCGCCTGTGGTCAAGGAAAAGCGGGTTAAGGAAAAGCGCGTTTACACCGGCTGACGCGCCGCTTCTTCTTTTCCCTCGCTGGCGTGGGGCAACACCTCCATCTGTTCCACGTGAAACGGCCCGCTTTCCCTCCCCGGAAAGCGGGCCGTAGCCTTTCAACCAGCAGTCAAAACGTGATTAGAGTTTGCGGCCGATGAGTTCCTTCATGATTTCATTGGTGCCGCCAAAGATGCGAGTCACGCGCGCGCCGCGCCAAGCACGGGCAATCGCATATTCGTTCATATACCCAGCGCCACCGTGCAGTTGCAGACACTTGTCCATCACTTCCCACTGCAGTTCGGTGTGCCACAGCTTCGCCGCTGCGCCTTCTTCCGGGGTCAGTTCTTTTTTCAGGTGGCGTGCCAGCGCCCAGTCAAGATGCGCCCAGCCCACCTGCAGCTTGGCCTTGATGTCGGCGAGCACGAAGCGGGTGTTCTGGAAATCGAGGATCGGCTTGCCGAAAGCCTTACGCTCGCGGGTAAATTCCACGGTATCGTCAAAGGCCTTCTGCGCTGAAGCCTGCGCACCCACGGCAATCGAAAGGCGTTCCTGCGGCAGTTCGCTCATCAGATAGATGAAGCCCTTGCCCTCTTCGCCAAGGCAATTGGTGATGGGAACGCGCACGTCTTCGAAGAACAGCTCTGATGTGTCGGCTTCGTCCTGGCCGATCTTGTCGAGGTTCCGACCTCGCTTGAAACCTTCGCGGTCAGCCTCGACCAGCACGATCGATACACCCTTCCAAGCTGGCTGAATGTCGGTGTCGGTCTTGGCGCAGACAAGGATCAGGTCGGCGTTCTGGCCATTGGTGATATAGGTTTTCGACCCGTTGATGACGTAGTGGTTGCCATCCTTCTTGGCCGTGGTGCGCATACCCTGAAGGTCGGACCCGGTGCCAGGTTCGGTCATGGCGATGGCAGTGACCACTTCGCCCGACACCATCTTGGGCAACCACTTCTTCTTCTGCTCTTCCGAGCCATAGGAGACGAGGTAGTTGGCGACGATATCGGACTGGAGCGAAAAGCCAGTGGCGACGCGACCGTAATAGCTACTCTCTTCATCGACGATGGCGTTGTAGCCGAAGTCGAGGCCCAGCCCGCCGTATTCTTCGGGAACGGTCGGGCACAGCATGCCCAGTTCGCCAGCCTTGGGCCAGATTTCCTTGGGCACGATGCCAGCTTCACCCCATTCATTGGCGTGAGGGGCAATCTCATCGATCAGAAAGCGACGCACGCTCTGGCGAAAGGCTTCGTGATCTTCGTTATAGGCTGAGCGCGAAATCGCATCGAGCGACATGGCTATTCTCTCCGGTTCTGGTTCGTTGCGCACAGCCTATGCGCGACGCCACCCTCCGGTCAACGAGAATTTAATCGACTAATTAATTCCCTTTCGGGCATGCCTCACTGCAGCATGACGTCAAAGAAAAGTTTATATTTTACAAATCCCTAGAATTCACCGCCGGTTAGCCGCTGGCAGATCAGATCAAGCTGATCGAGGTTCTTGTAGCGAATCGTTACCGCTCCGGTGGTGGGATCGACATCGGGCGTGATCGCTACTTTCAGGCCAAGGAAGTCTTCAAGGTGCTGCTGAATCGCCGCAAGATCTGCTGCGCCGACCGCATCCTTGCCAGCCCGTGCCTGCCGACGATTGCCCCCGCCGTCAGGACGGATCGCACGGCGCGCCAGCTTTTCGGTGTCACGCACCGACAGCCCTTTGGTGGCGATGTCCTGTGCCAGAACCGTGGGTTCGGGCACATTTATCAGCGCGCGGGCGTGGCCCATCGAGATTTCATCGCGCGCGACCATGTCCAGCACGCCATCCGGCAGGCCCAAAAGGCGCATCATGTTGGCAACATGGCTGCGCGATTTGTCGACGAACTTGGCGATTTCCTGCTGGGTCAGGCCTTCGGTATCGGCAAGCCGCTGATAGGCGCGGGCTTCTTCGACCGGATTTAGGTCCTGGCGTTGCAGGTTTTCGATCAGCGCCAGCGCAGACACTTCGCGTTCATCCAGCTTGCGGACGATGGCGGGAATTTCATGGACTTGCGCTCTTTGCGCAGCACGCCAGCGGCGTTCACCCGCGACCAGCTGATAGCGCCCTGCCCCTAGCGGACGGACGATTACAGGCTGAATCACACCACGCGCGGCAATGGATTGCGCGAGCTCTTCCAGTGCATCTTCATCGAAATGGCGGCGCGGCTGTTCGGGATGCGGTTCAATCGAGGCAACTGACAGCAGCGCCAGACCCCCATCGCGCGCCTCGCCGGTGATGGCGTCAGGGCCGGAAACAGAAACCCGCGCAATCGGTTCTTCGCGCCGCACTTCGCCCATCAGCGCGCCAAGACCACGGCCAAGACCCATCCGCCGCGCTGGCGCCTTTACGCTACCCTCTTCGCCGCTCACGCCGCTTTCCTCCGTTCGGGCAGGCGGCCAATCAGCTCACGCGCCAGCTTCATATAAGCCTGCGATCCGGGGCAGGCATGGTCATAGATTAGCGCCGGAAGCCCATGGCTGGGTGCTTCTGACAGGCGCACATTGCGCGGAATCACGGCGTCGAACACCAGATCGCGCAGGCAGGATCGCACGTCTTCGGCCACCTGATCGGTCAGGCGGTTGCGGCGGTCGAACATGGTCAGGACAATACCTAGAATGCCAAGGTCAGGATTGAACCGTTCCTGCACCCGTTCCACTGTCTGCAAAAGCTGGCTCAACCCTTCGAGCGCGAAGAATTCGCACTGTAGCGGGACAAGAATAGTGTCCGCCGCCGTCAGCGCATTCAGCGTGAGCAGGCCTAGCGAGGGCGGGCAATCGATCAGGCAGATGTCGTGACCGGCATCGGTGTTGAGCACTTTTCGCAGGCGATGGGTGCGATCTTCGACGCTGACCAGTTCCACTTCCGCACCTGACAGATCGACCGTGGCCGGGACGATGTCGAGGTTCGGAATGCGCGTAGGGATGACGCAATCTGCCAGCGGTGTCTGATCGATCAGCAGGTCATAAGATGATCGTTCGCGCTCTCCGGCTGAAATGCCGATGCCAGTGGAACAGTTGCCCTGCGGATCGAGGTCGACCAACAAGGATTTCCAGCCTGTGGCGGCAAGCGCGGTGGCGATGTTGATTGCGGTGGTGGTCTTGCCCACCCCGCCCTTCTGGTTTGCGACGGCGATCGTAATCATTTCCGCTTACCTTTTCGGGCCTGGTTTTTCTGAGCAGGGGCGCTTCCGCTAAGCAGGCGACCAACGATTATTCCCGCATCAGGATCGGTCAGCGATTGTTCCACGTGGAACATGTGGCACCATGATTCGGGAAGCATTTGCAATTCATGCGGTGCCCCGGCCCCTTTGGGCAACAGCCAGAGCGTGTCGGGTGTGGAAAAGCGGGCGGAAAGAGTTACCAACTTGTCCAGTGGCGCAAATGCGCGTGCCGAGATAACGGCGTGGGGAGTGCTGGGCAGGTCTTCCACGCGGGACAGCACCACATCGACATTCACAAGGTCAAGCGCATCGGCGGCACGTTGTAGCCATTCTGTGCGCAGACGGCGCGAATCGACCAACGTGACAGGCCGTTCCGGCTGAAGTGCGGCTACGACAAGGCCGGGAAAGCCTGCGCCCGTGCCTAGATCAATCCACGGGCCATCCGGTAATGTTCCACGTGAAACATGAAGGAGTTGCGCAGAATCAACAATATGGCGAACCCAGACATGCGGTAGCGTGCCGCGCGCGACGAGGTTCTGTTTTTCATTCTCTTCCAGCAGCAACGCAACCAGATGGGACAGGCGGTCCATGCCTGCTGCATCAATGTCCAGGTCATCGCATAGCCAGTCCTGCGCTTCGACTTCGGTGGAAAGCGTCATGCGGCAATCCCGTTGTTGGCGCGGCGGCGGGCGTGAACCAGCAGGCTAGCGAGCGCGGCAGGGGTGATTCCGGCAATGCGTCCAGCGGCAGCCAGCGTTTCAGGCTGGGCCCTTTCGAGCCGTTCTACCATTTCACGTGAAAGGCCCGGAACGTCTGCAAAAGGAAACCTTTCGCCCAGCATCACCGCATCGGATGCACGAAGATCACGAAGTTCGGAATCCTGTCGAACAAGATAGGGGGCGTATGCGGCGTCTTCCTCAACCTCTTCCACCAGCAGCGGATCGAACGCTTCATCGCCTATCCATGGGCGCAGCGTTTCGAGTGTGACTTCGGGGAAGCGCAGCCATTCCATCAGTGTGCGGCGCGTGCCATCGGCGCGTACCAGCATTCCCGCGCGATTGAGTTCGGTCGGTGTTGCTTCCTGCGCCAGTGCATTTTCGAGCCGTTCACGTGCGGTCAGGCGCTGTTCGAACCATTGGCGACGCTCAACGCCGATGCAGCCCACAGCGAGACCCAATGGCGTCAGCCGTGACGTGGCATTGTTGGCGCGCAGGCGCAGGCGGTACTCAGCCCGCGCGGTGAGCATGCGGTAGGGTTCACTGACGCCATGCAAAGTCAGGTCATCGACCATCACCGCCATATAGCTGTTGGCCCGGTCAAGTTCGGGGGCATCCCGGCCCAGCACGGCGGCAGCGGCGTACATCCCGGCGATCAACCCTTGCGCAGCCGCCTCTTCATAGCCGGTGGTGCCGTTGATCTGGCCTGCGCAATACAGGCCGGGCATGGCCTTTATCTCAAGGCTGCGGCGCAGCGCACGCGGATCGATATGGTCGTATTCCACAGCGTAACCGGGCACAGTTATGACTGCGTTTTCAAGGCCTTCCATGGAACGAATCATCGCGATCTGAACATCGGTGGGCAGCGAAGTGGAAATGCCGTTGGGATAGACGGTCGATTCATCCAACCCTTCGGGTTCAAGAAAAACCTGATGCCCGTCGCGATCGCCGAAGCGGTGAATCTTGTCCTCGATCGAAGGGCAATAGCGCGGCCCTTGCGCGCCGATGGCGCCGCTGAACAGCGGTGAGCGATCCAACCCGCCGCGAATGATTTCATGCGTGCGTTCATTGGTGCGGGCGATGGCGCAGAACACTTGCGGCAGCGGACGCGCTTTGGTGAGCGGCGACATGTTCCAGGGATCGGCATCGCTGGGCTGTTCGGGCAGCTTTGCCCAATCAATGGTGCGACCGTCGATGCGCGGCGGCGTGCCAGTCTTGAGCCGCGCCATCGGCAAATTGGCTGCGCGCAACTGCTGCGCAAGGCGATGGGCGGAGTCTTCGCCAATGCGTCCGCCGTCCATACGCTCTTCCCCACGGAACAAGCGTCCACCAAGGAAGGTGCCAGTACACAGGACCACGGCCTGACCGGCAAGTGCAGTGCCATCAGCCAGATCAATGCCGACCACCCTGCCCCCTTCGATACGCAGTGCAGCGGCTTCGCCACCGACGACATGGAGGTTGGGCTGTGCTGCGATCATCTGCTGGATGGCCGCCTTGAAACGCTTGCGATCAGCCTGAACGCGCGGTCCCTGCACTGCGCTGCCCTTTGACCGGTTGAGCATACGATAGTGAATGGCACCCGCATCGGCAGCGCGGGCGATCAGCCCATCAAAAGCATCGACTTCGCGAACGAGGTGGCCTTTGCCCAATCCGCCGATAGCCGGGTTGCAGCTCATCGCGCCGATGGTCGCGGGATCGAATGAGACGAGCGCGGTGCGCGCGCCCATGCGCGCGGCGACAGCCGCAGCCTCGACGCCGGCATGTCCGCCGCCGACCACGATGATATCGAACTGGTGCATGGCGTGTGCGATACGCGAGTTGGAGATTCGGGTCAAAGTTTGGTTTGCGCTGTTTCACGTGGAACAGCGGTTGAATCTGAAGAGCAGGAAGTAGGGGCTTCACCCAGACAGGTCAGTTGTCGTGTTTCACGTGAAACACGACACCATTCACTTGCCGATACAGAAGCGACCGAACAGGGTGTCAAGCATGTCTTCGGTACTCGTGCGGCCAACCAGCGCGTCGAGCGCGCGGCGGGCAAGGCGCAGGTTTTCGGCGGCGAGAAGTGGGTCTTGTTCGATTTGGGCGAGGCGAAGAGAATCTGCTACGTTGGATAGCAGCCTATGCTGGCGCTGGTTAAGGGCCGCGTCACCGGGCGCTGGCAGAGCGTCGCGTGCGTGGGCGATCAGTGCCCTGCGCAGGTCTGCCATGCCTTGGCCGGTCTGCGCGGAAAGATGATGCGCTGCCGATGATTTGTGTGATGCAGCCGGATCGTCCGCGCGTGCGGAAACTTCCCATAGCGGGCGGTCTTGCGGTCCCTCCCCTTCCGGGCCGAGCCAGAGGATCAGGTCGGCGCGTTCTGCAGCCGCGCGGGCGCGGGCAATGCCGATGCGTTCGATTTCGCCTGCACCTTCGTTGCGCAGGCCTGCGGTGTCGACAAAGGTGAAGGGTACGCCTTCGATGGCAACTGCATGGGTGAGGACATCGCGTGTGGTGCCAGGCTCAGCCGCGGTGATGGCGGCTTCGGTTTCGACCAGCGCATTGAACAGCGTGGATTTTCCGGCGTTGGGTGGACCTGCCAAAACGACGCGGAAGCCTTCTTTCAATGGTTCGGCACGCGGGCGAAGCAGCCACTTGTCCAAGCTGATGACAAGCGTGGTGCAGGTCGGGTTGAAGTCGGCGGGCAGGTGCGACTCCCCTTCCTCCACATCGTCTTCATCTGAAAAATCGAGCGCGGCTTCGATTGCGGCGGAAAGCGAGAGCAAGGCGTTGCGCCAGTGATCGACCTGACGCGACAACGCGCCTTCTGCCATGGCAAGCGCGGCGCGGCGTTGCAGTTCGGTTTCTGCTGATAGCAGATCGGCCAGACCCTCGGCTTCGGCCAGATCTATGCGGCCATTGGCGAAGGCGCGGCGCGTGAACTCCCCCGGTTGGGCACGGCGCAAGCCGGGTAAGCGGGCCAGCGCGGCTTCGACAGCGGCGACCACGGCGCGGCCGCCGTGCAGGTGCAATTCGGCGCTGTCTTCGCCCGTGGCCGTACCCGGTCCCGGCAGCCATAAGACCATGGTACGATCAAGGTGGGTACCGTCAGCCGGATCGGCCAAAGTGGCGAGGCTGGCGCGGCGCGGCGTGGGAAGCTTTCCGGCCATTACAGTAAGCGCGGCGGCGGCATCTGGTCCGCTGATGCGGATAACGGCGATACCGGCAGGAGGCTGGCCGGAGGACAGGGCAAAGATCGTGTCAGTCACGCAGGTTGCCCTACACGATCAGGCGCGGTTCGTCAGGCCTTTGGCTTTTTGCTGCCACCCATGCCGGCCATCGCACCTTGTTCCATGAAGTTCTGGAACAGCTTCAGGCCGATTTCACCCATCGGGGCAATCTGCTTGGCAAAGCCCTGCAATTGATCGAGGCTGGTAACCCCCTGCATGGCCTTGGCGATGTTGTCGACATAGACGTCGTTCGCCTTTGACACATCGGGCAGGCCCAGGAAGCGTCGGGCTTCTTCCGGGGTGCAATCAACTTCCATAGTTACTTTCATGGGTTTATCCTTCCCCGCTGGATGACGAGAGTGTCATGCGTGCTTGGCAAAGTCCATGGGTGGGGCCAACATGGCTTTCGACCAACGATCACAAATGACAGGACAAACTTGCGATGGGTGAGCAGATCACTTTTGCCGCGCTGGATGGCGAAGGCGAAATTCCGGGATTTCTGGCCACGCCAGATGGGCCAATCCGCGCCGCGATCATCGTGGTGCCCGAAATCTTCGGGGTGAACCCCGGCATTCGCCACAAGTGCAAGGCGTGGGCCGATCTGGGATATATGGCGCTGGCGCCCGACATCTTCTGGCGGTTCGCGGCGGGCGTGCAGCTTGATTCGGATGTGCCCGAACAGTTTCAGGAAGCGCTGGGATATTTCGGACAATATGACCCGGACAAGGGCGTGAAGGATATCGAAGCGGCAATCAGGTTCCTGCGCGGGTATGAAGGTATCGCCAAGGTGGGGTTGGTAGGTTTCTGTCTGGGCGGGCGAATGGCCTATATGGCGGCGACGCGGACAGATGTAGACGCAAGCGTCGGATATTATGGCGTGATGATCGACCAGATGCTGAATGAAGCGCACGCCATAGCCAACCCATTGATGCTGCATATTCCGACGGCGGACCACTTTGTTGGGCCAGAAGCGCAAGCGGCGATTCATGCCGCGCTAGATCCACATCCCAAGGTGACGCTGTTCGATTACGATGGGCTGGACCATGGCTTTGCCGCCGAGATGGGCAGCCGCCGGGATGAGCAGGGCGCAGCGCTGGCAGACCGGCGGACGCGGGACTTTTTTGCGCAGAATCTGGGTTGAAACGAGGCAGGTTGCGCCGGATCAATGCTGGCGTGCCCCGCCCTGCCCCATCAAGTAACAGAAAACCGTGGGAGATTGGCGATGAAACTGGGTCTGGCAGCATGGCACCGCTATATGCTGGGCAGCGATCCGGCGCTGCTGGATGAACTGATTGCCGAGGACGCGGTGTTCCATTCGCCCGTGGTTCACACGCCGCAAGAGGGCCGCGAGAAAGTGCTGATGTATCTGACCGCTGCGGGGCAGGTGTTTGGCAATGGTACCTTCCGCTACATCCGCGAACTGGTGGACGGGCCGGAAGCCTGTCTTGAATTCGAGTGCGAGATGGATGGAATCAAGGTCAACGGGATCGATCTGATCCGCTTCGATCTGGAAGGGCGCATCGTTGACTTCAAGGTCATGGTGCGGCCGTTGAAAGCAATCAACAAGGTTTGGCAGCAGATGGCCGAGCAGTTGCAGAACACCTGATACAAAAACCCCCGGTTTGTGGCCGGGGGCTTTTTGATAAGGTTTGATTACGAGAGAATTATCCGTCGTAATCAGCGCCGAGCGAGGTGTTGCGCACCGGGGCTGCGGCGGTGATGCGCAGTGCTTCGGCGGACTGCGACAGCGAGCCGATTTCATCGACTTCATCATCGTCATCAGGCAGCACGCGTTGCAGCGACTGGATCAGGTTTTCCTTGAGCACGGTGGGGCGCACCGTTTCTTCGGCGATTTCACGCAGCGCCACGACGGGGTTCTTGTCACGGTCGCGATCAACGGTGAGTTCGGCACCGCCAGAAATCGCGCGGGCGCGTTCTGCAGCAAGCAGAACGAGATCGAAACGGTTGGGAACCTTGTCGACGCAATCTTCGACGGTAACGCGCGCCATCAGGGCACTCCGATAACTGAAAAGGACGGAAAGACCGGCAGCTAGGCCGGGGGTGTGGAAAAGTCAAGGATTCGTGGGGGTGACCACTTTACTCATCATCCCCGCCATAGCTGGCGCGCATGTCATCGGGCGCAAGGTCGGAGAAGCGAGTGATTCGGGCTTCGAAGCGCATGCGGACTTTGCCGGTGGAGCCGTGGCGCTGTTTGGCCACGATCAGTTCGGCAAGACCATAGACCCGTTCCATTTCGGCCTGCCATGCGGCGTGGGCTTCCTGCACTTTGGCGTCGTCGTTGCCCTGTGGCACTTTTGGTTCCTTGGCCGCGACGTAATAGTCTTCGCGGAACACAAACCACACCATGTCGGCGTCCTGTTCGATCGAGCCTGATTCGCGAAGGTCAGACAACATCGGGCGCTTGTCGTCGCGTTGTTCCACCGCACGCGAAAGCTGTGACAGGGCGATCACCGGGACGGCGAGTTCCTTGGCCAACGTCTTGAGGCCACGCGAAATTTCGGAAATTTCGTTGACGCGGTTGTCGCTGCGGCCTGAACCCTGAAGGAGCTGAAGATAGTCGACGATGATAAGGCCGATATCGTGGCGACGCTTCAACCGGCGGGCGCGGGCGCGCAATGATCCGATGGTGAGCGCGGGGGTATCGTCGATATAGAGCGGCAGTTCGGCCAGACGCTGGCTGGCAAACGACAGTTGTTGAAAATCCTCGCGGCTGATGCGGCCCATGCGCAGCGCTTCGGAACTGATGCCTGACTGTTCGGCCAGGATACGTGTGGCAAGCTGGTCCGCGCTCATTTCCAGACTAAAGAAAGCGACACCCGCGCCGACCGAATCTTTCAGTGCGATGCCGTCGGCCATATCGCGGCGCAGCCGGTCAGCCGCGTTGAAAGCGATGTTTGTGACGAGCGAGGTTTTGCCCATCCCGGGACGCCCGGCCAGAATGATAAGGTCCGAATCGTGCAGCCCGCCGATCTTTTCGTTGACCGAGGTAAGACCAGTGGTCTTGCCCGAAATGTGACCGCCTGAAAGCAGCGCCTTTTCGATCATTTCCAGCGAGGCGCGGGTGGCCTGCGCAAAGCTTTGCGCTTCACTGCCGGTCTGTGCGCCTTCGGCCACGGCATAGAGCGCGGCTTCTGCCTTTTCGACTTGTTCCAGCGGGGCAACCGAATCGCTGGTATCAAGCGCGCCTTCGACCAGATTGCGGCCGACCGAGATCAGTTCGCGCAGCAGGGCGAGGTCATAGATCTGTTCGGCCAGTTCGCGCGGGTTGAGCAGGCCTTGCCCGTCCGATGTCAGGCGAGCGAGATAGGCAACGCCGCCCAGCTCCTTCAACCCCTCATCGGTTTCGAAGTAGGGCCTTAGCGTGACCGGGGTGACCACGGCCTTGCGGTCGATCAGGGTGTGGATGCGTTCGAATACGCGGCCATGCACGGCAGCAAAGAAATGTTCGGGTTTTAACGGGGTCTGCAGTTCTTCGAGAATGCGGTTGTCGATCAGGACCGCGCCCAGAAAAGCGGCTTCCGCCTCGACGTTGGAGGGGAGAGCGCGAATCTCTGATGGTTCGCGGGTGAGAATGGCTTCGCTGGCGGACATGGGGTGCATTGTGCCCCACCGCGCCCCGCACGGCAATTGTCGGGGGTTGTGGATAGCGGGGAGTGTTTGGGCAAAAGCCTTGCCCCGGTTGCCTGTGTCTGCAAGACAGAGTGCCCCATGGGCGACCCGCGTATCTCGCATATCGAGCTGGACGAAGCGACGATCATCTGGCGCAATGCCGATATCGAGCAGGAGCGGCGCATCGCTATTTTCGATCTGATCGAAGAGAATACGTTCAAGCCGTTGCGTGCATTTGAAGCGGGACACGAAGGGCCGTATCGGCTGCGGCTGGCGGTGGACGACGGAAGACTGGCGCTGGCGGTTTCGGGCGAGGATGAAAACCTGCTGGAAACGGTGATTCTGGGGCTAGGTCGGTTTCGTCGGCCGATCCGCGAATATTTTGCGATCTGCGACAGCTATTATCAGGCGATCCGCAAGGCGACTGCCACCGAAATCGAGACAATCGACATGGCGCGGCGCGGCGTTCACAACAATGCTGCGGAAATGCTGCTTGAAAGGCTGGAGGGCAAGATCGACACCGATTTCGCCACGGCGCGGCGGCTCTTTACCCTGATCTGCGTGCTGCATATCAGGGGCTGAAACCAAACCGGGACGCGATTCTTCACATCATGGCGAGAAAACAGAACAAGGGCCGCAGGCGGCTGCTGGCGGTATTGCTTCTGATCGTGCTGATTGGCGCAGGTCTGGCATGGTGGAAGGCGCAGATATGGATGCCTGCGCGGGAAAGCTATCCGGTTCAGGGCGTGTGGTTGAGCGATGATGACGGTACGGTGGATTGGCGCATGGTGCGTGCGGAGGGGGCCGATTTTGCCTATCTGACCGCTAGCGAAGGCACGTCGGTCCGCGACGCTTCGTTCAGCGATGGGCTGGATTCAGCGCGCGCACGCGGGATGCAGGTCGGCGCAGTGCATGTTTACGATCTGTGCGCCCCGGCGGACGCGCAGGCGGCGAATTTCGTGACGGTGGTTCCGCGTGACAAGGATCTGCTGCCGCCTGCCATCGTGCTGGACGTATCGTCGCGCACCTGCCCAGAAGTTCCGGGCGAAGCGCAGATGCAGAGCGAGTTGACCACGTTCCTCAACCAGGTGGAAAAGCACGCGGAAAAGCCGGTGATCCTGATGATTTCACGCGCGCTTGAGAAGGAATACCATCTGGCCGCGCTGATCGACCGCAATATCTGGGTAACGCAGGACTTTATCGAACCCACGTATGCCGGGCGCCCCTGGGTGATGTGGACGGCAAGCGACCGCTTGCGGTTGGATGGTGTGGCGGGGCCCGTGTACTGGGTGGTGGTGCAGCCATGAACGAGGTTTTGGCCCAAAAGCGTGTGGCGCTGATTGCTGCGGCGCGCGGGGCGATGGACACGGCCTATGCGCCCTATTCCGGGTTTCATGTGGGTGCGGCGCTATTGTTCGATGATGGCGCGATCATCACGGGCGCGAATTTCGAGAATGCCAGCTATGGTCTTTCGCTGTGCGCCGAAACCGTGGCCTGTTCGATCGCGGCCCATGCCGGGCGGCGCGGCGGATTGCTGGCGGTGGCGGTGTTGGGCGGCAAAGATGGTGCGGTGGATGCTGCGATCAGCCCTTGCGGCCGATGCCGACAGGTGCTGAACGAACTGGCGGGGCTTGGCAGGACCGATCCATTGGTATTGTGCGTGGGTGCCAATGAGGTGGTGGAAATGCCGCTTTCGGTGCTATTGCCCAACGCCTTCGGCCCAGCAAATCTGGCCTGAGCGATAATTTTCAAGGGAGCCTGACTTGGCCATTCTTTCCGACAAGTGGATTCGCGAAAAGGCCCTGAATGAAGGGATGATCGAGCCTTTCGTCGAGAGCCAGAAGCGGGATGGCTGCATCAGCTATGGCCTGTCGTCCTATGGCTATGACGCGCGAGTGGCCCCTGAATTCAAGATTTTCACCAATGTCGATTCCGCCGTGGTGGACCCCAAGAATTTTGACGGGGCTAGCCTTGTGGACCGCCACACCGATGTCTGTGTGATCCCGCCCAATTCGTTCGCGCTGGCCCGCACGGTCGAATATTTCCGTGTGCCGCGCGATGTGCTGGTGATCTGCCTTGGCAAGAGCACTTATGCCCGCTGCGGCATCATCGTGAACGTGACACCGCTGGAACCGGGCTGGGAAGGCCATGTTACGCTGGAGTTTTCGAATACTACCCCCCTGCCCGCCAAGATCTATGCCAACGAGGGCGCGTGCCAGTTCCTGTTCCTGCAAGGCAATGAACCTTGCGAAGTCAGCTATGCCGACCGGGCGGGCAAATACATGGGTCAGCGCGGGGTGACATTGCCAAGGTTGTGAGGCGCTCAACTTAACCCGCCGCTTAAATCTGGTTGCAATTGTCACCGCGTTTGCCAAGCTTCGCACCATAACAAAACGGTGCGGAGAGGGTGATGGACAAGCAGGAGCGGCCTTACGACATTGTCGTTTACGGGGCGACGGGGTTCACCGGGCGGCTGGTGGCCGAATATCTGGCACGGCATTATGGGCAGGAAGGCCCACGCTGGGCGATGGCGGGACGCAGCGCGGCAAAACTGGCTGAAGTGCGCGCGCTGATCGATGCACCCAAGAACACACCGCTGATTGTGGCCGACAGTGATGATCCGGCCACTCTTGCCGCGATGGCGGCACAGGCTCGCGTGGTGGTGACCACGGTTGGGCCGTATCAGCTTTATGGTGAACCGGTGCTCGCGGCCTGCGTCGCGGCGGGAACCGACTATGCCGATTTGTGCGGTGAACCGGTGTGGATGCGCCAGATGATCGACAAATACGGCGATGACGCCAACCGGACGGGCGCACGCATCTGTTTTTCCAGCGGGTTCGATTCGATCCCCTTCGATCTGGGTGTGCTGATGTTGCAGAAAGAGGCGGTGTCCCGGTTTGGCCGCCCTGCCCCGCGCGTGAAAGGACGGATGCGCGCATTCAAAGGCGGTGTTTCGGGCGGCACGGCGGCCAGTTTGAAGGCGACGCTGGCCGCGCTGGGCAAAGAGCCTGCGCTGATCCCGCTGATGGCCAGCCCGTTCTGCCTGACGCCGGGCTTCGAAGGTCCGGCGCAGCCCGCGGGCGATAAAGCACAGTATGATGAAGCGCTGGGAAGCTGGGAGGCGCCGTTCATCATGGCGGCAATCAACACCAAGAACGTCCACCGCACCAATGCCCTGCTGGGCCATCCGTGGGGCACCGATTTCACCTATGACGAAATGGTGCTGACCGGGCCAGGCGATGCGGGCCGCGCGGCGGCGGAATATGTGGCGGCCAATCCGCCCATTGGCCGTGCCGACGATCCGCAACCGGGCGAAGGGCCGTCAAAGGAAGAGCGCGAGACGGGCTTTTACGATGTGCTGTTCTTGGGCGAAATGCCGGATGGGCAGGTGCTGCGCTATGGCGTGAAGGGCAAATACGATCCGGGCTATGGATCGACCAGCCGGATGATTGCCGAAACCGGTATTGCCCTGCTGTCGAGCACGGCGGCGGGCGTCATCGGCACACCCGGCGGGGTTCTGGGTGAAGCGCTGGTGGCGCGGTTGCGCGCCCACGCCGATATCGCCTTCGCAGCGGAAGATTGAACGAAAAAACGGGCCTGCCATCGCCTTCCCGGCGGCAGGCCCGCTATCGTCTGCAGATCAGGCCGCTGCGGCGTAGGCTTCCTGTTCAGCAGCGATCAGGATATCGGCCAGCATCCAATAGGCTTCGCCCCATGCTCCCAGCACTTCGTCTGTGGCGATATCGGCCCCCAATACATCGCGGATGGCGGGCAGAAGCGCTTCTGCGACATAGGGGTAGTGTTCCGCCTTCACCCCGGTTTCGACGTGGCGCTGCACCATACGCGGTGACGGCCGAACCAAGGTTCTCAAGCTTGTCGATGTTCTTGGCATAGGCAAGAATTGCACCGGCAAGACGGCGAGGCTGTTCACCGCTTTCCTGCGCGGCTTGGTCGAACATGGCCTTCACTTCGGAGTTCTGGAACAGGCGGGCATACATGGCGGTGGTGATGGCTACCCCATGCTTTTCAATTGCAGGAGCGGTAGCCTTGACGATGGCTTTTGCCTGTTTGGAAGCGGTGCGCATGGGATCTCTCCAAATGTGGTATTGAAAATACCGGTATTTGTTTTACTTGATTTCAGCAAGCGAAATCTGACATGCATTTGCGATGCAATTGACCCAGCACACTGATTTTGGCCTGCGCCTGCTGATTGTGCTGGCGCGCAGGGATGGCGCGATTAGCTTGCCTGTGTTTTCAGCCGAACAGGGCTTGAGCTATCACCACGTTGCCAAAGTGGCGCAGGCGCTGGTGCATGAAGGGTTCGCTACGTCGCAGCGTGGGCGCAGTGGCGGCATAGCGCTCGCGCGCCCAGCAACCGAGATTTGCGTGGGCGACGTTGTGCGCAAGCTGGAGCGAGGGATGCGGCTGGCTGATTGCGCTACCTGCGCCCTGCGTGCCGATTGTGGTTTAAGCACCGTGCTGGCTGAAGCGCTGGCCGCGTTTATGGCAGTGCTTGACCGCTATAGTCTGGCAGATGTGGCAAAAGGCACGGCGCCGTTCGCACCGTGGGCCACGCTTCCAGCGGCGCTCGATTGCGCGGTTACGGTCCCTTCCTGAGCGCGGCGACGCATGCCACGCGGTCCACTTCGCGGCCATCCCCGCGCCGGGCATCGACATATGTGGCGGCTGCACGATTGCTGCCGACTTGCGGGTAGAGATAGACGTCGAGAATGCAGGCAGAGCCGGTCCACTGCATTTTGCGCGCGTCATCTTCGATCACGTCAAGCCGGGGTTTGCCGAACACGCGGCCCAGTTGCAGTGCATCGGCACCGATCACGCCTTCAAGACCCGGCACCATCTGCACCTGCACCGATGGGCGCACTGCGGGCGCTGGGCGCGGAACGGTGGTGCGGACAGGTACTTTGGGTGTTGAACGCACGGCTGCGGTCTTGCCGCCGCTGCCTCCGCCGCAGGCGGCAAGCGCAAGTGTGGCAAGAACGATGAACGGGGTTGAGAGCAGTCTGGTCACGCCTTCAGCGATGCAGCGGCGCGGTCGCGGGGTCAACGCCTGTAGGCACGGTCTGGCGCAGGCCCGGTGCGGTGTGGCGCTTGCTGCGGTGATGCTTGCCGCTGTGGCGCGAAGCGGCTAGGCCCCGGCCAAATCCCCTGCCCGCCCTATATCCATGGAGCCGTTCCCGCATGCCCGATCCGATCTATGACGTCATCGCCATCGGCAACGCCATCGTCGATGTCATGGCCCCGTGCGAGGACGTCGAAATCGCCGCGCTGGGATTGGCCAAGGGCGGAATGACGTTGGTTGATACTGCGCGCGCCAAAGAACTTTACGATGCGATGGGACCAGCGCGCGAGATTTCGGGCGGATCTGCGGCGAACACGTTGGCGGGCCTTGCCGCGTTGGGCGCAAAGTGTGCCTTCATCGGGCAGGTGGCGGATGACCAGTTGGGCGAAGTTTTTGCCCATGACATTCGTGCCGGCGGTATCGCGTTCGATACTGCCGCGCGTGCGGGCGATCCGCCAACGGCTCGCTGCCTGATTTTCGTGACGCCAGATGGCCAGCGCACGATGAACACCTTCCTTGGCGCATCGCAATTCCTGCCTGCACAAGCGCTGGACGAAAACGCGATCGCTGCGGCCAGCGTGCTCTATCTGGAAGGCTATTTGTGGGATCCAGAAGAGCCGCGCAAGGCCATGCGCCGGGCGATTGCCGCAGCGCGTAATGCCGGGCGCAAGGTGGCCTTTACCCTGTCCGATGCTTTCGTGATTTCACGCCACGGCGATGATTTTCGCGCGCTGATTGCCGATGGTCAGATCGACATCCTGTTCGCCAACGAACACGAATTGGCCGCATTGACCGGGCTGGACGATTTTCAGGCCGGACTGATGCAGCTTGCCGCCAATGTGCCGACGGTGGTCGTGACGCGCAGCGAACACGGCGCCCATGCGGTAAGCGGAGGCGAGCATGCCCACGTCCCTGCTCAGCCGATTGACAAGGTGGTTGACACAACCGGCGCGGGCGACCTGTTCGCCGCCGGTTTCCTGTTCGGTCATGTGCGTGGTCGCCCGCTGGAAGACTGCCTGACGCTGGGCGCAATCTGCGCGGCGGAAGTGATCTCGCACTATGGCGCGCGGCCAGAAGCCGACCTTAACATGCTGGTGGCTGCGAATGTGGGTTAACCCACATTCCGTTATGCCTGCTGGATATAGACGCGCATGGCGTCGGCTTCGGCTTCGATCTTGTCGATGCGGTGTTTCACCAGATCGCCGATTGAGACGAAGGCGACCATCTGGCCGTTTTCGACCACAGGCAGGTGGCGGAAGCGGCGTTGGGTCATTAGGGCCAGCGCTTCGAGCACGGTGGTTTGCGGGGTGATGGTGACTACAGGCGCGGTCATCATGTCGCGCACTTTCATGTGCAGGGCGGCATCGCCGTGCTTGTGCAGGCAGCGGATCACATCGCGTTCAGAGAAGATACCGGCGACCGAGCTTTGCCCGTCGGTGACTGGCAGCGCCCCGATGCGATGGCTGGCCAGCATGTCGATGGCGTCGGACACGTTATTGTCGGCGTTGCAGCTCCACACCTCGCCGCGTCCGGCAATGACTTGTGCAATCGTCATGGCATCCTCCGTTCAGTGGCGGCGCGCATGACCGGCGATTGTGCCTGTTCTCTTGGGCGTCTTGCGGGCCACAGTCTCCCAACACGATGATGCCATCTTGGCGGCTATTGTCAAAGGGATTGCCAGCATCATGTTACAGGGACAAAGGACATTCAGCATGGCTGGCAAATCCCCCCTTGATGATCCTGAAAACGCCGCCTTTGCATGGTCGCGATACCGGCGGCTGATGAAATGGATGGCCGGTTTGACCGTGCTGGTCGTGGCGGTGATCTGCGCCGGGCTCTATGCACTGATCGGCTTCATCTCGATCCACTTCTATATCGCTACGGTGCTGGGCGTGGGTCTGACCATCATGTTGACAGCGGCACTGATGGGGCTGGTGTTCCTGTCCAGTGGTACGGGCCACGATGAATCCATCGAGGATCGGCTGGAAGATGAGCGAAACCGGTAAAGCGCGGCATTGAGGTTGTGCGCAGGCACGCCTATCTTGGGGACATGTCGGACACCCAGATCACTCTCGCTCCCAGTGCTGCCGCGCGTGTTGCCGCAATTGCGGACAAGCAGGGCAAACCTGCCATTCTGCGCCTTTCGGTAGAAGGCGGGGGCTGTTCGGGCTTTCAATACAAGTTCGGCCTGGCCGATGCGCCAGAAGATGATGACACTGTGGCCGAAACCGACGGGGTGCGACTGCTGGTCGATTCGGTCAGCCTGGGCCTGCTGGAAGGCAGCATGGTGGAATATGTCGAATCGCTGGGCGGCGCGGCGTTCAAGGTCAGCAATCCACAGGCAGCATCGGGCTGCGGCTGCGGATCCAGCTTTGCCATTTGACGGCTGGTCCGGCGATGCTTCGCGCCGCCTGCCCTGCACCAACCCACTCCCCCGCCCGGCCAACCATTGTATCCTCCCGTGGGTGGCCGCGCGGGGGAGTGGGCTGGTGCCACACGCAATCATGCCAATACAGGCCTGTCACTACAGGATTGCCACATAAATGACTCTCAAGATTGCCAGCTTCAACATCAACGGCATCAAGGCGCGTCTACCGCGTCTGTTGGAATGGCTGGAAGAAACGCGGCCATCAGTTGCCTGTCTTCAGGAAATCAAGACGCAGGACGAAGGCTTTCCTGCGGCTGAGTTCGAGAAGATCGGCTATCACGCGATCTGGCACGGTCAGAAGGGCTTCAACGGCGTGGCGATTCTGGCTGATGGTCAGGCACCAGTTGAAGTACAGCGCGGCCTCGCGGGTGAGCCAGAGGACGAGCATTCGCGCTATCTGGAAGCAGACGTGTTCGGCATTCGCGTGGTGTGCATCTATCTTCCCAACGGCAATCCGCAGCCGGGGCTGAAATTCGATTACAAGCTGCGATGGATGGACCGGCTGCGCACGCGCATGGCGCAGATTTCTGCACAAGAAGTGCCGGCTGTGGTGATCGGTGACTATAACGTGATTCCCGAGGACAAGGACACGTATTCGGTCAAGGCCATGGCCGATGACGCGCTGATGCAGCCCGAATCGCGTGATGCCTATCGCCGCCTGCTGAATGATGGGTGGACCGATGCGATTGACATGCTCAACCCACAGGGCGGGGTGTGGACGTTCTGGGATTATCAGGCGGGGGCGTGGCAGCGTGATCACGGTTTCCGCATCGACCATGCCCTACTTTCGCCTGAACTGGCCGACCGGCTGGTGGCGGCAGGCGTCGACAAGGAATATCGTGGCCGTGAAAAGGCAAGCGACCATGCGCCAGTGTGGGTGACGTTGCGAGATTGATCGCCAACGCTTTACCGCACGTGCGAAACGGTTCGCGGAATGGCCATCCACATGAACAATTCCCTGTGCATGGCGTCACTGCACGTTAAGGCAATTGCGGCAATGCATGGTCCCGACGATCACAATGGATTTTTGAAAGCACGATCATGGGCCTGTTCAAGCCTGACTTTTTCCGTTCGCTGGCATTCGGTTTCCTGATCGGTGCAGCTGGTATGGCTATGTCCGTCGGCGCGACGGCGTGGGCATCGGCTGACACTACCGAACAGGTTGCGCGCTAAGATGCGCGCCCCGGTCCTTGCCGCCATGCTTGCGGTGGGGATTGCCGTTTGTGTTCCGCAGGCCGCCCAAGCCGAAAGCGTCATGGCTACGCCTGAAGCAGCGGTGAAGGCGCAGGAAACGCCCGGAAAGAAGGTTGCAATCTTCGCTGGGGGGTGTTTCTGGGGCGTTGAGGGTGTGTTCAGTCATCTGAAGGGCGTGACTAGCGTGGTTTCAGGATACCACGGCGGCGCGAAAAAAGACGCGACCTATGACGTGGTAGGCGAAGGCCGGACCGGCCATGCCGAAGCGGTGCGGGTAACGTATGACCCGGCAAAGATCCGCTATGACCAGTTGCTGCGCGTTTTTTTCGCAGTGATCACCGATCCCACTCAACTGAACTATCAGGGACCGGACCATGGCACGCAATATCGCAATGCGCTGGTGCCGATGGACAAGGAACAGGTTCGCGTGGCCGCTGGATATCTGGCGCAGTTGAAGCGGTTGGACCTGTGGAAAAAGCCGATCGTGACGGCAGTGGAACCATATAAGGTATTCTACCCGGCTGAAGGGTATCATCAGGACTTCATGGTGAATAACCCCGACCACGGCTATATCCGGCGGTGGGATCAGCCCAAGGTTAACGCGTTGAAGCGGATGTTCCCCGATCTTTACAAACCGATGTTCACACGGAACTGATTTGCGCATCGGACTGGCTGTGCCTATCTACGATTCATGGCAGGTCACCACCATCATCACGATTTCGCAGGCGAAAAGCTGCGTGAAGCCGCGCGCGAGGCCCTGGTTAGCGCGGGCGAACAGTGGACTGATATGCGCGCCGATGTGTTCGAGGCCCTGGCCGACCGGGATCGACCGGCATCGGCCTATGACGTGGCGGAAAGCGTGGGTGCACGGCGGGGCAGGCGGGTCGCCGCCAATTCGGTCTATCGCATTCTCGACCTGTTTGTTCGCACCAATCTGGCGCGCCGGGTGGAAAGTGCCAACGCTTATGTCGCCAACAGCCATCCAGGCTGTCGGCATGACTGCATTTTCCTGATCTGCGACTTGTGCGGCAAGGCCGTGCATATCGATGACGACAGGTTGACCGGATCTTTGCGGCAAGCAGCACAGGCCGCGGGCTTTGCCGAAGTGCGCCCGGTTGTGGAATTGCGCGGGCACTGCGCCGATTGCGCGACGGGGGACTGAACGCAATTGCTCTTGGGGGAGGGCGACATGGAACTGACAAAAGGCGCACCGCAACATTTGCCCACGAAGCGCCAGTTTCTGGCAGTCATTTCCGGCAACGCGCTGGAATTCTATGACTTCTTGAGCTTCAGCTTCTTTGCTGTGAACGTGGCGCGCGTAATGTTTCCCGCGCAGGCCCCGCAAAGCGCATTACTTCTGACATTGATGACGGCGGGGGCCGGGTTTGGCGCAAGACCGCTGGGCGCTGTGCTGTTCGGCCTGCTGGGCGACCGAATCGGACGCAGACCAACCATGTTGGCGACGTTTGCGCTGATGGGGATAAGCGCGCTGGGGCTGGCGTTGACACCAGATTATGCCGCAATTGGTGTGACAGCACCGGTGATGGTGGTTATTTTCCGTTTGTTGCAGGGGTTGGCGGCAGGCGGCGATGTCGGACCCACGACTGCGTTTCTGGCCGAAAGTGCCCCACCTGAACGACGCGGGATGCTGATTGCGTTGCAGTTGGTTGCGATGCGAATCGGGGTTCTGGTCAGCGGTCTTGTTGGGCTGACGCTGGCCAGCGTGCTGACTCCGGCGCAACTGGACAGCTTTGGCTGGCGGATTGCCTTTGCCATCGGCGCGGGCATCGTGCCGCTGGCCCTTATGCTGCGCCGCCGCTTGGATGAAACGCTGCATCTGCCTGAAGCGGGACCGCATGTGGTGACCCAATTGAACTTGCGGGCCTATGCAGCAGCGTTGCTGGGTGTGGCCGGGTTCCTGCTGGCCGGCGCGGTGGGCGATTTCCTGTTCGTCTATGCGGTGACGTTTCTGAAAATCCCGGTGACCAATGGCTATCTGTTGCAGATGGCAGCGGCCGCGACGCAGATTGTCGGGCTGGTGCTGGGCGGCTGGTTGGGGGATCGCCTGGGACGGCGACGGGTGAACCTGACCATGGCCGTGGTGGCGGCAATAGTGTCCTTACCTCTGTTTCGCTGGGGCGTTGCCGGAGGCACGCTGGGCCAACTGGCAATTGCCGCTGCGCTGTTGTTGCTGATGGCGACGATTTCGGCAGCGGTGGCCTATGCCGCATTTGTGGAAACCACGCCCAAGCGGCACCGGGCCGGGCTGGTAGGCATCGGCTATGGGGTGATTGTGGCGCTGACCTTTGGTCTGACGCCCGTAGTGCTGACGCAGCATATCAGCCGCACCGGAAATCTGGCCGCACCCGGCTATGCCTTTGTCGCTGCGGCAATTTTGCTGATCGTTTCGGCGCTGATCCTGCCGGAAAGCGCGCCGCGCGCGATGAAAAGCCGCACTTTGGGGCAGGGTGGGGCGTGATCCTGTCCGCGCAGGCGGAACCTGTTCGACACCGCCGATTCATGCGTGTAAGGGCGATGGGATGAGTGCAGAACCGGCAACGCCGTTGCTAGACACGGTCAAGACCCCCGACGATCTTCGCAAGCTTGCGCCAACGCAGCTTCGCCAGCTGGCGGATGAACTGCGGGCCGAGATGATTTCTGCCGTGGGCACCACGGGCGGGCATCTGGGATCGGGGCTTGGCGTGGTCGAACTGACCGTGGCCATCCATTATGTGTTCAACACGCCGGACGACAAACTGGTGTGGGATGTGGGCCATCAGGCCTATCCGCACAAGATTCTGACCGGCAGGCGCGACCGTATCCGCACGCTGCGGCAGGGCGGGGGGCTTTCAGGCTTCACCAAGCGAAGCGAAAGCGAATACGACCCGTTTGGCACCGCCCATTCGTCGACCTCGATTTCTGCCGCACTGGGCTTTGCCGTTGCCAACAAGCTGTCTGGCCGTGCAGGCAAAGGCATTGCCGTGATCGGCGACGGCGCGATGAGCGCTGGCATGGCCTATGAGGCGATGAACAACGCGCAAGCCGCCGGCAACCGGCTGATCGTGATTCTGAATGACAACGACATGTCGATCGCACCGCCGGTAGGCGGGTTGTCGGCCTATCTGGCGCGGCTGGTTTCGTCGCGGCCGTTTCTGGGCCTTCGCGATATTGCCCGGCGTTTGTCACGCAAACTGCCTCGGCCGTTGCACGAAGCAGCACGCAAGACCGATGAATTCGCGCGTGGCATGGCCATGGGCGGCACCCTGTTTGAAGAACTGGGCTTTTACTATGTCGGGCCGATTGACGGCCACAATATCGAACAACTTATCCCCGTGCTCGAAAACGTGCGCGATGCTGCCGAAGGGCCGTGCCTGATCCATGTGGTGACGCAGAAGGGCAAGGGCTATGGTCCGGCTGAAGCCGCGGCAGACAAGTATCACGGCGTGCAGAAGTTTGACGTGATTACCGGTGAACAGGTCAAGGCACAGGCTACGGCCCCTGCCTATCAGAACGTGTTCGGAGAAACGCTGGCCACGCTGGCCGAGAGTGATCCGACGATCTGCGCAATTACGGCGGCGATGCCCGGCGGGACCGGTATCGACAAGTTCGCCAAGGCACACCCTGACCGCACGTTTGACGTGGGCATTGCCGAACAGCACGCGGTGACATTCGCCGCGGGTCTTGCCGCCGAAGGTATGCGCCCGTTCTGCGCGATCTATTCGACGTTCCTGCAACGCGCCTTTGACCAGGTGGTGCATGACGTTGCGATCCAGAATTTGCCGGTGCGCTTTGCCATTGACCGGGCCGGATTGGTGGGGGCCGATGGGGCGACCCATGCAGGATCATTCGACGTCACCTATCTGGCCACGCTGCCCAACATGGTTGTGATGGCCGCAGCGGATGAAGCCGAACTGGTCCACATGACCTATACTGCGGCCTGCCACGACAGCGGGCCAATTGCCTTCCGCTATCCTCGCGGAAATGGCACTGGGGTTGCACTGCCTGCGGTGCCAGAGCGGCTGGAGATCGGCAAGGGCCGGATCGTTCGGCAGGGCAGCAAAGTTGCGCTGATGTCGCTGGGCACACGTCTGGCAGAGGCGCTGAAGGCGGCGGACCAGCTTGAAGCAAAGGGCCTGCCAACTACCGTTGCCGACCTGCGTTTTGCCAAGCCGCTGGACGAGGCTTTGATCCGTCAGTTGATGGCCACGCACGAGGTAATCGTGACGGTGGAGGAAGGATCGATCGGCGGGCTTGGCGCGCATGTGCTGACCATGGCGAGCGACGAAGGCCTGACCGATGCGGGCTTGAAGATCCGCACCATGCGCCTGCCCGATGTGTTTCAGGACCATGATTCGCCCGACAAGCAGTATGACGAAGCGGGCCTGAATGCCCCGCAGATTGTCGATACGGTGCTGAAGGCCCTACGCCACAACAGTGCAGGGGTAAGCGAGGCGCGGGCCTGACGGGCCGCGCCTTTTGCTAAAAGGTTTTTAGACCAGCCACATCCACAGGCCAGCGGGAATGCTGTAAAGTTCCCAGTGGATCATGGTGACAAGGAACCAGATCAACAGCGCGGTAAGCCAGGTCAGCTTGAGCTTGCCCAGGTTCTGTAGTTGGGGCCAGAAGCTGGTGCGGCGTTGCCAAGGGCCGAATTCGCGTGTGTTGCCCGCAACCTTCCGCTTGTCCTGCAGATGAGAGCCGACCAGCGCCAGCACTATCATCCCGCCCAGCAGAATCAGTGTCCGCAACGATGGCGCTACGATGATATGACCGAGCGACCACAGCGTGATCGCCCACATCATCGGATGGCGGGTGATGGTATAAACGCCAGATGGGATCACCGTGGCAAGCCCCGCCGCCTTGACGCCGGGCAGCGCAGGGTTGCGCTGAAATGATGGTAGGAACAGGCCGGTGCCTAGAACGGTTAGCACGCTGGCCAGCGCCCATGCCACAGGATGGGTGCCATCCCACAGCAGATGTTCTGCCGGTGAGCGGGCGAACAGCACGATGGCTGCGCCGAGCAGGCAGATGGAAACCAGCGAATAAAGCAGGAGAAAGCCCTGTTCGCCCAGCGTGCCGATCAGCGTTTTGCGCAGCGGCCCCGACATCAGGAAATGGGTAAGCAGAAACGCGCAAACCACCAGCACAAGCGAAACGGTCATGGCGTTCCCCATTCTTGTCTTTTCATCGTCCCTGAACCGTTATGTCGATGCCTTTGCCAGCATCTTCTCGTCGAATTGGCTTATATGAGGCAATGCTGGCAGACAATTGTCTGTGAGGGCATTGGCATCGGTTATCCTCGATTTCAGGTCACGCCATGCATAAGCCGTTTGAGCGGGACCGCTATGACGAGCAGCACAATCCCGATCCCCACCGAGATCCAGCCAATGGTGGTGAACACGCCAACATAAGTATCGAGGCTGACCTTGAGGTTGGTGACCTGACCGCCGACGGTTTCAACGCTGGCAATCTGTGCCACCATGCCTGCCACGTATTGGGCAACGGCGATGGACAGGAACCACACCCCCATCATCATGCCGACGATCCGGGCCATCGAAAGCTTGGTAATCATCGACAGTCCAACCGGCGAAATGCACAGTTCGGCCATTGAATGAATGAAATACAGGCCTGCCAGCCAGAACAGGCCTACCTTGAACTGGCTGTCGGCAAATTGCGCACCCCAGACCAGCAGCAGGAAGCCGCCGCCAACCCCCATAAGGGCAATCGAGAACTTCACTGGAATGGTGGGTTCCACGCCGCGTCGCGCCATTGCGTTCCACATCGCGCTGAACAGCGGCGCCAGCGTGACGATAAACAGTGCGTTGAAGATCTGCGTCTGGCCTGCGGGCATGACATAGACCGGATCACTGCCAAAGCCCTGCATCCGGGCATAGACCATGCCACCAAAGCCCGCGACCATCACGACGGCGAAGCCCAGCGCGATCTTGCGCTTCGCTGGCGCAGTTTCGCCTTGGCCGAAGAACCATGAAAGCGCCCAGCCCAAAGCACCCAGCAGCAAGGCAAAGAACAGGTAGTAACTGGAAGGCATTTCACGGAACATGGCAAAAAGCGGGCGTGTCCAGCCCACTTCAAGCTGGGTGTTGCGTTCGGCAAAGAGAGTGAGCGAGGAGCCAGCCTGTTCAAACAGCGTCCAGAACACGGTGTTGAACACGATCAGCACCATGGCTGCCAGCATCATCTGGAATTCGACGCGGTTGCCCGCTGCCAGCGCCCACAGCAGAATGCCGGGAACCGCCAGCAGGAAAGTGCCGAACATCAGCTTGCCCATGATCGGCAGACCAAGGAAATAGCCGACAAGACCTTCGCCCGCTGCCGGGGGAATATAGGCCATGAGGTTCATGAACAGCAGCCAGAACAGCGGCACGCAAACCAGCGCCGCGCCATAGATCAACCAGTCCTTGCGCGGATCGGCTCCAGCGGGGCGCTCGCCATAGCCATCAAGCCGGCCACCGTCGAACTGGAACAGCAGCCACGAGAACGTCATGCCAAGGGCAGCAAGACCAAAGCCTGCCCACCAACCCACCGCTTCGGCCAGAATCGGGCAGAAGAATTGCGAGATCAGCGAGCCGAGGTTGATTCCCATGTAGAACACGGTGAAGCCCGCATCACGCCGCCTGTCACCATCAGCATAGAGCGTGCCGACAATGGTGGAAATGTTCGGTTTGAAGAAGCCGTTGCCCACCGTGACGACCGACAGGCCGACCAGCAGGATGGCGATGTGGAAGGGTGAACGCTCGCCGTCGGATTCAAACCCGCCGGGCGCCACACGCTTTGCTTCGGTGCCATCGGCGGCTTTCAGTGATACCGACTTGTCATCGTTGCCGACAATTTCGAGACGCTGGCCACCCATTTCGATCGAGCGGACTTCAGCGCCGTTGGTCTGCGTTACGCTCACCTCATAGCGCTGGCCTTCGATCAGGGCATAGGGCTTTGCCGCCTCGCCACCGAAGCACAGCATGAAATAGCCCAGTGCCATCAGGATCGCGCCAAACTTTACCGAGCGTTTGGAGCCAAGATAGCGATCCGCGATCAGCCCGCCGATCAGCGGGGTAAGATAGACCAGCGCGGTGAACCCGCCGTAGATGCCGGTGCTGGTGGCGTCATTGAACAGAAAGTGCTTGGCGAGATAGAGCGTCAGGATCGCCCGCATCCCGTAATAGCCGAAGCGTTCCCACATTTCGGTGGTGAACAGGCGCTTCAATTGCGCCGGGTGACCAAACCATTCTCCATATGCACTTTGCGTGCCTGCGACCGGAGTGGTTACGTTCATATCGTTGCTGGCCATACGAGCGGGCGTTCTCGTCTTTTGTCTGATTGCGGGGAATGCGCGCCTCTCCTGCGCAGCCATTCCGCCTTACCGCGATTGGTGACGATGGCAAGAAACTATTTTCATTCGCAACCAGTCGACGTCACTTCAGCCTAGAGGGGGGCGGTGACAGTTGTGCGTCTCGCTGTATTATGGCACTGCATCACCCATGACCAGTCAGACTCGCCCGGTTTACCTGCGTTTGCGCGATGAAATCTGCACGGGCATTCTTGATGGCCGCTATGCCGAAGGGGCCATGTTGCCGTCGGTGCGCGCCTTTGCGGCAGAGCAGGGGGCCAATCCGCTGACCGTGGCAAAGGCCTATCAGCAGTTCCAGGATGAGGGGTTGGTTACCGTGCAGCGGGGCATCGGCATGTTCGTATCGCCGGGAGCCGTTGGCAATTTGCGTCGGCGCGAACGGGAATCTTTTCTGCGTGATGAATGGCCGGCGCTGGCTGCACGAATGCGTCTGTTGGGGCTGACAATTGCGGATCTGACGGAAAAGGCCTGATTTGGTGCATTTTTTGCCCCGACTGCCCTAAATGAAACAATTGTATTAGTGACTGCTGCGTGGCAGGATCGATCCCGATGTCCTTACGGGGGTTTGGACATCGGGATCGTAAACAAGGGGGGTGCCTGCAAAAGGCATCAGGCGGAGGGTTAACGCATGATAAGGTCGGAGCTGCTGCAAGCTCTCTCGAAAGAGAGCCCCGGAATGCGCAGCGAGGAAATTGAACGGGTGGTCGACGTCTTCTTTGACGAGATTGCAAAGCGACTGGCTGACGGTGGCCGGGTTGAACTGCGCGGTTTTGGGGCGTTTTCCACCAGGGAACGTGATTCCCGCAAGGGCCGCAACCCACGCACCGGTGAAACGGTGGATGTGCCGGGCAAGCGGGTTCCCTATTTCAAGGCAGGAAAGGAAATGCGGCACCGGCTTAACGCCGACTGATCGCAGATATTTCCTGCAAAACCCGGAGGGCGCGGCAACCTTGGCGTTGCGGCGCCCTTTGTGCTGTGGCAGGCGCGAATGGCACGCGGGCAACTATCGCCTCGCGAGCCTTGCGGACGTGGCGGAATGGTAGACGCCGGGGACTTAAAATCCCTTGATCCTTGATCGTGCGGGTTCGAGTCCCGCCGTCCGCACCATAGCATTTTCTGGAACTTCTGGTTTGGTTCAGGCCACGGCTTGCAAAGACTCCTTTTGTGCCGCGCGTAATTCTGGTGCAATCGCGGCAGAGAAGGCTGCATCTATTTTGGCCAAGGAATGATGGCGGACCTCCGGCGCAAACGTGTTCGTTGTCTTGCTAATATAGGCTCCACCTTCTCAGGGGTTGGAGCCTCCGGCAAACCCGGCGGGGTTCAGACCGACTCTGAATGGAAGACCAACTCAGGCGCGCGTAAACTGATCGCCTTACCTTATCTGTTGGGCAGCAACCTTGGCATTCAGCGCACCGAGAAGTGCTGAGCCTACCAGCAACAGCGCACCACCAAGAAACGCAGCCCGGTAGCCCACGCCATCGAACAGCAGGCCGCCAAGACCTGCACCCGCAGTAATGGCAAACTGGATAACCGCCACCATCAGCCCGCCACCTGCCTCGGCATCGTCTGGCAGCGTGCGCGCCATCCAGGTCCACCAGACCACAGGCGCAGGCGTTCCTATCAGGCCCCAGCATGCAAGCAGCGCTGCTGCGGTCCACGCCGACGCATTCCCGACAACGAGCAGCGAAGCGATCAGCGCAAGAACCAGCGGTGGCGCAATGAGGGCAAGCGACAGGCTGCGGACCACCAGCCGCCCGATCAGCGCGTTGCCGACCACGCCTGCTAGACCCATGCCCAGCAGAATGGTGGAAAGGATGGAAACGCTGACGTGGACCTGTTGTTCGAGATAGGGCCGAAAATAGGTGAACACTGCGAATTGCCCGGCAAACAGCAATGCCACTGCGGCCATCCCGCGCAGCACTTCCGTCCGCCTTAACAATGCTACAGCGTGCGGTGCCGGAGCATGGCGATCCGATGGCATCGCGGGCAAGGTCAGCCACTGCCATGCAAAGGTCAATGCAGCGAGCGGGACGACCATGAAAAACGCCCATCGCCAGCCGATGAACTGGCCAAGAAAGCTGCCCAGCGGTGCCGCAATCGTCGTTGCAAGTGCATTGCCGCCGTTGAGCAGGGCAAGCGCGCGCGGCACGTCGGAAGCAGGCACCAGCCGCATGACCGTTGCGGTCGACATGGACCAGAACCCGCCGATCACCACGCCAACAAGCGCCCGCCCTATCATGAAGACCATCGCGTTCGGCGCAAAGGCCACCATAACGCCAGACAGCAGCATGGCCAGCACGAGGCCAAGCATCAGATGTCGCCGATCAATTCCGGCACTGGTGCGCGCAATCAACAGACTGGTGATTACCGCGAGCAGGCCGGAAACGGCGATAGCCTGACCAGCCAATCCTTCGGAAAGGTGCAGGTCATTCGCGATCGGCGTGAGCAGGCTGACCGGCATGAATTCCGATGCGATCAGCGTGGAAACACAAAGCGTCAATGCAAAGACTGCGCTCCAGCGTGCTGGGGTCTGTAGATTGTCCGTCAAAATTATTCCCGATCAGATCAGGGTTGGCAAAGCATCCAGATGCTTGTCGAGGGTGATGGGGTAATGGCGCACACGAATGCCTGTGGCGTTATAAACGGCGTTGGCGATGGCAGGCGCCACCCCGGTCAGCCCCAATTCGCCAACGCCTTTTGCCTTCAGGGGGGAAATGGTGGGATCAACTTCATCAAGGAAGTCTGCTTCCAGATGAGGCACATCGCCATGAACTGGTACTTCGTAACCAGCCAGATCATGATTGACGAAGAAGCCAAAGCGCGTGTCCACCGCCATTTCTTCCATGAGCGCGGCGCCAATCCCCATCGTCATGCCGCCAATCAATTGGCTGTGCGCTGTCCGAGGGTTGAGTATGCGGCCTGCCGCACAGACTGATTGCATGCGGCGCACACGAATTTCGCCGGTGTAGATGTCCACTCCGACTTCAGCGAAATGGGCTGCAAAAGTCTGCTGCAAAAAACGTTGATTAAGGTCGCCGTATTCCATTGAATCTTCCACGACGATGTCATCGTCACGCACGGCATCGCTCAGCGGGAAGCTACGCCCTCCCGCCAAGACCTTACCATCGGAGAACTCCGCCTGTGCGGGGGCCAGCCCAAGCCGTTGCGCCACAGTGTCGCGCAGCCGGGTGCAGGCCGCATAGACGCCTGCAGTTACCGATGCTGCGCCAAATTGGCCACCCGAACCTGATGTTTCGGGAAAGCTGGAATCGCCCATCCGTACCGTGATCTTGTGTAACGGCACGCCCATCATCTCTCCCGCTGTCTGCTGAACGATGGTGTAGCTGCCCGTGCCGATGTCGGTCATGTCGGTTTCGACAATCAGCGAACCATCGCGACGCAGGCGCAGACGTGCGCCAGCTTTGAGAACGGGCGCACCGCGAATGCCGCCCGCAACGCCCATGCCCACCAGCCACCGGCCATCACGCTGCTGGCCAGGGTAGGACTTTCGCTGGTTCCAGCCAAATTTCTCGGCACCGGTCCGCAAGCATTCGACAAAGCGCCGCTGGGAAAATGGCCGGGCGGGCTTTTCCGGGTCGACCTGCGTATCGTTCAGGATACGCAGGTCGACAGGATCGATTCCCAGTTTTTCGGCCAGTTCGTCCATCGCCACCTCCAGCGCCATGAGACCGGGAGCCTCTCCCGGTGCCCGCATGGCACTGCCTTCGGCCAGATCCAGCCGGGCCGCGTGCAACCGCGTCATCCGATTTGCACCGGCATAAAGCGAGCGGGTGGCGATTGTGGCGGATTCCACGCTGCCGCCGGGAAGATTGCCCGACCAGCTTTCATGCCCGATTGCGGTCAAGCGTCCGTCTCGTGTCGCCCCCAACCGCACGCGCTGGATCGTCTTTGGCCGGTGGATGGTATTGTTGAACATCAGTTGGCGGGTAAGCGCCAACTTGACGGGGCATCCCGCCGCGCGTGCGGCGACCGCTGCCAGTGCAAGGTCCGACTGGACAGTTCCCTTGCCGCCGAACCCCCCGCCCACGAACGGCGAGATCAGGCGGATGTTGCCGCGCGGGATGCCAAGTATCAGGCCAAGGTCGCGTGTGCCCCAACTGACCTGCTGGATGGCGGTCCAGCAGGTCAGTTGGTCACCCTGCCATGACGCGATAGTTGCGTGTGGCTCCATCATCGCGTGGGCTTGATCGGGAACGGTGAAGGTCTGATCGATGGTTACCGGTGCATCGGCTATCGCCTGCTCAAAATCGCCGACATTGGTCGAGGTCGGCCCTCCGAACGGTCCCTGCTTTGCGATGGGCGCGGTTGTAAGTTGCGCGGCAAGGTCGAACTGGCCCTTCATGCGGTCATAATCAACGCGGATCAGTGCTGCGGCTGCACGTGCCTGTTCAAACGTGTCGGCCACCACCACGGCAACAGCCTGATGGTAATGGTCGATTTCCGGTCCACCCAGCACACGCTGCACATAGAATTGCCCCACGCCGAGTTTGCCTGCATTTTCGTGCGTGACGATCGCACGCACGCCCGGCGCGGCCAAGGCTTCGCGCAGGTCCATTGACCGGATGCGTCCCTTGGCGATACCTGCGCCAAGGATATAGCCGTAGGCTGTCGGCCCCGCATCCTGCTGCTCATACGCATATGTGGCCCCACCGGTGACTTTGAGTTTGGCCTCGTATCGTTCGACGGGCTGACCGATCACTTTGAGGCGGTCGACGGGATTGGTTCCTGCTGGCGTGTCGAATTTCATGGCCTTGCCTCCGCAAGAATTCCCGCCAATGTGCGCCGTGCCAATGGGATTTTGAACGCATTGTCAGGCTTTGGCGTTGCGCCAGCAAAGGCCTGCTCCACAACTTTTGAAGATCCGGCCGCCAGTTGTGCCTCGGCGGCCTCTACGCGCCAGGGTTTTGGCGCAACGCCACCAAAAGCCACGCGGCCGCTGCCATCCTTATGGACCACTGCCGCAACCGCGACGATGGCAAAGGCATAGGACGCACGATCCCGCACCTTGTGATAAAAGTGGTGCCCGCCAATGGGTGCAGGCAAAGTAACCGCAGTAATCACCTCGTCACGCTTCAGCGCATGTTCGATGTGGGGCGCGGTGCCAGGCAACTTGTGAAAATCGGCTATCGGGATGACGCGGGCTTTACCATCAGCATCGACCGTTTCCACCGCCGCATCCAGCACGCGCAACGCAACAGCCATATCGCTCGGATTGGTGGCAATGCAGGCATTGCTGGTACCGATCACGCCAAGCTGCCTGTTGATTCCGCCAATCGCTGCGCAGCCCGAACCGGGTTGACGCTTGTTGCACGGTTGATTGGTGTCATAGAAATAGGGGCAGCGCGCGCGTTGCAGCAAATTACCGCCAGTCGTAGCCTTGTTGCGCAATTGGCCCGACGCGCCCGCCACGATGGCTCTTGCCAGAACGCCATAATCGCGCCGCACCCGCAGATCACTGGCAAGCGCCGTGTTGGTGACCAGCGTGCCGATCCGCAAACCGCCTTCCGCAGTCGGCTCGATCTTGTCCAAACCCAGATCCTGCAGATCGACAAGATGGCTGGGTGTTTCGATCTCCAGCTTCATGAGATCAAGCAGGTTGGTGCCACCGGCGATAAACTTTGCACCGGGCATACGGACAGCGATGGATGCGGCGTGCTTGGCGTCGCGGGCGCGTTCATAAGTGAAGGCTTTCATGCCTCTACCCCCGACGCTTCGACCATAGCCTGCGCTATGTTCGAATAGGCGCCGCATCGGCAGATATTGCCGCTCATGCGTTCGCGCATTTCAATAGAGCTGGCTTGGGGGGCTGCAGCGATGTCTCCCTGGACATAGCTTGGAACACCCGCTTTTATCTCGTTTAGCACGGCCACTGCAGAACATATCTGGCCCGGCGTGCAATATCCGCACTGATAGCCGTCATGCTTGATGAAGGCGGTCTGCATGGGATGCAGGTGCTGTGGCGTGCCAAGGCCCTCGATCGTCGTGATTCTATCGCCTTCATGCATCACCGCCAAGGTGAGGCACGCATTGATGCGGATGTCGTTGACCATCACCGTGCAAGCGCCGCATTGGCCGTGGTCGCAGCCCTTTTTTGTGCCGGTCAGCTTCAGATGCTCGCGCAAAGCATCAAGCAAAGTGGTGCGCGGATCAAGCGTCAGACCAACAGGCTTGCCGTTGACCTGCATGGTAACCGGCATATGCACCGGCACGGCTGCAGGGTCGGCTTCAACAGACGCGGCGCTGAGCGAAACTGCGCCTAAGCCGACGCTGGCAACCCCACCTGCGATCACCACACGGCGAGTCACGTCCAAGATCCCGTCGCAACTGAGGATGACATCCCTGCCGCGGAGGTCATTTCCTGAGCCAGATTGACCATCGGTCCCTGTTTTGCAGGCTTGCATATCTAAGTCCTTTGAATGCCGGGCATCTGACAGGCTCGCGCTGCGGACAGGCAGCACAGAATGACCTAGCCTCCTGCGCTGGGCAGGATTAGAGTGTATAATCTTGATGCTGACTTGAATTGAATTCAACAATGGCGCGCAACAACCTTAACGACCTCTTGGCCTTCCGGGCTGTTGCCACAGAGCGCAGTTTTACGCGGGCCGCCGCGCAGATGGGCGTTTCAACTTCTGCTCTCAGCCATGCAGTGCGCGGCCTTGAAGAACGTTTGGGCATTCGATTGCTGAACCGCACGACCCGTTCCGTAGTGCCGACACAGGCCGGGGATCGCCTGCTGAATGTGGTTGGTGCACTGTTTGATGGTGTTGAGGCCGAACTTGCCAGCCTCAGCGAACTGCGCGAGATTCCGTCCGGGCTGATACGTCTCACCACCAGCGCTGAAGCGGCCAAGGGCATTCTTGAACCAGCATTGATACCGCTTCTGGCACGCTATCCAGACCTGAAGATAGAATTAAGCGTCGATGCCGGGTTCGTCGATATCGTGGCCGAACGGTTTGACGCCGGGGTCAGGCTTGGCGAAACGGTGGCGAACGATATGATCGCGGTTCGTATCGGACCGGACTTGCGCATGGCTGCCGTTGCCTCCCCTGCATATTTCGAAAGCCATCCGCCGCCGTCATCGCCTCACGAACTCGGCAACCATAACTGCATAAACCTGCGCTTCCCCACCTATGGCGGTCTTTATGCATGGGAGTTTGAAAAGGACGGGCGAGCGTTGAACGTGCGGGTCGACGGGCAGATTATCGTCAACGACACCACCCTTGCCCTTCAAGCGGCCATCGACGGCCTTGGCATCGCCTACCTCCCCGATGACACGGTTCAGTCGCTGATTGCTACCGGAAGACTGATGCGTGTCCTTGAAGATTGGTGTCCCCCATTTCCCGGTTATCACTTGTATTATCCCAGCCGTCGGCAGCATTCGTCAGGATTTGCAGTCCTGATCGAAGCTCTGCGCCTTTGAGATTACCGACGGCCCACTCTGGCCGCATTAATCTGGTTCGAGTCTCGCCGTCCGCACCACGCATTTTCCGGTCTTTATTGCAGTTTTGCGGCGCAGACTTGGCATATGTCATGCAACTGTCTGTAAACAGTCGCAAAACCGTCAGGTGAGGCTCCTAGAGGCGGCGCATTGAATTGCGTTATCTATGAGGGGTTCACAAAATGTCCGATATTTTTCGCCTGCGTTCGCGCCGGACCGTCCTGCTGTGCAGTGCCGCGCTGAGCTTTGCCGCGCCCGCCTTCGCCGCTCCCGCTGATGTTCCTGCAGCCGATGCGGCAGACATGGCCGACGAAGCCACTCGTACTGCTCGCGAAATCGTGGTGCAGGGTTCAATCGGTTTCCGCAATCACAGCGACGAAGCCGAACCCAAGCTGGTCTATGACGAAGAATACTTTCGTCGTTTCGAACCGCTGACCGCAGGCGACGCGCTCAAGCGCGTGCCTTCTGTGACATTCCTTTCGGACGTGCTCGAATCGGACGGTGCACGGCTGCGCGGGCTTGATCCGGGCTACACCCAGATCCTTATCAACGGCGATCGCATCCCCGGCTCCAACGCCGATCGTTCGTTCTTCCTCGACCGCATTCCCGCCGAACTGGTCAAGCAAGTGGAAATCGTGCGCTCCAACTCTGCCCGTCGCACTGGCGACGCTGTGGCGGGCACGCTCAACATCGTGTTGCGCGATGCACTGACCATGGATGGCGGCTATGTGCGCGGCGGCGCGTTGGTATTCGATGATGGTGAGATCAAACCTTCGGGCGGTCTATATTACGGCGGCGCGCTTGGGCCGGGCCGCCTGCTGGTGGGTGCCAACGTGCAGGGACGTTACAACCCCAAGAAGAAGTCCAGCCTGCGTTATTCGGATTCGCCGGAAAACAACCCTGATTATGCGACGGAAGATTTTGTCGATCGCGAAGACCAGGCCGATACCCGCAATGGCACCGACTATGCCGGTAACCTGAGCTGGGCCTATGACGACGGCGAGAACAAGTTCGAAATCGCCGGGAACTATGTCCGCACCGATCGCGACCAGATCGAACGGTCTTCGGGCTATGACGATGTTACCTCGACCACCGGCCCGATCCGCATCAATGCCGACGGCAACCTGACCTACGACAACTATAACCCGCTGTTCATCCGCCAGGAAAGCTGGGCGCTTTCGAGCAAGTTTGAAAAGGAATGGGGACCGGGCAAGACCACGATCAAGGTCAGCTTTGCCCGCTTCGAAGACAAGCAGGACGAATACGAACACGAGATCGAATTCGACCGCTCCACCCCGCGCTACACCGGTGATTTCACCGTATCGCATGTGCGCGATGAAGAAGTCGTGGTGCAGCTTGAACAGACCTTCCGCCTGAACGATGCGGTGAACTTTGCTGTGGGCGGCTTTGCCCAGGGCAAGGATCGCAGCACCGATATTTCGACCGTGCGCAATCGCTTCAATGTCTCGCGCGCCACGCTGGCCGGCTACAACCAGTTCACCAACGGGCCGGACGAATATGCGACCGCATTCGGTGCAAGGGATTATGAACCAGGCAACCTCAACACCATTGAAGAGGACCGTAACGACCTTTATGCACTGGTCGAAGGCAAGAGCGGTCCGGTGAAATTCGAAGCGGGTGTGCGCTGGGAAAATACTTCGGCGATTATCAACGATCAGACGGTTGCCGCTGCGCAGGCGCAAACCCGCATCAAGTATGACTTCCTGCTGCCCTCGGCTTCGGTCAAGGTGGAACTGGGCGATGGCCGTCTGACCGCATCGGCTGCGCGCACCGTGCGCCGTCCACGCTTCGATTATATCTCGCCTGCGCTGCTGGAAGCGGAACTGGGCGACAACGACCTGCTGGGTAACACCGCCCTGCGTCCGGAAACCGCCTGGGGCGGCGACCTGGGCTATGAACACAAGCTGGGCCGCACCGGTGTGGTTGGCGTCAACGTGTTCTATCGCAAGATCCAGGATCTGGTCGAAATGACCAACACCGGCGTTGAAGGTTCCGAAGGCGAAGGCACTTTTGTCTATCAGCCGCGCAACGTGGGTGACGGCAAGGTCTGGGGGATCGAGTTTGACCTTTCGGCTGACCTTGGCTTTATCGGCCTGCCCGACACCGGCATTTTCGGTAACCTTGGCCTGATCGACAGCTCGATCCGTGACGAATTCGGCAGCCGCCGGTTCAACGGCCAGTCGAAGTATGTCTACAACTTTGGCCTGATCCAGAACCTGCCCAGCGTCGGCGCATCGTTCGGTGCGACCTATCGCAAGCAGGGTAGCGCCTATGACCGCACCGTGGGCGAGGAAGTGACCACGACCTACGGCGCGGATCTGGAAATCTTCGTCGAAAAGCGCATCGGTAAAAGCTTCACCATCCGCGCGGTGGGTTCGAACCTGCTGAACGGCAGCAAGGACGAAGTGTTCAACAAGTTCGCCACCACCGGCGATCAGGTTGCCCGCAACTTTGACGAATACGAACTGGAGTCCGAAGAAGCCGGCCCGGTGTTCCAGATTGTCGCACGGTATGCGTTCTGATGGCTGACCGCGTTGCAAACAAGGTGTTCGGGCTGGGAGCATTGCTCCCGGCCCTTGCACTGTCCGCTTGCGCTGGCGTGCCAACACCGCCGCGCCCGTTCTATCCGGCGGTCGATGTTGCGGCCATTGCCGAGACGACACCGGTGGGCACTGCTGCTGCCGACGCGGCCGATGATCCGGCAATCTGGCGCAACGCCGCCAATCCCGCCGCCAGCCTGATCGTGGGCACTGACAAGAAGGCCGGGCTTTATGCTTATGGTCTTGACGGCAAAGTACGCGATTTCATCGCTGCGGGTCTGCTCAACAATGTTGACTTGCGCGAAGTGCGACCGGGCATGATTCTGGTGGCTGCCAGCGACCGCTCCGACCGCGCCAACCCGAAGATCGCGCTGTTCCGGCTGGACGGCACCACGGGCAAGCTGAGCGCACTGGGCGCGCAAACATTTCTCCCTGCAGGCCATGGCCCGGCAGAGGCTTATGGCTTCTGTATGGGCGCAGGGATGGGCTCAGGCGAGCTGGCGCGAGCCTATGTCGTGCTCAAGGACGGCACGGTGGCGGAAAGCGCGCTGATGGAACAGGGCGGCGCTGTGCAGGCTCAATTCCTGCGCAAGGTGAAGTTTGCCACCCAGTCCGAAGGCTGTGTTGTGGATGACCGCACTGGCACGCTCTACGTGGCCGAAGAAGATGTTGGCATCTGGCGGGTGGATCTGCGCAGCGCGGCGCTGACAGCAGCGGCCTTTGCCATGGTCGGCCCGGACAAGGGGCTGGTGGATGATGTCGAAGGCCTTGCTCTGGCACCACAAGGCGCTGACGGCGGCTGGCTGGTGGCGTCGAGCCAGGGCGACAACGCCTATGCCCTGTTCGATCTGAAGACGGCAGCACCTGCAGGCCGGTTCCGTATTGCAGCAGGCGAGTTTGGCGCAACAAGTGAGACAGATGGTATCGAACTGATACTGGGTGATTTCGGTGCTGGTTTTTCCGAAGGACTATTCGTCGCCCAAGATGGTGACAATGCACCATCGGCACAGAACTTCAAATTGGTGCCGTGGGAATCGGTGCGCACCGCGCTAATATTAAAAGTCACTGATTGAATGAGAAAAATTTGAATTGTTTCGATTCTGGTAACTACACGGTAGGACTTCTTCTCATAGACTGCGGTTGATCGGGCATATGGCGTGCGTCCCGGTCGTGGGGACCGCACGTCCAGGGGACAGGGCTTGGCCCAGACAGGAGATCAGTTTCCGCCCGGCAGTTCCGGCGCAAGCGCATCGGGCGAATCGGGGCTGGCGGACAAGCGTTCCGCGCCCCGGTTCACCCTGTTGATTCGCGCAGCCAAGCTGATTCTGGACGATAACGCCGAGTTTCTCTGCGTGATTCGCGATGCTTCGGCCAGCGGAATCAAGATCCGCCTGTTCAATCCGCTGCCCGCCTGCCGCACCTTCAAGATCGAAATGAGCAATGGCGATCGCTATCCGGTAGAGATGGTGTGGTCTGAAGGCGAGTATGTCGGCTTCCGATTTCTCGATTCGGTCGATGTTGAACGGCTGCTCGATGAAAGCCATGGCGCGTTCCCCAAGCGCCAAGTGCGATTGCGCATCCATCTTGATGGTATAGTCCATTCCGGCGGTGAAGCGGTGCGTGTGGCATTTCAGGATATTTCGCAGCAGGGTGCCTGTGTCGAATGCGACAAGTGGCTGCTGATGAACGAACTGGTGCGGATTGAAACCAGCGCCTTTCCGCCGATCTATGCCAAGGTCCGCTGGCGCAGCCACCCGCGCTATGGCCTGCTGTTCGAACAGACCTTCAAGCTGGATGAACTGGCGCGCGTGGTAGCGCCCTTGCAGATATCTGAACGTACAGAACACCACCGGAGCGGCGGGCGCACGCCCCTGATCTGATTTCTTTGACTGCTACTTGGTGTCAGCCTGCAATGTCATTGCGGGCGCATTCGTGCTGCGCGGCATCCGCGCACCAAGATGGTGCCATGGCCAATATTCTGCCCCTGCATCCATAAGGCAGGGCCCATAAGAAAAGGGCGGCTCCCGAAGGAACCGCCCCAATCTTGTTCCGGTTGTCCGGAGCGAACCTTAGAAGTTCGCCGAGACGCCGAAGCGGAAGTAACGCGGGACTTGGTAACCTGTGACCGCGCGATAGTTCGGGTTGATGGTGTCAACGTCGTCAAGATCGCCGAACTCGTTGAAGTCGAGCTTGCTCTTGAAGTTGAAAACGTTGAACACGTCGGCGCGCAGCGTGATGCCACCAGCGATGGATTCCATCGGGATGGTGTAGGCAAAGCTCAGGTCGACGCGCTTGTTCCAGTCGCTGCTGAACACGTTGCCACGGCCCACCGGCTTACCCAAGGTACCGTCGATATTGCCTGCAGCAATCTGCGCATCGCAATACCACGAGCTGGCAAGCGTATCGGTCGCGCGACCATCACCCACAGAATAGGTGCCAATGCAGCCAAACTTGCGCGGTGACTGGATCAGGGCATTGAAGCCAAGATTCCAGCGATCCGTGGGCTTCCAGTTACCAAACACCTTGAAGGTGTGTTCGCGGTGGTTCGGCAGGTAGCCATTCGAACCATCAACCCAGCCGATTTCGTCGAAGTCCTGCGTCAGGCCGGTATCGTCCTGACCGTTGTCCGACTTCACGCCGCCTTCATAGTTGCCCTTCGAACGCGACCAGACGTAGCTGGCGGTAAGGCCCCAACCGTTTTCGAACGGACGTTCCCACTTCAGTTCAGCGGCCCAATAGGTGCGCTTTGCTTCAGGCAGGCCGATAAACGAGGCCGGCATGGTGATTTCATGCAGGTTGCCATCGTCATCCGATACGTTGACGATCAAATCCTTGCCGGGGTTCATCAGCACGTAACCGCCGCTGCCGATGGTCGGAACCGAGGTGCCGTTGCACCACGACTGGCTTTGCGTGGCGCAGAACGCCGCGATCACCGAATCGTAGTTTCCGCTGCCGTCAAGATCGACGTCTTCCAGCACCGCACCCAGCTTGCGATAGGTGAAGTTGGCCGAAATCTTCATGCGGTTGGGGAAGTTGTATTCACCACCGACGATGAATTCATCCAGGTACTGCGGCTTGATATTCTTCGAAACCAGCGTCGACGGGTCGGAAACGCCGCCCGGCGAAAGAACTTCGGCAAGAACCTTGGTGCCAAGCGTCGGGTTGATAAGGTCGCCGCTGTAAACACCACCAGCGCCGGTAGGCAGTGAGTACCAATCTTGCAGGAAGGTTTCCGAACCAGCGAGACGGATGTTGGTGTTTGCAGCAACCGGCAGGTAGTAACGGCCATAGAAGGCCGAGATACGGGCGGTCTTGTCACCGGTGGGGTCGAAGTTGATACCCAGGCGCGGCGCCCACTGGTTCTTCAGTTCGGTGAAGGGCGCGCCAAGGCCGTCCTTGTTCACGAACTTGTCGTTACGAACGCCGATCGACAGATTGACGCGATCGGTGACGTCCCAGCTGTCCTGAATGTAGAACGCCGTGTTTTCCGACTGGAAGCTGCCGCCCGAATTGAGCGTGCGCACGCGGACGTAGTCGGTGTTCGGCGCAATCAAGCCACTCAGCGCACCGCTTGCACCCGAACGGTAGTAGCGATTGTACGTCCCGCCCGAATAGATGGTGAAGTTGTCAGCCTGCAGCTTTTCAAGATCCCAACCGGCGCGCAGGTTGTGTTCACCCAACAGCGTGAAGCTGAGATCGGCGTCGATACGATAGTTGGTGCGCTGGTCGCGACCGGTATCGATGGTGCCTGCCGGGTTACCCGCGATATAGTTGAGCACGCCGGTACGGCCATCGAGCACGTAAGGCGTTGAGTCGTCCGCACCAGCTGAGGTCTGGTTGAACTTCGATTTGCCATAGAGCGCCGACAGGGTGAACCAATCGGTGAACGCGCCGGTGTACTTGACGATGTAGTTCGAACCGCCGGAATAGTTGGTCGTCGGCGAACCGTTCAGTTCCACATCTTCGTTCTGGCTGTCGTTGAAGTAGGTGGCCTCAACGCGGTGACCGTCAAACAGGTTCAGGTCGACCTTACCGCCGTAAAACGGGTCCTTGATGACGCGCGTGGTGACGTCGCCATTGTCTGCCACGTCGGTCTGCGAGTAGTGACGCGGGTTGAAGAAGCCGAAGAAGAACAGCCGGTCCTTGATGATCGGACCCGATGCCCAGATATTGCCTTCGATGACTTCGCGCTTGTCCTTGCTGTTCTGTTGCGCGTAAGTATCCGGTGCCTGTTCGTAGCCCCATTCCGGCTGGTAATAGACGTTGAAACCGCCATGGAAGGTGTTCGAACCCGAACGGGTCAGCGCGATTACAGCACCACCCGTATTGCGGCCGAATTCAGCCTGATAGCCGCCGGTCTTGACCTGAATCTGGTCGTAGAATTCGAACGGTACGGTGGTTCCGCCCACGAAGGTACGGAAGTTCGTGATGTTCATGCCGTTGATGTAGTAGACGTTTTCGGCAACCGACGAACCGGCAATCGAAACGCCGCCAAACGCGGTATCGCCCGAGGTAACCTGCGGGGTCAGAAGCTGGATGGCTTCGATCGAACGGCCAACAGGAACGGTTTCGGCAACCTTCTGCACGTCGAAGACGATGCCGGTGGCAGTACCCGAAAAATCGACCTTGCGGACAGGCGCGCCGCGAACGACGATTTCGCCGGTAGCCGGCGCTTCGCTCGACACAGTGAAGTCGTAGTTGTTACCGCCCAAACCAACGCGCACGTTTTCGCTGCGGGTGGTGGTATAACCATCCGCCATGACGGTCACGTTGTAGGTGCCGACCTGCATACCAGGCAGCGAGAACGTGCCGTTAGCCGAGGTGGTGGTGGTGCGGGTAGAGCCACGATCAATCGAGGTGACTTCGACCATGGCGCCCGAAACAGCCTTGCCTGAATCGTCGACCACGGTGCCCGAAAGGTTAGCTGCGGTAACGTCCTGCGCCATTGCGGGCGCGACGAAGGCGGCCGATGCGGTGATGCCCGCAACGACCAGCGCCAGCGGCGCGGCGCTCGCACGGAGCGCAGAGAAAGTTTTGATGTTCACGTTGTCCAGTCCCTTTTGTCCTGTCCGCCTGCGCCCCCCTGAAAAGCTGGCCGCAAGCACTTCTCCTTCCGTCCCGCACGTTGCATTTGCGTAAACACAAATGGCTGTGCCCCCGGACGAACGGAGAAAGATGAGCCTGTTTGGCGGAAATGCGCCGGTCCTTCAAAACAGGAATGTCAGTTGTGAAATGAATCCGAAACACGTGTATCAAAACTGCCACACTGTCTTTGGGGCAGGTCCGTAGGCCAGAGATTCCGGGCGCTTAGAGGTGATGCATGGAAATTACACTTGGGCCGGGTTCACTTGCCATTAATTTCAAAGGTGACGGTTTCCTTTGAAACAAGGGGCAATTTCAGGTCCAAAACGGGTTGCGTCTGATACTATTTGTGCAAGGCAATATCCAGTTGCACGTTCCGCACAATCGTTCTGCTAACCGGAATTGTGCGCCAGTTGGCGTATTGGGAAATCAGGCCGGAAGGAAAAGCAGCGGGTCCAGGCGGTGTTCGCGCCACTTGATCGACCAGTGCAGATGCGGTCCGGTTGCGCGCCCGGTGTGGCCGATGCGGCCAATCGGCTGTCCACGCACAACCTGCGCGCCTTCTGATACCAGCAGCGCCGAACAATGCAGGAAGGCGCTGTTCAGGCCCATGCCATGGTCCAGCATCAGCAGGTGCCCTTCCAGACTGAACGCGGTCTGCGCAGCAAGAATCACCGTTCCATCAGCGGGCGCAACAAAAGCCGTGCCTTCGCCGCCAGCAATATCCAGCCCTGAATGATAGGCGCCCGGCTCGCCCCGATAGATGCGCTGCGATCCGAAACGACCGGAAAAGCGCCCGGCGACAGGGCGGACAAAGCTTTGCCGCCAACCTTGCGCGCCGGTATCCAGCGCGCGGGCGGCGGCAATGCGGGCAAGTTCAGGCTTGCGAATGGCAAGGAACGCATCGGACGGCACGCCGCCCGGCCGACGCGCGGCATTGATATGTTCGATCTGCCATGATCGCGGCACCAGCGTCAGGTCCAGCGTGGCGGGCGCTGCGCCAGGCATGGTGGCAACCAGTTTGCTGGCCAGCGCGGCATCGCGATCAAACGCGATCAGGAACAGGCCGTCAGGCGCAAATGGTACGCTCTTGCCATCTAGCGTCAGCGCGGAAACTCCGGCCCGCACACGGCCCCGCAGCCAGCCCCCCTGGGTCAATTGTGCGCCGGGTTCGACCGTGATTGGTGGCTTTGCAGCGGTATTGCCGAACGACAGCGTGGCAAGGGTTGAGGTAGAGCCGATCAGGAAAGTTCTGCGGTCGGTCATCGCGCGCTGGTGGTCAGCCTTCGAGATGGCGGCGGGTGGAGATTTCCGCGCTGGCATAGGCTTCCTGCCGCACCGCGCACCAATAGCGCAGCATGTCGAGCGGGATGTTTTCACCCGACACTGCGCAGATAACGTGATCGCCGCCGGAAAGCTGACGAAGGCTGCCGGGAAGGTAGTGCATGCGCGCGAGGCGACCGGATTGGGACATCAACATGACGCCTATGTAGCGTTAGAGGACGTTCAGAACAATTCCTGTTGGCCCGGTGGGCGGGCAGACGGACGCGGTTTGGGGGCAGGCCGCGCTGGCGCAGCGGCAACAGACGCAGTGCCTTCTGTAACTACATCCAGCGTTCCGTCAGCAAATTCGAGCCGCAATGCAGGTCGGGCGGCAGCATCTTCGCGCGTGCGAACCACATGGCCATCGGGCGCGGTGACCAGCACATAACCGCGCTGCAGCGGGGCCTTGGGGTCGAGCGAACGGCGCAGGCGATCGAGCGCATCGACTTTGCCGCGCGCATGATCGATCCGTTGTAGCAGGAGCTCAGGGCGCAACCGGCGTGCGGCAAGGCGTTCGCGTTCCCGATCAACGCGTGCGGTGAGCAGGGCAGGGCGCAGGGCACCGGCATGGCGGGCAAGTTGCGATCCGGCAATTTCAGTGCGGTGGACCAAGGCACGGCGCAGGCGTTCGCCCAGATCATCAAGCCGTTGCGCCTGCCCTTGCAGCAAGGTCTGCGGCTGGGGCAGACGTTGGCTGCGCGCTTCAAGGCGTTCCTTTGCCTGCGAAAGCTGGCGGGCGAGCGCCCGGCGCTGACGAGCGTTGAGATCGGCCACGAAGGCAGCAAGTTCTGCCTGCACCGGCACGGCTAGTTCAGCAGCGGCGGTGGGCGTGGGCGCGCGCAGGTCTGCGGCGAAATCGCACAAGGTGGTGTCCGTTTCGTGGCCGACCGCGCTGATGATGGGGATGGTGCAATCCGCCACGGCGCGGACAACGTCTTCTTCGTTGAAGCACCACAGGTCTTCGATGGAACCGCCGCCGCGCGCCACGATCAGCAGATCGGGGCGGGGGATGGGGCCATCGGCGGGCAGGGCCGAGAAGCCGCGCACGGCATTGGCCACCTGCGCGCCCGCGCCCTGCCCCTGCACCAGCACCGGCCAGATGATCACGCGGCTGGGGAAGCGGTCGGACAGGCGGTGGAGGATATCGCGGATCACCGCGCCGGTGGGCGAGGTGACCACCCCGATGACGCGCGGCAGGAAGGGCAGGGCCTTCTTGCGCGCAGGGTCGAACAGCCCCTCGGCTTCAAGCCGCGCTTTCAGCTTGGCCAGCAGCGCCAGCAGCGCGCCTTCGCCGGCAATCTCCATGCGATCGATCACAAGCTGATAGTTGGAGCGGCCAGGATAGGTGGTGAGCTTGCCGGTGGCGATCACTTCTGCGCCGTCTTCCGGGCGGAAGCCCAGCCGCTGGGCATTGCCGCGCCACATCACCCCATCCAGCCGGGCGTTCTCATCCTTCAGCGAGCAATAGAGGTGGCCGGAGGCGGCCCGCTTTACCCCGGAAAGTTCGCCGCGCACGCGCACGAAGCCAAAGCGATCTTCGACCGTGCGCTTCAACAGCGCGGAAATCTCGGAGATGGAAAGGGCCGGAGCGTTGTCGCCAGCCGATTCCCTCGCTAGGAGCGCGCCATTATTATCGTCATCGTCGTAGGGCGCGGAAGGGAAAGCCATGAATATCCTGCTGCTGGGATCGGGTGGGCGCGAACATGCGCTGGCGTGGAAATTGGCCCAATCGCCGCTGACGGGCAAGCTCTATGCCGCGCCCGGCAATCCCGGCATTGCCGATCATGCCCAGATCGTGACGCTGGACCTGACCGATCATGCCGCCGTGGTGACCTTTTGCGAGACGAACCGCATTGGCCTGATCGTGGTTGGCCCGGAAGCGCCGCTGGTGGATGGATTGACCGATTCGCTGCGCGCAGCAGGCTTTTCGGTGTTTGGGCCAAGCCGGGTTGCGGCCCAGCTTGAAGGGTCGAAGGGTTTTACCAAGGATCTGTGCACGCGCGCCAATATCCCCACCGCCGGGTATGTGCGGGCAAAATCGCTGGAAGAAGCGCGTGCGGCGCTGGCCGAATTTGGTGCTCCCGTAGTGATCAAGGCTGATGGCCTTGCCGCAGGCAAGGGCGTGGTCGTGGCGATGACCATGGATGAAGCGCAGGCCGCTGTGGACGACATGTTCGATGGCGCGTTCGGGTCTGCCGGGGCCGAAGTGGTGGTCGAGGAATTCCTGACCGGCGAGGAAGCAAGCTTCTTTGCCCTGACCGATGGCGCAACCATCGTGCCGTTCGCATCGGCGCAGGACCATAAGCGCGTGGGCGATGGCGATACCGGGCCAAACACCGGCGGCATGGGCGCCTACAGCCCGGCACGGGTGCTGACGCCTGAACTGGAAGCGCAGGCGCTGGCGCAGATCATTGCCCCCACGGTCAAGGCCATGGCGGATGAAGGCATGCCCTATTCGGGCGTGCTCTATGCCGGGCTGATGCTGACCGAGCAGGGACCGAAGCTGATCGAATACAACGCGCGTTTTGGCGATCCTGAATGTCAGGTGCTGATGATGCGGTTGGAAACTGATCTGGTCGAATTGCTGCTGGCTTGCGCTGACAACAAGCTGTCGAGCATTCAGCCTCCGCGCTTTTCGGGTGACGTGGCGATGACTGTGGTCATGGCGGCCGAAGGCTATCCGGGCACACCGAAAAAGGGCGGGCGGATTGACCATATCCCGGCAGCTGAAGCGACTGGAGCCAAGGTGTTCCATGCGGGCACCGCGCTTTCGGGCGATGGCGTGCTGGCAGCCAGTGGCGGGCGCGTGCTGAACGTGACGGCAAAGGGGCCGAGCGTGAAAGCCGCGCGCGATGCGGCCTATGCGGCGGTCGACGCGATCAGCTTTCCTGAAGGTTTCTGCCGCCGCGACATCGGCTGGCGCGAGATCGAACGCGAGCAGGCTGAAGCCTGAAAGCACGCAGATGGCGGATAAGGCGCTGGCATTCCTGCGGTAACGCAGGGTTGACCGGGCAGCGAAGGTAAGTGCAAAGTCATTCCGACAGCGCAAGACAATGCGCGTGACCGGGAGACTGAAAGCATGAACCGCCGCAATTTCCTTGCCAGTGCAGGCATGGCCTCGATGATCGGCTGCGCGCTGGCCGCGCGGCCTTCGCTGGCGCTTGAATCGGAACGCCGCTTCGGCATCCAGCTATGGTCCGTCGCCAAGATGCTGAGTGCCGATTTCGAAGGCACCATCGCGATGCTGGCGGGCTTGGGTTACCGCGAGCTGGAAACCTATGGGCCGTATACGTTCAGCGACCCGCGCCAAATTGAAAACTGGAAGGCGGTAACGCCCAGCCTCGGCTTTTCGGGCAGTGGCTTCTTTGGATTGCCGATTGACCGGGTGAAGGCGATCTTCGCCAGCCACGGGTTGCGGGTGCCATCCATGCACACCGACCTGTTCACGCTGCAAACCCGCATGGGAGAGCTTGCCGAAGCGGCCCATGCCCTTGGCGCGACTTATGTGACGCTGCCCAGCCTTCCTGCGGACCAGCGCCAGACATTTGATGATTACAAGCGTGCGGCAGACATCTTCAACAAGGTGGGTGAGGATGCCGCGCGGCACGGCGTGCGCTTTGCCTATCACAACCACGGTTACGGGCTGGCACCGGTGGAGGGCAAGGTGCCGCTCGATACGCTGCTGGACGCGACCGACCCTGCGCGTGTGTTCCTTGAAATGGATACCTACTGGACCACGGCGGGCGGGGCCGATCCGAAGGCCTATCTGGCGCGCTACAAGGGGCGCTATCGGATGATGCATCTGAAAGACATGAAGGGTAATCACCGCTTTGCAGGCGATGGCGGCGGATCATCAGACTGGATTTCGATGTTCCCCCACCTGACCTATCTGGGTGACGGTTCGCTGGACATGGCGGGAATCATCGCAGCGGCGCAGGATTCAGGCGTGGAACACTTCTTTGTCGAGCAGGACCGTGCCGACGACCTGATGGTGGCCATTACTGGTAGCGCCAACTACATGAAAAAGCTGGGCTTCAAGTAAGAAACCCAGCTTTTTTCACGTGAAACATTGCCGGCAGGGGCGCGTCAGATCACGCCCTTGCCGGTCATTTCGGCCAGTTCTGCTTCGCCAAGACCCAGCAGCTCGCCATACACTTCGACATTGTGCTGGCCTACCTTTGACGGGGCAGGGCGGCGCACGGTGCCCGGCGTCAACGACAGCTTGGGAAAGCTCGACTGCATCTTGAGCGCGCCATAGCGTTCGGTTTCCACCTCGATGATGGCTTCGCGCGCCTGAAAGTGCGGGTCTGCCAGCATGTCGGGCGCGCGATAGACGCGGCCTGCGGGAATCGAATATTCGATCATCAGTCCATCGACCTGTTCGATGGTCAGCGTTTTCGTCCAGTCGTTGATGAGCGCGTCGAGCTCATCCTGATTTTCGCCGCGCGCAAGGTGCGTGGCATAGCGCGGATCGTCGCCCAGTTCAGGTCGGCCCATGGCTTCGGCAAGGCGCTTCCACAGCGAATCCTTGTTCGCGCCGATCATGAATTCGCCATCCTTGCACGAATAGACGTTCGACGGAGCAATGCCTTTCAACACTGATCCCGACCGTTCGCGGATATAGCCGGTGCGGTCATATTCGGGGACCAGCCCTTCCATCACCTGCAGCACCGATTCATACAGCGCGGCGTCGATCACCTGTCCGCGTCCGGTCTGCCCGCGTTCATGCAGTGCAGCCAGCACGCCCATACAGCCATAAGTCGCGGTCAGCGTATCGCCGATCGAAACACCCATGCGGCTAGGGGCGCGGTCAGGTTCACCCACGATATAGCGCCAGCCGCCCATCGCTTCGCCAATCCCGCCAAACCCGGCGCGGTCGGAATAGGGACCGGTCTGGCCATAGCCTGACATGCGCGCGATAATCAGACCAGGCTGTTCGGCCAGCAGCACATCCGGCCCAAGGCCCCACTTTTCCATGGTGCCGGGCTTGAAATTCTCGATCAGCACATCGGCATGGGCGATCAGCTTGCGCACCAGCGCCTGCCCTTCGGGCACGCGCAGGTTGGCGCTGACCGACCGCTTGTTACGGGCGATCACTTCCCACTGCACCTTTTCCGAACCCAGCCCCCAGTCGCGCATGGGATCGCCGGTTACGGGTGGTTCCACCTTGATGACATCGGCGCCCATATCGCCCAGCAACTGACCGCAGAACGGCCCTGCCAGAAGCTGGCCCAATTCAACCACGCGGATATTGCGAAGTGCGCCGGGGTTTTGGGAAGATGCGGAGTTCTGTGAAGTTTCTGGCATCTGGATCACTCTGTCAGGCTGTCTGGATGAAAGGAAATGCAGGTGCTTGCGCGACCATGGCGGGCAGTTTGCGGTCCATGACCTTGGCCAGCCAGTGGTTGGCCTCGACCAGCTTGCCAAGGTCCATGCCGGTGTTCACGCCTGCACGCCCCAGCATATAGACCACGTCTTCGCTGGCCACATTGCCCGCGGCGCCCGGCGCAAAGGGACAGCCGCCAAGCCCGCCCAATGCCGCATCGACCACGCTGGCGCCGGCCTGAACCGCGGCCCAGACATTGGCGATGCCGGTGCCACGGGTGTTGTGGAAGTGGACGCGAACCGGGATCGGGCCAACGGCTTCCACTACGCGGGCGACAAGCCGCGCGACGTGGGCAGGGTCTGCCACGCCGATGGTGTCGGCAAGGCCGATCTCGATAGGGTTCGCGGCGGCAAGCCGGGTGGCCATGGCTACGACGCGATCCTCGCTCACCTCACCTTCGAACGGACAGCCAAAGGATGCGCCGATGGTGACCTGGCCCTTCAGCCCTGCGGCTTGGGCCATGGCGACAATGGCCTTGGCCGAATCGACCGATTCGTCGCTGGTCTGACCCTGGTTTGCCATGGCGAAGCGGTCGCTCGCCACGCAGACCGCCCCCAGTTCGTGCAGGGTGCCGGTGGCAATGGCGCGTTCCGCGCCGCGTGCGTTGAGCACGAGGCCGATGTAGCTGACGCCTTCTGTCTGAGGAAGCGCTGCGCAAACATCGTCGGCATCGGCCATCTGCGGCACGCGCTTGGGATTGACGAAGCTTGTCACCTCGATCCGGCGGGCACCCGCGTCGATGCTGCGGCGGATCAGTTCAAGCTTGTCCGCAGTGGACACGAGCGTCTTTTCGTTCTGCAACCCGTCGCGCGGGCCGACTTCGACGAAAGTGATCGCGCCGGGTGTTGTCGGGATCATCGTTCTATCCTGCATTGGTATTCAAAATCATTGTTGGGCCTACGTGTGATGGCCGAAACATGCCCATAGAGGCACGATTCCAATCACCTTGACCGATGCCATTTGTATACAATAGGCTGTCTATCTCGCAAGGGTGCGTCAAGGCGGGGACATAAGGCCTGATCGCACACCGGACAAATATCGGAAGACCGTCAAACCAACAGGGAGGTTTGAGAATGCGTGCCAGCCGTTTGCTTCTGAATTCATCGGCGCTGGGGCTTCTGCTTGCCGCCGCCACCCCCGTCATGGCGCAGGACGCGCCACAGGATAGTGTCGCCGAAGATGATGGCGACGCGATTATCGTCACCGCCCGCCGTCAGAACGAAAGGCTGCAGGACGTTCCGGCATCGGTTGCAGTGCTGACTGCAACGGCGCTGCAAAACACAGGTGCGACAAAGGCCGAGGATTTCGCCCAGCTTACGCCGGGGGTGACCATCGTGACAGGCACTGCCGAAGCGGGCGACACCCAGATCAACATTCGCGGGATAAACGGTGCGCGCGATGCGGAAAGCTCGGTCGCGCTGGTGGTTGACGGCATATTGAAGACCAACACCGCGCAATTGAACCAGCCGCAGGGCACGCTGACCCAGGTTGAAGTGCTGAAAGGGCCGCAAGGCGCGCTTTATGGTCGCAATGCAGCGGCTGGCGCGATCGTGCTGCAGACACAGAAGCCCACCGATACGCTGACCGGCGCGTTGCGCGCATCTTATGCCAACGAAGCCACATATGAAGCGACCGCACATATCGCCGGGCCATTGGGCGAGAATGTCGGCTTTGTTCTGTCGGGCTATTACTTCAGCACCGATGGCTGGTGGCGCAACAGTTTCCTGAACAATTCAAAGACTGTGGACGACAAGGAAAACTGGGCCATCGACGGGCGCGTGATGGTGGGGCGTGGCACGTCCACCCAGCTTGACGTAAAGGCTCGCTATTCCGAATTTCACGGCGCATCGCTGCCGTTCAATGCTGCGTTCCACCTGCCGCTGTTTGGCGCGGTGAATCCGGCGTTCTATGAAGATGTGAACAAGCACCCCTTTGCGTTTTCCAACAACATTCGCGCCACCAACGATCAGGAAAGCTTCGACGTCTCGGCCAAGCTGGACCACGAATTCAGCAACGGCATGAAGCTGGTGGCGTGGGCGCTTTATTCGGATGTGAAGCAGGATCTGGTGGCCGACGGCACATCGGCCGACTTTGCCCGCTATATCTCGAACGCTGATCCGGCGGTGAACAGTTCGGTGGGCAGCTGCTTTTCCAGCACGGCGGCGCTGACCGGGTTCCCGGTCAACCAGCCCGGTTTCATCGGGCAGATCCCGGTGCCATTCATCTTTGCGCCTGCGACTGGTTCCACCTTCGGCCCGTACAGCCCGACGACGTGTGACGGCACGCAATACCAGTTGCGTGAACAGACCGATTACAGCGCCGAAGTGCGCCTGTTGTCTGACAGTGACGGGCCGCTGTCATGGCAACTGGGCGCCTATTACCTGCACATCGACCGCAAGACTGGGGTCAGCCTTGGGGCGGATACCGGGCAGGGGGTCATCAAGCAGCTTTACAATGCGCCCGGCAGCACCAACCCGACCTCGCTGCTGCTCGCCGACAAGTTCCGCACCAATGTCTATGCCGCATTCGGATCGGCCGAATGGAAGCCGAGCGATGTGTTCAGCGGTGGCATTGCCCTGCGCTATGACATTGAAGATCGCGCGGCCAGTTCGCTGGTGCCCAACGCGGTCGATCCGTTCACGGGCGGGCCGATCAATCCGGGGCTGGCATTCGGGCCGTTCACGCCAAAGAATGCCACGTTCAAGCAGTTGCAGCCCAAAGTCACACTCAGCTTCCATCCCAACGATGCGCTGAACCTTTATGCCAACTGGGGCATCGGCTTCAAATCGGGCGGGTTCAACAATCAGGGTTCCGCCGCCGTTGTGGACCAGAACTTCAACCAGTTCATCAATGCCGGTGTCACCATCAACGACCAGTATCGCAAGGAAACATCCAGCGCCTTTGAAGCGGGCGTGAAGGGCGAGGTGCTGGACGGGCGGATCACTTATGATCTGGCGGCCTATTACACCCGCGTCACCGACATGCAGTTGTTCGAATTCTTCGTCGGCAGCTTTGGCCTGCTGCGAGTGGTGTCGAACATCGACCGGGTGGACATCAAGGGGGCAGAAGCGAACTTTTCGGGCCGGATCGTGGATGGCTGGAAAGTGTTCGGTTCGTTCAACGTCACCGACAGCGAGATCAAGAAAAACAGGTCGCGCCCATATACTGTCGGGAACAAGTCCCCCTACACCGCAGACTGGACGATCAATCTTGGCAGCGAAATTACCGCACCATTGAGTGATAACGCCAAGCTGCTGTTCCGCGCCGATTACCGCATCACCGGGCCAACCTGGTTCCACTCGGTGCAGGATCAGGAACGACCCACGCTGTTTTCGGGCCTTTTGCCAATTTCAGCGTTGGCTCTGCCCGGCGTGGTCGGCAATGCCCGCTTTGACGTAGCACAGCGCGATGCCTTTGGCGTGCTGAACCTGCGCGCCGGTATTACCACTCCCCGTTACCGGATCGCGGTGTTTGCAGACAACCTGCTGGACCGGCAGTATATTTCCGAAGCGATCCCAGCCATCGAGTTCGGTGGGTCGTTTATTACTCCCGGCGCGCGGCGGTTGATCGGGGTTGAACTGGGCGCTTCGTTCTGATTGAGGCTCGAATGCGCGGGGCGGGCATCACTGCCTGTCCCGCAATTTTAAGGAGCATTCGTGTCCAAGGCCTCGCAGGAAGCCTATCGTAAGATTCGCACCGGGATACTTTCGGGACACTTTCCGGCGGGTCAGTTCGTGCCGGAAGACGAATTTGCCCAGTTTTGCGGGCTTTCGCGTACACCTGTGCGCGAAGCGATTGCCGAACTGGTGTCCGAAATGCTGCTACAGCGGACAGGCACCAATCGCGTTTTCGTTCCGGTATGGTCGGATGAGGACGAGGAAGAACTCTTCACCTTGCGCGCCATGCTGGAAGGCCACTGCGCAGGGCGGGCGGCGCGGTTCATCACCGATGAACAACTGGCTGAATTGCAGAAGCATTGTGACCACATCGACCGGGCGATTGCGGCAGATGGCGGGCCGGATGTTTCGGGCTTTGTCGAAGGTAACCGTCATTTCCACGCGGTGATTCTGGCTGCGGCGCAGTCTGAACGGTTGGCGCAATTGCTGCGCTTCGTGGTCAGCCAGATCGTGGTTCATCGCACGGCTGAACAGTATTCCCGCGCCGACATGGAGCAAAGCCAGCGCGACCACCGTGACCTCGTCAGCGCATTTGCGATGCGTGACGAGGCTTGGGCGGCCGCCATTGCCAACACCCACATTCGGCGCGCGGCCAATGCCTATCGCGCGAACAGGGCGGGGTGAAGCTTCAGTCTTCGTCCTCGATCAGGGCATCGGTCTGGACTGGCGGTTTCAGCCGGAATTCTTCCACTGGCACGCCACCGATCACATGTTCCTGAATGATCCGTTCCAGCACTTGCGGGGTGCAGGAATGATACCAGACGTTGTCAGGATAGACGACCGCCACCGGGCCGATCAGGCACACCCGAAGACAACCTACCTTGTTACGCAGGATGCCCTGATCGCCGCCAAGTCCCAGTTCGGACAGACGCTTTTTCAGGTAGTGCCACGCTGCCTCGGTTTCATCCTCAGGCGCACACTTGTGCTTGTCCGACCCGGCGCAGATCAGGATGTGGCGCTGCATGGTAAACCCACCCAGCTTGGCCAGCACCCGTTCTGCCTTGGTCAGTTTCTTTTCCGAAACGCTCATTCGCCTTTATCGCCCTTGTGCAGGTAGCGGTCCAGCCAGTTGAAAATGGTCTGGTGCCACTGCAGCGAGTTTTTCGGCTTCAAGACCCAATGGTTTTCATCCGGGAAGACTAGTAGTTCGGACGGCACGCCCCGGCGTTGCAGGGCGGTGAACGCCGCCAGTCCTTGCGTGTAAGGAATGCGGAAGTCCTTTTCGCCGGTGATGACCAGCATAGGCGTCTTCCACTTGGTGACGTGGTTCACCGGGTTCCACTTTTCGAACTCTTCCGGTGCCTCGTAATAGGGATGGCCGCCGTGTTCCCATTCGTCGAACCATAGTTCTTCAGTTTCATAGGCCATGGCGCGGGCGTCAAACACGCCGTCATGCTGGACAAGGCATTTGAACCGGTCGGGCCATTGCCCGGCAATCCAGTTCATCATGTATCCGCCATAGGATGCGCCCGCCGCACAAGCATTGTCGCCATCGATTTGCGGGTCCAGCGCGACCGCGGCGGCAAAGCCTTTTTGCAGGTCTTCCAACGGCTTGCCGCCCCAATCGCGGTTGATTGCATCGGTAAATGCCTGTCCGTGTCCGGTCGATCCGTGGAAATCGACGGTGACAGCGGCATAGCCCTGGCTGGCCCAGACGCGCGGGTTCCAGCGGTTGGACCAGCTATCGTTGAAAGATCCTTGTGGCCCGCCGTGGACAAGGAAGACCATGGGCATCTTACCCTTGACCCATTCCGGCTTGGTGATCTGTCCCCAGACCGTATCCCCGTTTGCGCCCTTGAAGCTGAACCGCTGAGTCACCACTGGCGCGCGGGTGCCGATGGCAGAGGCGGCGACATCGGTAAGCCGGGTGCCTGCCTTGCCGGGCTTGGTCAGGAACAGTTCCGCCGGAGCATCCACCGAATCACGGGTGTGCAGCAGGCGTCCGTCTTTCAGCGGTACCACTGCGCCAATATGCCCTTCTCGGCCGGGATTCAGAACAAGGCGGGTAACCTTGCCACTGACCGGATCTATGCGGAACGCCGGAGTATCCAGCACATCTTCCGCCGTGGCAATCAGCGCCTTGGAATCGGGCGTCCATGCCAGCGAGGTGACCGAGCGATCCCAGCCTTGCGTCAGTGCACGACGTTCGCCGGTTTGCAGGTTCAGCAACTGGACGACAAGCTGATCGGCTTCATAACCGGGACGGGCCATCGCCGCCCATGCCAGCCACTTGCCATCGGGCGAAGGGGCCGGGGTGTTGTCGGTGCCTTTGTTGGCGGGCGTCAGGTTGACCGGTGCTGCGCCATCCAGCTTCGATTGCCACAGGTCCAGATTGGTCGATGTCGGTTCGTGCCGGTCGGCCTGACGGGCGACGAAGAACACTGATTGCGAATCGGCGGCCCACGCCACGTCTTCGCCGCCGCCAAAGGGCTTGTTCGGGCTGTCGCCGGTCAGCGTCCCGACTGGACCGTCCAGCGCCACACCATTGCCGCTGGCTTTGCCATCAGCACCAAGATCAAAAGCAAAGACGCGACTATAGTTACCGGGCGTTTCCCATGCGTCCCAATGGCGGACAAAGCCTGCACCATCGGTATAATGGCGGCCTGTGCCGGGGCCGGGCAGGGCGGTGTTGCCATCGCTTTCGCAGCCGAATGTGGCGCAAGTTCGGGCAATGTCGCCCCACACGGCGATGCGTTTGCCATTTGGAGAAAGTTCGAAGCCTGAAACATCGGTGGTGAACGCGGTGACCTGTGCCAGCACACCGCTGTCTGGATTGACCTTCCACACTTGGGTCCGTTCGCTGTCACCCACCTTGCGGTCTGATAGGAAATAGAGCGCACCATCCGGCCCGAAGGCGGGATCGCTGACGCTGCCACCCACGTCGATGCGGCGCGGTTGTCCCTTGGTGGCGGAGGGGCGGACCCACAGCGCCGGAGTGCGTTTATAGCTGACCGGATCGGTACTGGTGACCACATAGGCGACCAGCGTGCCATCGGCAGAGATCGCCGTGCCGCCAAGGCGGTTCAGCGTGACGAGATCTTGCGGGGACAGCGGAGCGGCTTGCTGGGCAAGGGCGGGACTGGCAAATGCAACGGCAAGCGCCGTCGCCGCGAGCAGCGAGAAAGTTTTCATAGAAACCGGATTAGCGGCGGAAAGGTCCGTAGCAAACCGGAAATATGGTAGCGAATCAGCCGCGCTTGCCCGCGATTCGGGCGATTTCTGCAGACACCAGCTTTTCCACCATGGCAGGCAGGTTCTTTTCCAGCCATTCCGCCAGCATCGGGCGCAGCATGTCGCGCACCATGCCTTCCAGCGACGTTTCGCCCGACCGCACGATTTGCGGCGCAACGCCGGGCTGAGACAGCATGGACAAAGCGGCCAGCGATTCGCGCATTGAAGCAGTTGCCGCATCGGCGATCAGCCCGCTATGGCCCGTTTCTTCCGCTACGTCTTCGGCAGGTTCGGTCAGTTCCAGCACTTCTGCCGCGCGCTGCGGCGCGGGGCGAGGGCTGGGTTCTGCACGCGGGCGCGGAGCCACATCGGCGCGCGCTGCGGCTTCAAGCCGGTTGTCGCGTGCGATAACCTTCTTGATCGATTCGAGGATCTCCTCGACGGACGGTTCACCGGCCTGACGCATCGAAACTGTTACCCCAACTGCCCCTGTTGCCGATTCTCTTATGGACGCGGCGAGGGTGTGATTGTCGCATCCTGCGCAGGCGTGTCAACGGTGCGCGTCGATACTGCGACAGGACGCGGATCACGGTCCCAGTCAGAAATGCGGTCCTTCACCCGGTCATAATTGATCTGTGGATCATACAGCGCACCACCATCAAGACCCAGATCTTCAGCATCGGCACGCCCCATGGCCGCCAGCAGGTTGAACCCGGCGACATAGGCGTTGCGTCGCGCAGCCACGAGCTGCACCTGCGCCCGCAGCAGCTCCTGTTCGGCATCAAGGATGTTCAGGATGGTGCGGTTGCCCACGGTATTTTCCGCACGCACGCCTTCAAGGCTGAGTGCGGCGGCATCGACTGCGGTCTGGTTCATCGTGATGATCTCGTTCGCGCCCTGCCACGAGGCATAGGCCGAACGGACCGAGGCGATGACCTGCCGCTCGATCCCGATTTCCTGTTCGAGCGCGGCAGATTCACGCGCCTGTGCCTGCCGGGTCTGTGCAGCAGGGCCGCCGCCCTGAAACAGCGGCACCGAAAGGTTCAAGCCCGCCTGCCCGGTGGTCACACCCTGACGGAGCGACTGGCCGGTGGCAGGAAACGTGCCCTGAAACGCCTGATAGCTGCCGGTGGTGGTCAACGAAAGTGTGGGTTTCTTGGCCGCATCGGCAACCTTCACATCATAGCCTGCGGCTTTGCTGCGTTCGCGCGCCGCGATCAGATCGGGGTTGTTTTCAAGTGCGAAATCGACCGCATCGTCTGCTGTGGCGGGAAGGCCGGGCAGAGGGGGTGGCGGCGCAAGATCGACCGGCGCTTTGCCGACCACCTGAATATAGCGTTCGCGGCTGGACATCAGGTTGACTTCGGCGGTGCGCTGGTCGCCCCGTGCCAGTGCAAGGCGTGAGTTCGATTGCGCAACGTCGGTGCGGGTTACGTCACCGATCTCGAAACGGTCGCTCGTTGCCGTGAGGTTGACTTGCAGCACTTCGACATTGTTGCGGTTTAGGCCGACGATGGCCGCGTCGCGGATCACGTCCATGTAAGCCGCAACGACTTCGCTGAACACGCCTGATTCGGTGGCGCGCAGGTCTTCCTGCCCGGCCTCGACGCGGGTCTTGGCCGCGCGGATCGAGTTCTTGACCGACCCACCGGAATAGATCGGAACGCCAAGATTCACATCGACGTTGCCCGACCAGTCAGTGACCAGAAACGATGTTGGGTTCGCCTTGAGGATGCGCGTATAATTTGCCTGACCTGTGAGACTGGGCAGCCCACGGGCGCGGGCGAGTGGAACACCTTCGTCTGTGGCGCGCTGCGTGGCGCGGGCGGCCTGCAGCGTGGGGTTGGTGGTGTAGGCCCCGGTCAGGGCATCGCGCAGGTCATCAGCCAGCGCAGGGGAAATGGCGCACAGGGCGGCGCCCGCCGTCAGCGCAAGGCGTAGCCCCATTCTGTGGGGTGCCATTCTGTTCGGCATAAGGTTCAGAAGCTCCACGCCTTGGGGGCGGCATAGTCTGGCAGGATGGCGAAATCGGCATCGCCCAGCGCGGTGGCGATCACTTTGCCATTGGCCTTGCGTGCCGTGGCAAGGCGGGTGACGCCGCGTTCGGCAAGGCCGGTAACCACGCGGCCATCATCGGCCAGCAGGTCCGCCAGCGAATCGGGCAGCACTTCAACCGCGCCGTCGATCAGAATCAGCGAGAACGGACCGTCCTGCGCCTGTGTCGCAGAGGCAGCGGAGGTGACGTTGCCAGCCAACTGGCCGGTCAGCGCGGCAAGGTAGCCGTTGGTGGCGATTACCAGAACACTGTCGGTTCCGGTGGGGGCTGCAGCTTCCAACATCTGGCCATGCGTCAGTGCAGGAGCCAGCACGGTACCATCGGCCAGCGGCACGGCGCGGTCAGCATATGCCACCGTGCGGCGTTCGGCAGGCACGAAGTCTTCGCGCGCCACGGCGGCGAAGGCAGCAAGCACGCCGGGAGTGTTAACCCCGCTGACACGAAGCTGGCTATCGATCATCGCGCGGCGTGCAGCCTGAAATTCCGTTGCAGCACCGACGCTTGCAGCCGGGCGATCTTCAACCACGGTCATCTGAACCCTCATTACCTGACGCGCGCACCCGCAATCCGGGCGCACCTGCAATCATTGTTGCAAACGCCTGTAGATTATCGAATTGGCCTTTCCAAGGGATTTGCTTGTCGCAAATTGCAGCGTAATGCGCCCCCACTTGCGACAATCGGGCAATTGGCCCAAGCGGCGCTGGCGATTGGCTATACGGAGATCGGCGACGATGGCGGAAATGGTAACGATCAAGGCGGAAATGGTAACGATCAAGGAAGCGGACCTGATCGATAGCGTGGCGGATGCGCTGCAGTACATCAGCTACTTCCACCCGATGGATTACATTCGTGCGTTGGGGGATGCCTATAACGCCGAACAAGGCCCTGCCGCCAAGGATGCCATCGCCCAGATCCTGACCAACAGCCGCATGTGCGCCGAAGGGCATCGTCCCATTTGTCAGGACACCGGCATCGTCAACGTCTTCATCGAATGGGGGCAGGATTGCCGCCTTGACAGCGAACTGTCGCTTCAGGACGTGGTCGATGAAGGCGTGCGCCGCGCCTATAACAACCCGGACAACAAGCTGCGCGCATCGGTGCTGGCCGATCCCGCCTTTACCCGCCGCAACACCCGCGACAACACGCCCTGCGTGCTTCACGTCGAAATGGTGAAGGGCAACAAGGTCGTGGTCGATGTCGCTGCCAAAGGCGGCGGCAGCGAAAACAAGTCCAAGTTCAAGATGATGAATCCCAGTGATTCGATTGTCGACTGGGTGGTGGAAATGCTGCCGCAGATGGGCGCTGGCTGGTGCCCCCCCGGTATGCTGGGCATCGGCATTGGCGGTACGGCGGAACATTGCGTGCTGCTGGCCAAGAAGGCGCTGATGGAGCCGATCAACATGGCTCAGTTGAAAGAGCGCGGCCCCCAGAACGACATCGAGAAGATGCGCATCGAAATCTTCGACAAGGTCAATGCACTGGGTATCGGCGCGCAAGGGCTGGGCGGGCTGTCCACCATCCTTGACGTCAAGATCATGGATGCCCCCTGCCATGCTGCGGGCAAGCCGGTGGCGATGATCCCCAACTGCGCGGCCACGCGCCATGCGCATTTCTCGCTCGACGGTTCGGGGCCAAGCTATCTGGAACGGCCCAAGCTGGACGAATGGCCGCAGGTTCACTGGGCGCCGGATTCAGCGGCCAAGCGTGTCAACCTCGATACGCTGACGCCGGAAGATGTACAGGGCTGGAAGGCGGGCGACCGCCTGCTGCTGAATGGCAAGATGCTGACCGGTCGCGATGCCGCGCACAAGCGCATCAAGGACATGCTGGCCAAGGGCGAGGAACTTCCCGTCGATTTCAAGGGCCGCGTCATCTATTATGTCGGCCCGGTCGATCCGGTGCGCGAAGAAGTGGTTGGTCCGGCTGGCCCCACCACCGCCACCCGCATGGACAGCTTTTCCGACCAGATGCTTGACCTTGGCCTGCTGGCCAGCGTCGGCAAAGCCGAACGCGGCCCTGCGGCAACCCAGAGCATCGCCAACCACAAGAGCGCCTATCTGATGGCAGTGGGCGGTGCGGCATACCTTGTCGCCCGCGCGATCAAGCAGGCCAAGGTCGTCGGCTTTGCGGACCTTGGCATGGAAGCGATCTACGAATTCACCGTCGAAGACATGCCGGTGACCGTGGCCGTGGACAGCGATGGCCAGAACGTCCACCAGCTTGCCCCGCTGGTGTGGAAAAAGAAGATTGCGGAAGAAGGTCTGCTGGTGTGATGTAAAGCCTTTCGCGGATGCTGAAGGCGCAATCGACCCATTCGATTTTCCGATAAACAACCCAATCCGCCCGACCACCGTTATGGTGTGTCGGGCGGTTCGTGTTTAGGCTGGTAGGCATGACCATGGCGAACACTGATCCGGGTATCCCGCGCGTTCCGGCCCGGCAGGTGGTGCTTTCTGCCGTTGCCATGTGGCTATGCTATTTCCTGCTCATCACCCTGCGCGGGCTGGTGGTGGAGCTGGGCGATTTTACCGATCTTCTGTGGCGGCGCGCGCTGGTAACACTGGCCGGAATCGTGGTGACGGTGGCGTGCTGGCCGCTGTTGCGCCGGTTTGATGCAAAGCCGCTGTCAACGCGGGTTGCGGCCGCGCTGGTCATCATGCTCCCTGCCGCGCTGGCATTGGCTGCGGTGAACCAGTGGGCCTTTGCTCCGGTCGAACAGCGCATGATTGAACGGATCAGTCAGGATCAACCGGATGATGGTGCAAACGGCAGCAACACAACCGAAACGACCACCACGCACAACGTGACGGTGCGCGGAACCGATGGCAAGGCAGGCGTTCAGATCCGTCATGACATGGCCGGGAATGTGCTGGTCGATGTGCTGGATGAAGGTATTGTCCCGCCTATGCCCGCAGTGCCGCCGGTTTCGCCCAAGGCACCTGCTCCGCCTGCTGCGCCTGTCGCCCCCGCCTCATCTTCTGCTCCATCGGTTAAACCTGCGGCAAAGGCTGATCCGTTTTTGGATGAGGAGGCGTTGGCGGAACTGGAAGCTTTGGGAGAATTGGGCGCGATCGAGGGCCTCAAAGACACGGACATCGTGACCGGTTCTGATGGCACCA